>NZ_JBJJTJ010000006.1:0-193356 GCF_054177765.1 Modestobacter lacusdianchii | reverse complement strand
CCGGTGACCGCCCGCAGGGTGGGCGTCCCTCGGGTGATCGTCCGGCGTGGCAGGACCGCCGTCCTTCCGGTGACCGCCCGCAGGGTGGGCGTCCCTCGGGTGATCGTCCGGCGTGGCAGGACCGCCGGCCGAGCCGCGCACGCGGTGACAGCGAGAGCATGCAGTCTCGGCGGCCGGTCGGCCCGGAGGTGCCGGACTGGGTCGACCCGCGGGATCTCGACCAGTCGGTGCGGTCGGCTCTCCGTGGACTCGACCCGCGCAACGCCGACAGCGTCGCCCGCCACCTGGTCGCCGCCGGCGGGCTGCTCGACGACGAGCCGGAGCTCGCGCTGGAGCACGCCCGGGCGGCGCGCGACCGGGCGTCCAGGATCGCTGCGGTGCGGGAGGCGGTCGGTGTCGCGGCCTACCTCGCCGGCGACTTCGCTGAGGCTGCCCGCGAACTGCGCGCCTATGCCCGGATGAGCGGCGACGAGAGCTACCGCGCGGTGCTGGCCGACTGTGAGCGTGGGCTCGGCCGGCCGGAGAACGCGATCAGGTTGGTCAACGAGGCGCTCGCGGCGGGACCGGAGGCGGAGGAGCTCGTCGAGTTGCGGCTCGTCGAGGCCGGCGCGCGTCAGGACCTCGGCGAGCTGCCGGCGGCGGCGCTGGTCCTGGAGGCCGCCCTGGGTGGGCGTCCCACGCCCGCCGGTCTGGGCCACCCCGACCTGGGGCAGCTGCGCCTGGCGATGGCCTACGCCGACCTGCTCGCCGATCGCGGCGAGGAGGAGCTGGCCATGGAGTGGTACGTGGCGATCGCCGCAGCCGACCCCGACGACCTGACCGGCGTCTCCGAGGTCTTCACCGAGGACGAGGACCTGATCGACGAGGACCTGGTCGACGAGGAGCTGGCAGCCGACGAGCTGGCTGACGAGCAGCCGGTCGAGGACGACCCCGAGTCGCCGCAGCCGGTCCCCGGTGGGTCCGACGGGACAGCCACCGCTCCCGACGACGGCGGCGACCTGACCGAGGAGCAGTTCGGGGACGTCACCGACGACGACATCGAGGCAGAGGTCGCCGAACTGCTGGGGGAGACCCCGCCGCCGGTCGAGCGGGACCACTCCCGGTTGTTCCAGGAGGCGCCTGACGTGGCGCCGGAGCAGCAGCCACCGACGCACTGACCTGGTCCGTCCACACCGGCCGGGGTCGTCCACAACAACGGGACGGCCCTGGCCGGTGGCCGTCCCGGCCCAGGAGGCTCGTCCGCATGAGCCTCGCCGTCATCGACCGGAACGACGTCGTCCTGCGTGGGCGGCTGTCCGCACCCCCGGAGTTCCGTCCGCTGCCCAGCGGAGACACGCTGCTGGTGTTCACGCTGATCGTGCGCCGGGAGCACGTCCGCCCCCGCGGCCCGCGGTCGGACCGGCTCACCTGCGTGAGCTACCTGCCGGCGCTGCACCGCTACGCCGCCGCCTGGACGCCGGAGGACGTGGTCGAGGTGGAGGGCACGTTGCAACGCCGGTTCTGGCGCACCCCCACCGGCACGGCGGTCGCCTACGAGGTGGTGTGCCGGAGGGGCCGCAAGGTGACCCGGGCGTCTCCGCGCACGACGTCCGCATCGGTCTGAGGGCCATCGCAGCGACCGCTCGCCGGCGGCGCCGTGCTCAGTCCTGGTGCGGCCGGAGGACCAGTCCGGTCCGGGGCTTGGGCACGAAGAGGGTCGACTTGCGGGGCATCCGGGCGCCGGCCCTGGCCACGGCCGCCACGTCGGCCGGCGACGGGGAACGCAGCAGCAGGGCCACGCCGGCCCGGTCCTCGGCCAGCCGGAGGGCCTCGGTGACGTCGTGGGCCACCAGGACCGAGGCCGGGTCGTCCGGCCGCTGCCAGAGCCGGCCCAGGAGGGCTGCGTGGGCCAGCACCACGTCGAGCCGCCGCCACGCAGCCGGCGCCTCCTCGGGAACGGCAGCGAGCATCGCGGCGGAGGGCGCGGAGAGCTCGACCACGCGGTCGCCGTCGCTGAGCAGGAAGGTCTCCGGCCCCTCCTGCAGCGTCCAGCGCCGCACCGTCCCGTCGACGTCGCCATCGCGGGGGGTGAGCTCGGTGGTCGTGAAGCCGGCGGCCGCGGCGCGCACCGCGGCGTCGAGGGGCAGGTCCGGCACGACCCGGTGGATGGCGCGCACCTGGAGGCCCCCGGCGCCCATGGGGGTGAGCAGGGCGAGCACGCTGCCGTGTGCCCCGCCCTCGGCCTGGTGGTCGCAGGCAGCGGCGAAGCGGTGGTGACCGTCGGCGATGACGGCACGGGTACGAGCCAGCGCGCGGGTCAACCCGGCCAGCGTCCCGGGGTCGGTCACCCGCCACAGCCGGTGCACGACCCCGTCAGGGTCGGCCACCTCGAGCGTCGGCGGACCGGCGACGGCGGTCCGGGTGAGCTCGGCGACCTCCGGGTCGGGGTCGTGGGCCAGCACGATCGGCTCGAGGTCGGTGTCGGTGGCGGCCAGCAGGGCGGCGCGTCCGGCGACGGCGGGCGCGAACGTGTCCTCGTGCGGCAGGACGGCCGACGAGCCGGCCGCGGGCAGCGCCACGGCGCCCAGCCAGCCGGTCGTCGCCTCCGCGGCGGGGCCGGCCATCTCGTAGCGCCACATCGCCGGCGCGTCGTCGCGGACCAGCACCCCGGACTGCGACCACGCCTGCAGCGTCGCCGCGGCGGCCGACGCCGACCGCCGCTCCCGGGCCGACCGGCTGCCGTCCTGGCCCTCGACCGGGTCGACGTGCGGCAGGATCAGGCGGACGATGTTGTACGGATCGGCCGCGGCCAGACGGTCGCGGCCCGCGGCGTTCACCAGGTCGTAGGCCGGCGAGGTCACCCTCGCCAGGTGCGCTGCGTCGTGGTCGCGGTAGGTCAGGGCACGGAACGGCCGGACGTCGAGGCCCGTCACGTCAGGAGGCGGGGCGTCCGCCGACGTCGAGGGCACGGAGTCGATCGTAGGAGCGCGCCGCCCGGGAGCCGGGAGCGGCGTCCGCCGGGACCCGGCACCCGCGTGGTGGCGAGGGCGGCGCGCGAGAGGAGCTGCGGTGGGAGAGCACGGACCAGGGCAACCCGATGGCGGGGTGTACGAGTGGTACCAGCGGGGTCTGCAGCTGCTCGGGGACGGCAACCCCGCCGCCGCCGCGACGCTGCTGGAGCGGGCCGTCGCCGCCGAGCCCGCCTCGCGCAGCGTCCGCGAGGCGCTGGCCCGCGCGCAGTACGACGCCGGCCGCTACCGTGCGGCCATCGACAGCTTCCAGGCGTTGATCGAGGTCAACCCGACCGACGACTACGCCCAGTTCGGTCTCGGCCTGGCGGCCAGCCGGGCCGGCGAGCTGGAGCTCGCCGCCGAGCACCTGGCGCTGGCCGTGGCCATGCGCCCCGACCAGTCCCACTACGCCCGCGCGCTCCGCGGGGTGCGCGCCCGCCGGGGCGCCGTCGGGGACCTGCCAGCCGAGGAGCTGCCATGAGCACCGCACCACACCGCCGGACCGCGCACGACCGGGCGGGCGCCGCTCGCCCGCGTGACCCGCGTGAGGGCCGTCCGTGCGGATCGCCCGACACCGCCGGCGCCGCGTGACCGCGCCCGAGGTGGGGCTGGCCCGCGGGGCGGGCACCGCGCCGAGCCAGACCCACGACGTGGCACTGCTCGACCTCGACGGCGTGGTCTACGTGGGTCCGGCCGCGGTCCCCGGTGTGCCGGCTGCGCTCGCGGCGGCCCGCGCGGGCGGCATGCAGCTGGGGTTCGTGACCAACAACGCCGCCCGGACCCCTGACCAGGTCGCCGCGCACCTCACCGAGCTCGGTGTGCAGGCCGCGCCCGACGACGTGATCACCAGCTCCCAGGCCGCCGCCTCGGTGGTGGCCGACCTGGTCGGCGACGGTGCCCGGGTGCTGGCCGTCGGCGGACCCGGGGTCGCCGCGGCGCTGGCCGCCGCCGGGCTCACCGTGGTCGACCGGGCCGAGGACGGACCCGCCGCCGTCGTCCAGGGGTACGGGCCGGCGGTGGGCTGGGCCCAGCTGGCCGAGGCGGTGGTCGCCGTCCGGCGCGGGGCCCGGCACGTGGCCACGAACACCGACGCCACCATCCCCTCACCGCGCGGCGTGCTGCCGGGCAACGGGGCGCTGGTCGGGGTGGTCAGCGCGGTGACCGGTCAGCAGCCGCTCGTGACCGGCAAACCGGACCCCGCGATGCACGCCGAGTGCGTCCGGCGCACCGGTGCCCGCCATCCGCTCGTGGTCGGCGACCGGCTCGACACCGACATCGAGGGCGCCCGCCGGGCCGGTGCCGCGAGCCTGCTGGTGTTCACCGGTGTCGCCACCCCGGCCGACCTGCTGGCCGCCGGGCCGCTGCACCGGCCGGACCTCATCGCGCCGGACGCCGGTGGCCTGCTCGTCCGGCACCCCGGCGTCACCGCGGTCGAGGGGGCCTGGCGGTGCGAGGGGTGGCAGGCCGACCGGGCCGGCGGGGAGCTGGCCCTGCGCCTCGACGGGCCGGTGCGCGAGGACGGCGACGGGCTGGACGCCCTGCGGGTGCTCGCCGTCGCGCACTGGGCCGGTCATGCCGAGGACGGGCACCCGGCGACCGTCCGGGCCGCTGACGAGGACGCTGCGGCGGTGCTGCGCGGCTGGGGGCTGCTCGCGGGGTGACGCGGAGGAGATCTCAGAGCAGGGAGCGGAGCCGGAGCATGTCGCGCAGCCCGGCCTCCAGCTTGACCCGGCCGCTGGCCCAGGCCGGGCCGAAGGCGAGTTCGCCGGCCGTCAGGGCCAGCAGGTCGTCGCTGCTCATGGTCAGCCGGATGTCGGCCTTGGGCACCACCGGGCCGTCGGGCAGTGCGGTCATGTCCCGCACCGAGCCGCGGGCCAGCCGACCCTGCACGACCTGCTGCAGGTCGGTGAGCCGGCAGGAGACGCTCCGGTCCAGGTCCCGGGCGGCATCGGTGGCGGCCAGCCGGCCGACGAACCCGTCCAGGGCGGTCATGCACTGCTCGAGCGTCGCCATGTGGCGGGTGCCTCCTCCAGCGGGGACCGGGATCGTCCCGGCCGGGCGGTCCGCCGGGACGCTACCGGCGGGTCGCGGGCGCGATCGCGGCGGTCCCGGCCGGCCCACTGCGCCGGCGGGCGTCGTCCACCACCCGGTCCGCTGTCCCGTCACCCGTCCCACCGGGCCGGTAACCTCCGACGTGGACGTCCCGACCGGTGGCGATCCCGGTTCAGCCGGCTGCCCAGGGGAGCCCGAGCGTGGAGGAGGACCCGTGAGCGAGCAGCACCAGCCACGCCCGGTCCCCGGTCCGCCGCGTTCCCCGGCCGGGCCCGTCCCCGCCGGGAGCACGTCCACCGGACGCCCCGGGCACCCGGGTGCGCCGGTGCCTGCGGGGCCGTCCCCGTTCGCCGACCTGGCCGCCCGGCCGGTGGCCGAGCACGTCGCGGTGTTCGAGGCCGAGCACGACCGGCTGCAGCGCGAACTGTCCACCGTCGACCAGCTCTGATGGCCCGTCGCAGCCGGCTCGACGCCGAGCTCGTGCGCCGCGGGCTCGCCCGCTCCCGCGAGCACGCCGTCACCCTGATCTCCGAGGGGCGGGTCACCGTCGGCGGGCAGGCCGCCACCAAGGCCGCCACCGGCGTGGAGGCCGGCACCCCCGTCGTCGTCCGCACCGACCCGGACGAGCCCAGCTGGGTCTCGCGCGGCGCGCACAAGCTGCTCGGTGCGCTGACCGCCTTCCCCGTCGACGTCGAGGGCCGTCGCGCCCTGGACGCCGGGGCCTCCACCGGCGGGTTCACGGAGGTGCTGCTCAGCCGTGGCGCCCGCGAGGTGGTCGCCGTCGACGTCGGCTACGGCGAGCTGGCCTGGTCGCTGCGCACCGACGACCGGGTCGCGGTGCACGAGCGGACCAACGTCCGTGAGCTGAGCCCGGAGGCGATCGGCGGCCCGGTCGACCTGGTGGTGGCCGATCTGTCGTTCATCTCGCTGCGTCTGGTGCTGCCGGCGCTGACCGGCTGTGCGCAGCCCGGCGCCGACCTGCTGCCGATGGTCAAGCCGCAGTTCGAGGTGGGCCGGGAGAGGCTGGGGGCCGGCGGCGTCGTCCGCGACCTGGCCCACCGGGCCGACGCGGTGCTCACCGTGGCGCTGGCCGCGGCCGAGCTGGGCTGGGGCACCGCGGGCGTGGTGGCCAGCCCGCTGCCCGGTCCGGCGGGCAACGTGGAGTTCTTCCTCTGGCTGCGCCGGGACGCACCACCCCCGGACGCCGCCGACATCGACCGAGCAGTGCAGGAAGGACCCCAGTGACCGAGCGTGCGAGGTCGTACCGTTCCGACCTGCCGGACGACGTGGTGCCGGACGACGTGGTGCCGGACGACTCAGTTCCGGGGCACGTGGTCCCGGGGTACGCAGTGCCGATGAACGTCACCGAGGGAGACCAGTGAGCCAGCCAGGCACCGGGACCACCGCCGCGGGGACCACCCGGACCCGCCGGGCCCTGCTGGCCGTGCACACCGGGCGCGCCGACATCGTGCAGCTGGCCCGCTCGGCCGCGGCGCGGCTGACCGAGGCCGGGATCGTCGTCCGCCTGCTGGAGGACGAGGCCGAGGACATGGCCGTGCCGGGCGCGGAGGTCTGCCCGTTCGGGCCGGGCGCGGCCGACGACGTGGAGATCGTGCTGGTCTTCGGCGGCGACGGCACCTTCCTGCGGGCCGCCGAGCTCGCCCGCAGCACCGACGCCGCCATCACCGGCGTCAACCTGGGCCGGGTCGGCTTCCTCGCCGAGACCGAGCCGGAGGCGGTGGTGGAGATGCTCACCGCGGTGGAGCACCGCCAGTACCAGGTGGAGGAGCGGCTCACCCTGGACGCCACGGTGCTCGACGCCGAGGGCCGGCCCACCGGTGAGGGCACCTGGGCGCTCAACGAGGTCTCGGTGGAGAAGGTCGAGCGCTCCCGGGTGCTCGACGTCGTCCTGGAGGTCGACGGCCACCCGCTGACCAGCTTCGGCTGCGACGGCATCCTGTGCGCGACGCCGACCGGCTCCACCGCCTACGCCTTCTCCGCCGGTGGTCCGGTGGTGTGGCCCGACGTGGAGGCGCTGTTGCTCGTGCCGACGAACGCGCACGCGCTGTTCGCCCGGCCGCTGGTCACCTCGCCGACCTCCGTGCTCACCGTCGCGGTGCCGCCCGACGGCACCCGGGCCCGGATCTCCGCCGACGGCCGGCGCATCGTCGAGGTGCCCGACGGCGGCCGGGTCGAGGTGCGCCGGTCGGACAGGCCGGTGCGGATCGCCCGGGTCAACCCGACGTCCTTCGGTGACCGGCTGGTCGCCAAGTTCGGGCTGCCGGTGCGTGGCTTCCGTGACGCCCGCTCGCACGGCCCCGGCCTCGAGGCCCCGATCGGGCGCACCAACGTGCTCACCGGTGACGTCAACACCAGCGACGGCGTGCTGCGGACCCCGGGGGAGGTGAGCGGTGGCCACCCGGACGGCGCGGCGTGAGCAGCCGCCGGCCCCGGCGACCCCCGCGCGTCCCCGCGGTGGGGCGCTGTCGGAGCTGCACCTGCACGGGCTGGGCTCGATCGACGACGTCACCCTGGAGCTCGGTCCCGGGCTGACCGTGGTCACCGGGGAGACCGGCGCCGGCAAGACGATGGTGGTGACCGGGCTGACCCTGCTCTTCGGCGGGCGGGCGGACCAGGGCCGGGTGCGGGCCGGCGCGCGGGCCGGCGTCGAGGGCCGGCTGGTGCTGCCGCCGGAGTCCCCGGTGTGGGCGCGGGCCGCCGACGCGGGGGCCGAGCCGGACGAGGACGGCAGCCTGATCCTGGCCCGGACGTTCAGCGCCGAGGGGCGGTCGCGGGCGCACCTGGGCGGCCGGAGCGTGCCGGTCGGGGTCGTCGCCGAGCTGGCCGAGGACCTGCTGGCCGTGCACGGGCAGACCGACCAGCTGCGGCTGACCCGGCCGGCCGAGCAGCGCCGTGCCCTGGACCGGTACGCCGGCCCCGCCCACCTGGCGCTGGTCGAGGAGCACCGGTCGGCGTACGCCGCGTGGCGGGAGCTGGCCGAGGACCTGGACCGCCGCCGGGGGCAGGCCCGGGAGCTGGCGCAGACCGCCGACGTGCTGCGGCACGGCCTGGAGGAGATCGCCGCGGTCGCCCCCCAGCCGGGGGAGGACGAGGAGCTCGACACCCTGGCCAAGCGGCTGGGCGACGCCGACGCGCTGCGCTCGGTGGCCGACACCGCCCGGCTGGCGCTGGTCGGCGACGTGACCGGCGACCTCGGTGGTGAGGGCGGGTTGCCGCAGGACGCGACCAGCGCGCTGGCCACGGCCGAGCGGGCGCTGGCCGGGTCCGACGACCCCACCCTGGTGCTGCTGGCCCAGGACCTCGCCGACGCCGTCGCGGTGGTCTCCGACGTCGGGGTCCAGCTGGCCGGCTACGTCGCCGACCTGGACGCCGACCCGGCCCGGCTGGCCGAGGTGCTCGACCGGCGGGCCGCGATCACCGCGCTGGTGCGCAAGTACGCCGACGTCGGTGACGGGCTGGCCGGGGTGCTGGCCTGGGCCGCCGACGCGGAGTCCCGGCTGGCGCAGCTGGACGTCTCCGACGAGGCCCTCGAGGCGCTCGAGGCCGCCCGCGACGCGGCGCGCGCGGAGCTGGCCGCGCTGTCCGGGCGGGTCACCGAGGGACGCCGGGCCGCCGCCGACGGGTTCGCCTCCGAGGTCGGGCAGGAGCTCGCCGGGCTGGCGATGAAGAACGCCCGGGTGTCCTTCCAGGTCACCAGCGACCCGGACCAGCCCGGGCCCGACGGCGTCGACGAGGTCGTGCTGCTGCTGACCCCGCACCCCGGCGCCCCGGCCCGCCCGGTGCACAAGGGTGCCTCCGGCGGTGAGCTGTCCCGGGTCATGCTGGCCATCGAGGTGGTCTTCGCCGGCGCCGACCCGGTGCCGGTCATGGTCTTCGACGAGGTGGACGCCGGCGTCGGTGGTCAGGCGGCGGGGGAGATCGGGCGGCGGCTGGCCCGGCTGGCCCGGGAGCACCAGGTCGTCGTGGTCACCCACCTGGCCCAGGTCGCGGCCTTCGCCGACACCCACCTGGTGGTGGACAAGTCACCGGACTCGGCCGCGGGCGTGACGGCCACCGACATCCGCGCGGTCGCCGGGGAGGACCGGGTGCGCGAGCTGGCCCGGATGCTGTCCGGCCTGGCCGACAGCGACACCGGTCAGGCCCACGCCCGCGAACTGCTCGCCGTGGCCGCCGAGCGCCAGTAGCGGA
This sequence comes from Modestobacter lacusdianchii, assembly GCF_054177765.1. Classification (NCBI taxonomy): domain Bacteria; kingdom Bacillati; phylum Actinomycetota; class Actinomycetes; order Geodermatophilales; family Geodermatophilaceae; genus Modestobacter; species Modestobacter lacusdianchii. The sequence goes on along the minus strand of NZ_JBJJTJ010000006.1, from coordinate 184,105 downwards.
GGGCCGGTCCACCGGCCGTGCGGTGGACCGGGGTGTGCGAGGGCCGCGCGGCGTCCGGCCTACGGCCCCGCCCGAACGCCGCCGGCGCGCCCGCCGTGGCCGGCGGGTCGTCGGTCAGCTGCGCTTGGCGTACCCGGCGAGGCCGAACTGCATCAGGGCCAGCCCGCGGCGGCCGCGGGCGCGGAGCTCCTCGACCAGCTCCGGGCCGGAGGCGCCCTCCAGCACCCGGTCGCGGGCCAGCTCCAGCAGCGCGGAGTAGAGGCCGAGCACGGCGTTGGCCGCCAGCCACGGCTCGAGCTCGTCGGGCGCGGCGTGGGTCTCCTCGACGATCTGCTCGGCGAGGGTGTCGGCGAGGGTGCCGAGGATCTCCCGCTCCCGGACCTGCAGCGTGCGGCTGCCCCGGATGACCCGGGCCATCTCCGCCACGCCCTCGGCGGCGGCGGGGGAGCCCAGCTGGCTGATCGCGGCGACCACGAAGCCACCGGCCGCCGCGGCCACCGACTCACCGGCCGGACGCCGCCGGACGGCGTCGAGCAGTGCGGCCCGGATCGGCGGGTCGGCCTCGAAGACCAGCCCCTCCTTGACGGGGAAGTGGTTGAAGACCGTCTTCTCCACCACGCCGGCCCGCTGGGCGATCTCCATGACGCTGACGTGGTCGAAGCCCCGCTCGACGAACAGCTCGGCGGCGGCGTCGACGATCGCCTCGCGGGTGCGCTGACGCCGCTGCTCGCGCAGGTTGGGCCCGCGCCGCTCACGGCGGCGGGCCCGGCGCCCCGGGCCGGGGGCGTCAGCCGGCTCCTCGGCCGCCGTGCCACCGCCCGCCGTGCCACCGCCCGCCGTGCCACCGCCCGCCGTGCCACCGCCCGCCGTGCCACCGCCCGCCGTGCCACCGCCCGCCGTGCCACCGGCGACCGCCGGGGCGGCGTCGTCCGGGCTCTGGGCCGGTGCGGGGGTCGAGGTGCCCGGGCGATCGGCGCGGGTGGGCACCGGCGGCCGCTGCGGCAGGGCCACCACCGACGCGGTGACCTCGGGGGCGGTGACCGGGTCGTCGGCGGCCGCACTCGCGCCCTCGGGTGACGGCGCGCCGACGGCAGCCTCCTCGGCCGGGTCGTCGAGCAGGACGGTCGCTGTGCTCCGGCGAGCGGAGGCCCCTGCAGTCACACCAGTCACGGTAGTGACGGGCCGGTCCCGTCCCCGGGCAGCGACACCCGTCGCGTTCGTCGGCGTGTCCGCTCGAACCCGGTGTCGCTCACGATGTGTGACTGATCCGTCGCTGTCGCGCGTCGGGGGTGACCGGTCCGCGCATCGTGGGAGCATCGCCTGCATGCGCATCGGCACCCTGCGGCGCGGACGAGCGTCCGAGACGGCACCCGGCGTGACCGGCACGGCGCGCCTGGACCGTCGGACCAAGAACCTGACCAAGCGGCTGCGGCCGGGCGAGATCGCCGTGATCGACCATGTGGACATCGACCGGGTGAGCGCCGACTCCCTGGTCGCCGGCAAGGTCGGCGCCGTCGTCAACGCGGCGCCCAGCACGTCGGGCCGGTACCCGAACCTGGGCCCCGGCATCCTGGTCGACGCCGGCATCCCCCTGGTCGACGGCGTCGGCAAGGAGGTGTTCACCCGGCTCAAGGAGGGCGTGACCCTCCGGGTCGAGGGCAACAAGGTGTACGCCGGTGACGAGGTCGTCGCCGAGGGCGTCGAGCAGACGGCGGAGACCGTCGCCGAGGCCATGGCCGAGGCCCGCGCCGGGCTGTCGACCCAGTTGGAGGCCTTCGCCGCCAACACCATGGAGTACATGAAGCGCGAGCGCGCGCTGCTGCTCGACGGCGTGGGCGTGCCCGACATCGCCACCTCGATCGAGGGCCGGCACGTGCTCGTCGTCGTCCGCGGGTACGACTACAAGGAGGACCTGCAGGCGCTGCGCCCCTACATCCGGGACTACCGCCCGGTGCTCATCGGCGTCGACGGCGGCGCGGACGCGCTGATCGAGGCCGGCTACCAGCCGGACATGATCATCGGCGACATGGACTCGGTGAGCGACAGCGTGCTCAAGTGCGGCGCCGAGGTGGTCGTGCACGCCTACGCCGACGGCCGGGCCCCCGGCCTGCAGCGGGTCCAGGACCTCGGCGTCGACGCGATCACCTTCCCGGCGTCGGCCACCAGCGAGGACATCGCGATGCTGCTGGCCGACGAGAAGGGGGCCTCCCTCATCGTCGCCGTCGGCACCCACGCCACCCTGATCGAGTTCCTCGACAAGGGCCGCGGCGGCATGGCCTCCACCTTCCTGACCCGCCTGCGGCTGGGCGGCAAGCTGGTCGACGCCAAGGGCGTGAGCCGGCTGTACCGCAGCCGCATCTCCACCCTGGCGCTGGTCCTGCTGGTGCTGGCCGCGCTGGTCTCGATCACCGCGGCGCTGGCGGTGTCCACCGCCGGCCACATCTACCTCGACCTGCTCGTCGACCAATGGGACAGCTTCGTGTTCTGGCTGGAGAACCTCTTCACGTGATCGACTTCCGTTACCACCTCGTCTCGCTGATCGCCGTGTTCCTGGCCGTCGCGCTCGGGATCATCATCGGCACGACTCAGCTCAACGGGCCGCTGACGGACAACCTGCAGAACCAGGTCAGTGCCCTGCAGACCGACAAGCGCGCGCTGGAGGACCAGACCCAGCAGCTGCAGGCCCGGCTCGACGACGTGGGCAGCTTCGAGGAGGCCGTCGGCCCGACCCTGGTCGAGGACGCCCTCACCGACCGCAGCGTGGTGCTGGTCCTCGACGGCACCGACGTCGCCACCGAGGTGGTCGAGGGGGTCACCGCGCTGCTGGGCAGCGCCGGCGCCACGGTCACCGGCACCGTCCGGCTGACCGACGCCTTCGGCACCGCGGACGCCGAGAGCAGCCTGTCCAGCTACCTCACCGGACCGGGGCTGCCGGCCAGCTGGACGCCTCCGGACAGCGACGACACCGGTGAGCAGGCCGCCTCGCTGCTGGCACAGGTGCTGATGGTCCCGCCGACCACCGCGGACGGCCCGGGCGCCGTCCCGGACGCCGCGGCCACCTCCACCGTGCTGGCCGGGCTGGAGCAGCTCGAGGTGCTGAGCCGGGACACCTCCTCGGTCAGCCCGGCGGACTTCGCCGTCGTGCTGACCACCGGTGAGGTCGAGGGCGAGGACGCCGACCAGCGGCTGGCGGCGCTGGTGCAGCTGGTCGGCGCGCTCGACGCGCAGGGCGCCGGCGCCGTCGTCGCCGGCGACGAGGACGCCGCCGAGGAGGGCGGCCTGGTCGCCGCCGTGCGCACCGACCCCACCGTCACCGTCTCCACGGTCGACAACGTCGCCACCGCGGCCGGGCGGATCAGCACGGTCCTCGCGCTGGCCGCCGAGGGTCGCGGCACGACCGGCGCCTACGGGACCGGCGAGGACACCCAGCCGGTCCCGCCCGCAGCCCCGTGACCGGCAGCGCGACCGGCCGCCGGACGGCGTTGGCGGTCACCGGGGCCCTCGCGGCCCGGGCCGGCCTGGCCGGTGCGGCCGCACTGACCGCGCGCCCGGCCGGTGCGCCGTGGCGCCGGACCAACTACGCCGGCCGGCCGGTGAGCCTGCTCGGCGGCCCCGCCCTGGCCGTGGCGGCCACCGCGTCGGCCGCGCTGGGCGCACCGGCCGGGCAGCGGGCCGCCGCGGTCGTGGTGGGCACGGTGGCCGGCGTCGTCGGCGGTTACGACGACCTGGCCGGGGCCCGACCGGAACAGGCCCGGGACAAGGGCCTGGCCGGTCACCTGGCGGCCCTGCGGGCCGGTCGGGTGTCCGCCGGCGCGGTCAAGGTCGCCGGCATCGGTGCCGCCGCCGCCGTGGCCGCGGTGCTCACCTCCCGCGGCAACGGCCGGTCCGCCGTCGTCGACGGCGTGCTCACCACCGGCCTGGTGGCCGGCACGGCCAACCTGGTCAACCTGCTCGACCTGCGCCCGGGGCGGGCCGGCAAGGCCGCGGCGCTGCTCGCGGCCGGCACGCTCGCCGGCCCCGGCGGGAGCCTGGTCGCCGGCCCGCTCGGCGCGACCCTCGGTGTGCTCCCGGCCGACCTGGGGGAGCGGGTCATGCTCGGGGACTGCGGCGCCAACGCACTCGGCGCGCTCCTGGGCCTGCGGCTGGCCGGCATCCGGGCCCGGGGCACGCGCGCCGCGCTGCTCGGCACGGTCACCGCGCTGACCCTGGCCAGCGAGAAGGTCAGCTTCACCCGGGTCATCGAGTCGACGCCGGGCCTGCGCGAGCTCGACCGGCTCGGCCGCCGCGGCGCGTGAGCGCGCTGCAGCACCGGCGGGCACGACAGCACCGGCGGTCACGGCGGTGACCGCCGGCACCCGCCGCCGGGTCGTCCAGGGCGTGGCCGGCGCGGCCGTGCTCATCTCGGTGCTCACGCTGCTGTCCCGGCTGGCCGGCTTCGGCCGAACGGTCGTGTTCACCAACGCCGTCGGCGCCGGCAGCACCGCCGACACCTACGTCGCGGCGAACACCGTGCCGAACATCGTCTTCGAGGTGGTCGCCGGCGGCGCGCTGGCCAGCCTCGTCGTCCCGATGCTCGCCGGTGGCATCGCCGCCGGCGACCGGGAGCAGGTGCGCCGCACCGCCGGCGCGCTGCTGGGGTGGTCGCTGCTGGTGCTGGTGCCGCTGGCCGCGCTGCTGGCGCTGCTGGCCCGGCCGATCGCCGGCGCGCTGCTCGGCGACGACCCCACCCAGGTCGACCTGGCCGCCCGCTTCCTGCTCGTCTTCGCCCCCCAGGTGGTGCTGTACGGCGTGGCGGTGGTGCTGACCGGCGTGCTGCAGGCGCACCGGCGTTTCGCCGGGCCGGCGCTGGCGCCGCTGCTGTCGACCGTGGTGGTCGCCTCCGCCTACCTGCTCTTCGCCGGCCTGGACGGCGACCGCGACGCCGCCGGGCTGTCCACCACCGCCGAGCTGGTGCTCGGGGTCGGGACGACGCTGGGCGTGCTGGCGCTGGCGGGGTGCCTGCTGGTGCCGCTGCGCGGTCTGCGGCTGGGGCTGCGGCCCACGCTGCGCTTCCCGGTGGGCGCGGCGCCGCGGGTGCGCCGGCTGGCCCTGGCCGGGGTGCTCACCCTCGCCGGCCAGCAACTGGTCGCCGTGGTGGCGATCCGGCTGGCCAACGCCGGTGCCCCCGACGGCACCCAGGTCGCCTACCTCGCCGGGATGACGGTCTTCCTGCTGCCGTGGGCCGCCCTCGCCGTCCCGCTGGCCACCTCGGTGTACCCGGGGCTCACCGAGCGGGCCGCGGTCGGCGACGAGGAGGGGTACCGGCGTACGCTGGCCCCGGCCGTCGTCCTCACCCTGGTGGCCAGCGCGGTGGCCGCCGCGGGCCTGGTCGCCGTCTCCGGGCCGATGGCGCGGGTCTTCCTGACCGCCCCGGAGGACGCCGGCGCCGCCGACGCCCTGCAGGCGACGATCGCCGCTTTCGCGCCCGGCCTGCTGGGCTACGGACTGGTCGCGCTGCTGACCCGGGCGCTGTACGCCCGGGGCCTGTGGCGGGAGCCCACGGCCTGCGTGGTGGCCGGGTGGCTGGTCGCCGTCCTGGCCGACCTGGTGCTGGCCGCGGTGCTGCCGGCGGGCGACCGGGCGCTGGCGCTGGGCGCCGGGCACAGCATCGGGGTGACCGTGGCCGGCCTGGCGCTGCTCGTGGTGCTGCGCCGGGTCGCCGGTGGCGGGGCGCTGACCGGGGTGGCGCGCACCGGGGGGCCGGCGGTGCTGGCCGGGCTGGCCGCCGGCGCGGGTGGGTGGCTGACCGCCCGGGCGCTGGGCGCCGACCCCGTTCCCGACGGCGGCCTGCCGGCCGCGATCGGCACCGGGGTCGTGGCCGGTGGGGTGGTGCTGGTGATCGCCGCGGCGGTCATGATGGGGGCCGCCCGGCGGCCGCTGCTCGCGGCCGTGCACGGACTGCGGAGCCGGGACGCTGAGGAGGAGTCGGATGACTGAGCAGCGTCCGCTGGCCGACCGCCGGATCGCCGAGGTGCTGGCCACCAGCACCGGCGGGGTCGGCACCCACCTGCGGTCGGTGCTGACCGCCCTGGGCCGGGCCGGTGCCGCGGTGCGGGTGTGCGGCCCGCGGGCGACCGAGGAGCTGTTCGGCTTCACCGCGACCGGCGCCGACTTCCGGGCGGTGGGCATCTCCGCCGGGCTCGCCCCCGCCGCCGACCTGCGCGCGGTGCTCGCGCTGCGCCGGGCCACCCGCGGCGCCGACCTGGTGCATGCCCACGGCCTGCGCGCCGGCCTGGTCGCCGCCGCCGCCCGGTGGCCGGCCGCCGGTCGCCGTCCGCTGGTGCTGACCCTGCACAACGCGCTGCCCGAGGGCGGCGGGCTGCGCCGCCGGGTGCTGCAGGCGGCCGAGCGGGCGACGATCCGCGGGGCCGACGTGGTGCTGGCCGCCTCCGGTGACCTGGCCGAGAACGCCCGCCGGCTGGGCGCCACCGACGTGCGCGTCGCGCCCGTCTCGGCTCCGCCGCTGCGCCCGGCCGAGCGGGCCCGACCCGACGTCCGCCGGGAGGTCGGCCTGGACGACGACGTGCGGCCGCTGGTGGTGGCCGTCGGCCGGCTGCACCCGCAGAAGGGCTACCACCTGCTGCTGGACGCCGTCGCCCGCTGGGCCGACGACCCGCGGCTGCGCCCCACCCCGCTGGTGGCCATCGCCGGCGACGGTCCGCTGCACGACGAGCTCGCCGCCCGGATCGCCGCCGAACGGCTGCCCGTCGTCCTGCTGGGGCGGCGCACCGACGTCGCCGACCTGCTGGGTGCGGCGGACGTGTGCGTGCTGCCCTCGGTCTGGGAGGCCCGGTCGCTGACCGCCCAGGAGGCGCTGCGCGCCGGGACGCCGCTGGTCGCGACCGCCGTGGGCGGCATCCCCGAGCTGGTCGGGGACGCCGCGGAGCTGGTCCCGTACGGGGACGCCGCCGCGCTGGCCGACGCGGTCGCCGGCGTGCTCACCGACCCGGCGCGGATCGCCCGGCTCGGTGCGGCCGGCCCCCGCCGGGCGGCCACCTGGCCCGACGAGGCGGCCACCGCCGCGCAGCTGGTCGGCCTGTACCGGGAGCTGCTGGGGCCGCCCCGATGAGGTCGGTGCCCGGCTCCCGCCCGTTGCTGGTCGTGCTGCTCGCCCTGGTCACGCTGCTCGCCGGTGGCGCCGGGCCGGCAGCCGGGGCCGACGCGGCGGACCGGTGGCGGGCCGACCAGGTGCTGACGATCGGCGTGCCCGGGCTGACCTGGGCCGACCTGGACCCCGAGCGGACGCCTCAGCTGTGGGCGCTGGCCGAGGACTCCGCGATCGGCGCGCTGTCGGTCCGGGCGGCGCGGCCGACCACCTGCCTGCTCGACGGCTGGGCGACCCTGGGCGCGGGGAACCGCGCGCGGTACCCGGGGCCGGTCGAGCCGGTCCCGCCGGTGCCGCTGCCCAGCGCGCCGCTCCCGGAGGACCAGGCCGAGTCCGCCGCCGAGGAGGGGGCGCCGCCGGTCAACGGGGTCGAGCAGCCCCCGACGCCGCCGGTGGACGCGCGGCTGTCCTACTGCGGCCTGGAGGAGCAGGTCGCCGAGGTGGGGCTGGCCGAGCCGCAGCGCACGGTCGCCCGGATCGCCGAGGACGAGGCGACCGCCCGGTTCGGTGCCGAGCCGGGCGCCCTGGGGGAGGCGGTCAGCTGCAGCACCGCGGTCGGCCGGGCCGCCTCGCTCGCGGTCGCGGGGGAGTCCAGCCGCTTCACGGTGCTGGACACCCTGCCCCTCGGGCAGCCGGCCCTCACCGAGCTGATGGCGCAGTGCCCCCTGACCCTGGTGTCGCTGGACCACCTCACCGACGCCGGCCTCCCGCTGCCCGACGAGACCGACACCGGCACCCAGCCCTCGGCCCGTGAGGCCGCGCTGACCCGCATCGACGACGTCGTCGGCCGTCTCCGGACGGCGGCCGACGCGCTGCCGGGGGAGACCCTGCTGCTGCTGCAGGGCATCTCCGAGGTCAACGGGGGCCGCCCGCAGCTGCACGTCGGGCTGGCCCACGGGCCGGGCATGACGCCGGGGTGGCTGACCTCGGCCAGCACCGGGCGGGCACCGTTCGTCCAGCTGATCGACGTCGCGCCGACCGTGCTCCGCGCCCTGGGGCTGGACCGCCCGGACCTCGCGGCCGCCCTGGACGAGCTGGCGGAGATGAACACCGGCGCGGTGGTGCACTACCGCAGCACGGCCACCACCTTCTGGCTGCTGGTGGCCCTCGGTGCCCTGGTCGTCGCTCTCGGGGTGGTCGGGCTGGGTGGCTGGGACCGCGGCCGGCTGCCGGGCCGGCGGGGCGGGCGCGGCCGGGCGCAGGCGTGGCTGCGCAGCCGGCCCCGGGGACGGCGCACCGCGGCCGTGGTCCGGGTGCTCGCGCTGGCCGTGGCCGGCCTGCCGGTCGCCACCTACCTGGCGAACCTGGCGCCCTGGGAGCTCGCCGACCGGCCCCGGGTGGCGCTGGCCGGCTCGGTGGTCGCCGCCGACCTGCTGCTCACCGCCGTCGCCGTGCTCGGCCCGTGGCGCCGCCGCCGGCTGGGCCCGGGCGTCGTCGTGCTGGCGGTCACCCTCGGCACCCTCGCCGGGGACGTGCTCACCGGGTCGCACCTGGAGCTCAACGGGCTGCTGGGCTACGACGCCATCGTGGCCGGCCGGTTCACCGGGTACGGCAACCTCACCTTCGGGCTGCTGTCGGTCAGCGCGCTGCTGCTCACCGCCGCGGCGGCCGCCGCGGTCGCCCGGCGCAGCCCCGCGCCGGGCCGCCGGCACTGGCTGCTGCCGGTGCTGACCGCCGGGGTGGGCTGCGTGGTGCTCGTCGGTGCGCCCTCGCTGGGCCGGGACTTCGGTGGCGTGCTGGCCGCCGTCCCCGGGTTCCTGGTGCTGGGCATGCTGCTGGCCCGGATCCGGGTGACGGTGACCCGGCTGGTGGCCGTGCTGGCCGCCGCCGTGCTGGCCGTCGGTTCGGTGGCGGTGCTGGACTGGATGGGCCCGGCCGACGAGCGCAGCCACCTGGGCCGGTTCGTCGGGCAGGTGGTCGACGGCCAGGCGTGGACCGTCATCGGCCGCAAGGCGCAGGCCAACGTCTCGATCCTGCTCGGCAGCCCGTTGGCCTGGATGCTGCTGGTCGCGCTGGTCGCGGCGCTGTGGCTGCTGCGGCCCGGCGGCCTGCTGCGCAGCACCCCCGGCCGGCCCGCGGCGGGTCTGCCGGTGGCCGACGTCCGGGTGCTGCGCGCCGGGCTGACCGCGGTCGCGCTGACCCTCGCCGTCGGGGCCGCGGTCAACGACAGCGGCGTGGCGCTGCCGGCGACCGCCGCCACCCTGCTGGTGCCGCTGCTGGTGTGGCTGGTCGCCTCCGCGCCGACCCCGCCGCCGGAGCACGGGCCGGCCGAGGGGGTCCCGGCGGAGCCGGAGGACCGTGTTAGCGTGGTCGTCCGTGGGTCGACTGGCAGAACCTCGTGACCGCGGACCTCTTCTCCCCAACTCCCAGCCGACGAAGTTCGTCTTCGTCACCGGCGGCGTCGTGTCGTCACTGGGCAAGGGCCTGACCGCAAGCTCCCTGGGGGCGTTGCTCTCCAGCAGGGGCCTGCGGGTCACCATGCAGAAGCTGGACCCCTACCTCAACGTCGACCCGGGGACGATGAACCCGTTCCAGCACGGGGAGGTGTTCGTCACCGAGGACGGCGCCGAGACCGACCTGGACATCGGGCACTACGAGCGGTTCCTCGACACCGACCTCACCGGCCGGGCCAACGTGACCACCGGCCAGGTGTACTCCGACGTGATCGCCAAGGAGCGGCGCGGGGAGTACCTGGGCGACACGGTGCAGGTGATCCCGCACATCACCAACGAGATCAAGGCCCGCATCCTGGCCGGCGCCGAGTCCGCCGAGCGGGTGGACGTGGTGATCACCGAGATCGGCGGCACGGTCGGTGACATCGAGTCGCTGCCCTTCCTCGAGGCCGCCCGGCAGGTGCGGCACGAGATCGGCCGGGACAACTGCTTCTTCCTGCACATCTCGCTGATCCCCTACATCGCCCCCTCCGGCGAGCTGAAGACCAAGCCCACCCAGCACTCGGTGGCCCAGCTGCGCAGCATCGGCATCCAGCCCGACGCGCTGGTCTGCCGGTCGGACCGGGAGATCTCCGAGGGCATCAAGCGCAAGATCGGCCTGATGTGCGACGTGGACGCCGAGGGGGTCACCTCCTGCCCGGACGCCCCGTCGATCTACGACATCCCCAAGGTGCTGCACCGCGAGGGCCTGGACGCCTACGTCGTCCGCCGGCTGGGCCTGCCCTTCCGGGACGTCGACTGGACCGTGTGGGGCGACCTGCTCGACCGGGTGCACGACCCCAGGCAGACGGTCACCGTGGCGCTGGTCGGCAAGTACATCGACCTGCCCGACGCCTACCTGTCGGTCACCGAGGCGCTGCGGGCCGGCGGGTTCGCGCACCGCTCGCGGGTGCAGATCCGCTGGGTGCCCTCCGACGACTGCGAGACGCCCGAGGGCGCGGCGGCCGCGCTGGCCGGCGTCGACGGGGTCTGCGTGCCCGGCGGGTTCGGGGTGCGCGGCATCGAGGGCAAGCTCGGCGCGATCAGGCACGCCCGGGAGAACGGCATCCCGACGCTGGGCCTGTGCCTGGGCCTGCAGTGCATGGTCATCGAGGTGGCCCGCGACCTGGCCGGCATCACCGGCGCCAACTCCACCGAGTTCGACCCGGAGACCCCCGACCCGGTCATCTCCACGATGGCCACCCAGCTGGACGTGGTGGCCGGCCGGGGCGACATGGGCGGGACGATGCGGCTGGGCAGCTACCCGGCGGCGCTGCAGCCGGGCTCGGTGGTGGCCGGCGCCTACGGGTCGACCGAGATCACCGAGCGGCACCGGCACCGCTACGAGGTGGCCAACGCCTACCGCGACCGGCTGACCGAGGCCGGGCTGGTCTTCTCCGGCACCTCGCCGGACGGCACGCTGGTCGAGTTCGCCGAGCTGCCCGCCGACGTGCACCCGTTCTTCGTCGGCACCCAGGCGCACCCGGAGCTCAAGAGCCGGCCCACCCGGCCGCACCCGCTGTTCGCCGCCTTCGTGGCCGCCGCGGCGACCTTCCAGGACGCCGCCCGGCTGCCGGTGCCCGAGGACGAGCAGGTCGGCATCTGATGGCCCACCGCTACGAGGTGCTGGCCTCCGAGGAGGTCTACACCGGGCGGGTCATCTCGCTGCGCAAGGACACCGTGGCCATGCCCGGCGGCGGGGACAGCGTGCGGGAGGTCGTGCACCACGGCGGCGCGGTCGGCATCGTCGCCCTGGACGACGAGGACCGGGTGGTGATGCTGACGCAGTACCGGCACCCGATCGGGGAGCACCTGTGGGAGGTGCCGGCCGGGCTGCTCGACGTCGACGGCGAGGCACCGGTGGACGCCGCCCGGCGCGAGCTGGCCGAGGAGGTGCAGCTGCACGCCGACCGGTGGTCGCTGCTCACCACCCACCACCCCTCGCCGGGCTTCTGCGACGAGAAGGTGCTGCTCTACCTCGCGGAGGGGCTGTCCGAGGTCGCCCGCCCCGAGGGCTTCGTGGTCGAGCACGAGGAGCTGGACATGACCGTGCAGCGGGTGCCGCTGGCCGAGGCGGTCCAGTGGGTCTTCGACGGCACGATCCGCAACTCACTCGCCGCGATCGGGGTGCTCGCCGCCGCGCAGGTGCGGGCCACCGCGCCCCGGCTGCGCCCGCTCGACGCCGTCTGACGTCCCGGCCCGGCTTGCCCCGGGAGCGTGCGGCGGGCGAAGGTGGCCCGGTGCTGACACATGACCAGGCCCTGTCCCTGCTGCAGTCCGCCCGCGAGGAGTCGACGAAGCTCGGCGTCCCGATGTCCTTCGCCGTGATGGACCCCAGCGGCCACCTCGTCGCCTTCGTCCGGATGGACGGCGCCCCGTGGATCTCCGCCGAGGTCGCCCAGGGCAAGGCGTGGACGGCCGCCGCCTACGGGGCGCCCAGCGCGGCGCAGAAGGCGAAGATGGAGCCGATGCCGAACTTCGCCTCGGCGATCACCACGATGACCCACGGGAAGTTCACCCCGCAGACCGGCGCGGTGCCGGTGTACTCCGACGGCACGCTGGTCGGGGCCCTGGGCGGCAGCGGTGGCACCGGTCAGCAGGACGAGGACGTCTGCGCGGCCGCCGTCGCCGCCTGCGGCTACAGCACCGACTGACCCGGGCCCGGCCGCTCGGACTGCCGCAGCCCGAGCCGGTCGAGCTCCAGCCCGGCGAGCGCGCGCAGCGCCGCCGGGTCGCCCGCCCGCCAGCCGGCCCCGGTGCCGGCTGGCAGGCGGGCCAGCTGGGGGAGCGGCGCGGTCGCCATCGCCCGGGCGGCCAGCAGCTCCAGGTCCGGGAGCCCGTCCGCGCCCCGGCCGGTGAGCCGGTCGGCGGCCGCCGCCTCCCGCAGCCAGCGCAGCCGCCAGGGCAGCCAGCGCAGCAGCAACCAGCCCACCGGCAGCACCACCAGGACGACGGCGAGCACGGCGGCCAGCGTGCGGGCGGCGTCCTCGGCGTCCCGCCCGGCCCCGGTGACCGCGCCGCCGGCCTCGCCGAGGGCGTCGAACGGGGTGGCCAGCTCGTCGCCGACCAGCGGGACGTCCTCGGCGGCCCCGGCCGCCGAGCCCATGGTGTCCGAGATCGACCGGCCCAGGTCGGCCAGCGACCGGCCGGGCTCGGCGAGCACCAGGACCGCGCCGTGCACCGCGCGGGCCGCCAGCACCCACAGCACCGCCCAGGCCAGCAGCCCCAGGTCGGCGGCGAGCTGGCGGGAGCGGCGATCGGGGTGGTCGGCGTACAGGCGCATCGGTCGGCTCCGCGGGTGGGGGACGGGTGACCCTGGGCATGCTCCGTCACCGCGCCGGGGACGGCGATCCGAGCAAGAACGGTCGGGCGCCCCGGGCCCGCCGAGCGACAGACTGCCCGCATGACCGAGCACCAGGCGACCGCCGGGCGGGACCGGCTGCGCGAGCTGCTGGACGCCGTGCTGGCCGAGGACAACCGCACCCTGACCGAGATGGCCGGTGACGCCTACGCCTCGCCCTGGCACTTCACCCGGCAGGTGAGCCGGGGCGCCGGCGAGTCACCGGTGGCGCTGCGCCGCCGGGTGGAGCTGGAGCGTGCGGCCTGGCAGCTGCAGCAGGGGCGCAGTGTCACCGACGTCGCCTTCGCCGCCGGCTACGAGTCGGTGGAGGGCTTCAGCCGGGCGTTCAGCCGGGCCTACGGCCGCACCCCGGGCCGGCCGGCGCCGGCGCAGGCCCGGGACGACCACTGGCTGCCTGCGCCGAACGGCATCCACTTCCACCCGCCCGCCTCGCTGTGGGTGGCCGACCCGCCGCAGGGCCGGGGTGGTGACGAGGTGACCGCGCTGCTGGTGCACCACGACCTCGAGGACACCCGCGCCCTGCTGGTCACCGCCGCGCAGCTGCCGGCGGAGGAGTACCGGCGGATGCGCGACCCGCGGCTGCAGGTGCTGCCCTGGGACGGGCCGGAGGGGTCGCTGGCGACCCTCCTGGAGCACCAGGTCTGGACCACCGAGGTGTGGCTGGCCTCGGTGGAGGGCGCCGACCACCCGCACCGCGGCGCCGACGACCCGGCCGCCCTGCTGGCCCGGCACGACGAGGCGGCGCCGCGGTGGCTGGCGTTCGTGCGGGACGTCTCGCGCCGCGGCGCCTGGGGCGACCGGCTCGTCGACGCGCTGTGCGAACCGCCGGAGAGCTTCGTGCTGAGCAGCGTCGTCGCCCACGTGCTGACCTACGGCGCGCACCGGCGGCAGCTGGCCCGGCACTGGCTGCGTGCGGCCGGCGTCGCCGTCGACGCCGGCGACCCGATCGAGTGGCTGAGCAGGAGGAACCCGTGACCCGCACCGTGTACTACACCGCCACCTCGCTGGACGGCTTCATCGCCACCACCGAGCACTCCCTGGACTGGCTGCTGAGCCGGGACAGCGACCCCGCCGGTCCGATGGGCTGGGACGGCTTCGTCGCCGGGGTCGGTGCTGCGGCCATGGGCGCGAGCACGTACCGGTGGGTGCGGGAGCACGAGCCCGACTGGTCGCCGGAGCACCCCACCTGGGTGTTCACCCACCGTGACCTCTCCCCGCCGCCGGGGGCGGACCTGCGGGTCACCGCGGACGACGTGGGCCGGGTGCACACCGAGATGGTCCGGGCCGCCGCCGGCCGGGACGTCTGGGTGGTCGGCGGCGGTGACCTGGCCGGCCAGTTCGCCGACCGGGGCCTGCTGGACGAGGTGGTGGTGTCCATCGCCCCGGTGACGCTGGGCGGCGGGGCGCCGCTGCTGCCGCGCCGGGTGGAGCTCGAGGTGCTGGAGTGCGCGCGCAACGGCGAGTTCGTCTGCGTGCGGTACGGAGTGCGGCGGGACCCGGCCACCGTCTGACCGGGGCGGGCGGCGGACGACCCGCCGGCCTGCTGCCGCCTCCACCCAGGTCACCGTGGGCGGCCTGCGACCGGCCGGACGTGGCCGGTGACACACCCCGGACGCCGTCCGTGCCTAGACTCCGCCGGAGGCGCGCCCCGACCGGGCCGCCCAGACGCGGTGGCACCACCGACACCCCGGTGGTCGCCCGCCGAGACCGGGGGTCAGTGCAGATGCGGGTCGGAGTCGCCCGAGAGGTCAAGAACCGGGAGTACCGGGTCGCGCTCACCCCGTCCGGGGTGACCGAGCTGGTCGCGGCCGGGCACGAGGTGCTCGTCGAGCACGACGCGGGCGTCGGGTCGTCCATCCCGGACGCCGACTTCACCGCAGCGGGAGCGCGGATCGTGCCCACCGCCGACGACGTCTGGGCCGACGCCGACCTGCTGCTCAAGGTCAAGGAGCCGGTCGCCGAGGAGTTCGGCCGGATGCGCGCCGGGCAGACCCTCTTCACCTACCTGCACCTGGCGGCCTCCCGCGAGTGCACCGACGCGCTGCTCGCCTCGGGCACCACCGCGATCGCCTACGAGACGGTGCAGACCGACGGCGGCGCGCTGCCGCTGCTGGCCCCGATGAGCGAGGTCGCCGGCCGGATGGCGCCGCAGGTCGGCGCGCACACCCTGGAGCGGGCCTCCGGCGGGCGCGGCGTGCTGCTCGGGGGCGTCTCCGGCGTGCACGCGGCCAAGGTCGTCGTCCTGGGGGCCGGGGTGTCGGGGATGAACGCCGCCACCATCGCCCTGGGCATGCAGGCGCAGGTCACCGTGCTCGACCGCGACCTGGAGAAGCTGCGCGCCGCCGACCGGCTCTACCGCGGGCACCTGCAGACCGTGGCCTCCAACGCCCTGGAGGTGGAGCGGGCGGTGCTGGAGGCCGACCTGGTCATCGGCGCGGTGCTGGTGGCCGGGGCGAAGGCGCCGGTGCTGGTCACCGACGACCTGGTGGCCCGGATGAAGCCCGGGTCGGTGCTGGTCGACATCGCCGTCGACCAGGGCGGCTGCTTCGAGTCCACCCGGCCCACCACGCACGACGACCCGACGTTCGGGGTGCACGAGTCGGTCTTCTACTGCGTGGCCAACATGCCCGGCGCCGTGCCGCACACCTCGACCTACGCCCTCACCAACGTCACGCTGCCCTACGTGCTGGCCCTGGCCAACTCCGAGACGGCGGCCGCGCTGACCGCCGACCCGGCGCTGGCCCGCGGGGCGAACGTGGCCGGCGGGCAGCTGGTGCACGCCGGCGTCGCCGACGCGCACGCGCTGCCGTCGGTGCCCTGGCAGGAGGTGCTGTCCTGACGGCCCCCACCACCAGCGCGTCGTCCACCCGCCCCGCCACCCCGGCGGGGCCGGACGTCGAGCGGACGATCACCGGTTACCTGGACCACCTCACCGTCGAGCGCGGCCTGGCGGCCAACACCATCGCCTCCTACCGCCGCGACCTGCGCCGGTACGCGGAGTTCCTCGCCGCCGGCGGCGTGCGCGGGCTGGGCGAGGTGGGGGAGTCCGACGTGTCGGCGTTCCTGACCGCGCTGCGGTCCGGCGAGAACGACCACCCCCCGCTGTCGGCCACCTCGGCCGCCCGGGCCGTGGTCGCCGTCCGGGGGCTGCACCGGTTCGCGCTGCTGGACGGGCTGGTGCCCGACGACGTGGCGGCCGAGGTGCGCCCCCCGGCCCCGGCGCGGCGGCTGCCCAAGGCCATCCCGGTCGCCGACGTCGAGGCGCTGCTGTCCGCCGCCGGCTCGGTCGAGGGGCCCCGCGGGCTGCGGGACCGGGCGCTGCTGGAGCTGCTCTACGGCACCGGCGCCCGGATCTCCGAGGCCGTCGGGCTGGCCGTCGACGACCTCGACCCGGGCTCGGCGGCGGTGCGGCTGGCCGGCAAGGGCGGCAAGGAGCGCGTCGTCCCGGTCGGCAGCTACGCGGTCAAGGCCGTGGAGGACTACCTGGTGCGGGCCCGACCGGCGCTGGCGGCCGCCTCCCCGCGCGGCGGCCGGGCCGGGGGAGCGCTGTTCCTCAACGCCCGGGGCGGGCCGCTGTCCCGGCAGAGCGCGTGGTCGATCCTGCGCTCGGCCGCCGAGCGGGCCGGCATCTCCGCCGAGCTCTCCCCGCACACGCTGCGGCACTCCTTCGCCACCCACCTGCTCGACGGCGGCGCCGACGTCCGGGTGGTGCAGGAACTGCTCGGCCACGCCTCGGTGACCACGACGCAGGTCTACACGCTGGTCACCGTCGAGCGGCTGCGCGAGGTCTACGCCACCAGCCACCCCCGCGCCGTGCGCTGAGCTCAGCCCGCCAGAGCGGCGAGCAGGCCGCGCACCAGCTCCCCCCTGGCCGCTGGCCCCTGTCGAGGGCGGGCTGGTGGCTGTCTCCGTGCGGCGCAGACAGCCACCAGCCCGGTCCCGGGGGCCGACGAGCGCCGTCGGACGGCAACTTGTCGACAAGGTGACCCGAGGTGGTCACGGTCGCCCCGGGCGCTGCCGAGAACGGGAGCGGGAGAACGGACCAGCGGCTTCCCCCCGCAGGTCCACCACGTCCTCCCGCCGTCGTCACCGGCCGGTGACCACGGTCCGGTGCGACCCAGGGAAGAGGCAGAAGCGATGTCGACACGAGCCGAGGCGGCGGGGTCCGCCGTCGGGCTCCCGTACGTCGGGGACCCGGCCGGAGGCGCCGAGATGGGTGCTCCGGCGAGCCGGGTCGACCCTGCCCGTGCGCGGCAACGCCGGCTGCCCGACCCCAAGCCGATCAGCTCGCACGGCCCGGCCCAGGTCATCGCCATGTGCAACCAGAAGGGCGGCGTCGGCAAGACGACGTCCACGATCAACCTGGGCGCGGCGCTGGTCGAGCAGGGCCGCCGGGTGCTGCTGGTCGACCTCGACCCGCAGGGCGCGCTGTCGGTCGGCCTCGGCGTCCCCTCCCAGGGGCTGGAGCGCACCATCTACAACGCGCTGATGGAGCCGGCCACCTCGCTGGCCGACGTCCGCGTCGCCACCGGCATCCCGGGTCTGGACCTGGTGCCGAGCAACATCGACCTGTCCGCCGCCGAGGTGCAGCTGGTCAGCGAGGTCGCGCGCGAGCAGACGCTGCTGCGCGTGCTGGCCCCCATCCGGGCCGACTACGACTACGTGCTGATCGACTGCCAGCCCTCCCTCGGGCTGCTCACGGTCAACGCGCTCACCGCCGCACAGGGCGTGATCATCCCGCTGGAGTGCGAGTTCTTCTCCCTCCGTGGCGTCGCCCTGCTGGTGGACACCATCGACAAGGTCAAGGAGCGGCTCAACCCGTCCCTGGAGATCTCCGGGATCCTGGCCACCATGTACGACACGCGGACCGTGCACTGCCGCGAGGTGTTCAGCCGGGTCGTCGAGGCCTTCGGCGACACCGTGTTCCAGACCGTCATCACCCGCACGGTGCGCTTCCCGGAGACCACCGTCGCCGGGCAGCCGATCACCCAGTGGGCCCCGTCGTCGACGGGCGCCGCGGCGTACCGCGACCTGGCCAAGGAGGTCCTCGCCCTGTGACCGCGTTCCCGAGGTCACCCCTCACCGCACGCCCGACGGACGCCACGGAGGTGACCGCGTGACCCGCCGCCCCGTGCTGCCGGGCGCCGCCGAGCTGTTCCGGCGCACCGACACCCCGGCCACGCCGCCGCCGGCGCCGGTCACCGAGCTGCCGACCCTGGCCGCCGCGCAGGCCTCGCCCGCGCTGCGCACCAGCCGGGACGCCGACGCCACGCCGACCGCCGGCGGCACGCCCGCCCCGGCCGCGCCGCTGGCGCTGGTGCCCGACGTGGACGGCGGCGCGCCGCGGATCGTCGTCGACGAGCTCGCCGCGCACCGCGCCACCCTGCCCGCGGCCGCGCCCAAGGCGCCCCGGCAGCGCGCGGAGAAGAGCCGCACCAAGCACGAGGAGAAGATCACCGTCTACTGCTCCGCCGAGGAGCTGCTGGCCCTGGAGACCGCCCGGCTCACCCTGCGCGGCCAGCACGGCGTGGCCGCCGACCGCGGCCGGATCGTCCGTGAGGCGATCGCCGTGCTGCTGGCCGACCTCGAGGTGCACGGCGAGGACTCGGTCTTGGTCCGCCGGCTGCGCAAGAACTGACCTGGGCCCGACCCAACTGACCTGGGCCCGGCCCGCGGGGGCGTCCTCCCGCGGGTCGGGCGGCACCGTCGCCGGAGCCCGACGGTGCGGTGCTGCAGGGGCCGGTGTGGTCAGCAGCCTGACCGGCGCTGCGTGCCCGTCTAGGGTCGGAGCGTGACGACGGCGCAGGCGGTGGAGGCCCCGACGTCCGGCGACGGGCGGTTCACCGTCCGGCTGACCAACTTCGAGGGCCCGTTCGACCTGCTGCTGCAGCTGATCGGCAAGCACAAGCTCGACGTCACCGAGATCGCGCTCTCGGTGGTCACCGACGAGTTCATCGCCCACCTGCGGGCCCTCGGTGACGAGCTCGACCTCGACCAGGCCAGCGAGTTCCTGGTCGTCGCCGCCACCCTGCTCGACCTCAAGGCCGCCCGGCTGCTGCCCGCCGCCGACGTCGAGGACGAGGAGGACCTCGCCGTCCTGGAGGCCCGCGACCTGCTCTTCGCCCGGCTGCTGCAGTACCGGGCCTACAAGCGCGCCGCGGAGTTCCTGCGCAGCCGGGAGGCCGAGGCGTCCCGCCGGTACCCGCGGTCCGTGGGCCTGGAACAGCGGTTCGCCGACCTGCTGCCCGAGGTGCTGCTGGGGGTCACCCCCGAGCAGTTCGCCGCCCTGGCGCACCAGGCGCTGGTGCCCAAGCCCCCGCCGACGGTCAGCGTCACCCACCTGCACGCCCCCGCGGTCAGCGTCACCGAGCAGCTGCTGCTGGTGCGCAGCCGGGTCGCCACCGCCGGGACGGCGACGTTCCGGGCCCTGAGCAGCGACTGCGCGCACACCCTGGAGGTCGTCGCGCGGTTCCTGGCGCTGCTGGAGCTCTACCGCCAGCAGCTGGTGACCTTCGACCAGGTGTCGCCGCTGGGTGAGCTGCACGTGCGCTGGACCGGGCCCGACCTGGTGGGCGGGCGCCTGCCCGACGAGGTCGACCCCGACACCACCGAGCACCTGGCGGAGTACACGTGAGCGACCGGCCGGAGGAGCCGCGTCCCTTCTCCTGGGACGCCGTCGCCGCCGAGGTCGCCGCCGGGCTCGAGCAGGACGACACCCCCGCGGAGGACTGGGGCGCGGTCGCCGCCCGGCTGGCCGCCGACCTGGGCACCAGCTCTCCGGACGTGCCCGTCGCGGACCCGGCCGCGGCCGAGGAGGCGGCGACCGTCGAGGAGGCGCCGGCCCCCGTGCTGGCCCGCGGGCCCGCCGCCCCGCCGGTGGAGCTGGTCGTCGTCCCCGAGCCCGAGGCCCGGGTCGAGGAGGCCGCCGCACCGGACCCGGAGCCGGACGACCCGGACCTGGACCCGCAGGCGCTGCGCGGTGGGCTGGAGGCGCTGCTGTTCGTCGTCGACAGCCCCGTCGACGAGGGCTCGCTCGCGGCGGCGCTGCGCTGCTCGGTGCGCCGGGTGCGACGCGAGCTGGCCGCGCTGGCCACCGACTACGACGCGCGCCGGGCGGGGATCACGCTGCGCCGGGTGGGGGAGGGGTGGCGGCTCTACACCCGGGAGGAGCACGCCGCCGTCGTGGAGCGGCACCTGCTGGAGGGCCAGCGCAGCCGGCTCACCCAGGCCGCCCTGGAGACCCTCGCGGTCATCGCCTACCGGCAGCCGGTCACCCGGGCCCGGGTGTCGGCGATCCGCGGGGTGGGCGTGGACGCCGTCGTCCGGACGCTGGTCACCCGCGGGCTGGTCCGCGAGGCCGGCGCCGACCCCGACACCGGCGGCGGGCTCTACGTGACCACGCCGCTGTTCCTGGAACGGCTGGGCCTCACCGGCCTCGACGAGCTGCCCGAACTGGCCCCGCTGCTCCCCGACACCGGCACCGTCCTCGACGAGCACCCCGACGCCTGACCCCTCGCGGCCATGGTGTCCGACACGGCCGCAGGGGCCGGTCCCCCCCGGGCGGGCGAGCGATGGTCGGAAGGAGTGCGCCGGGGTGGGAGGATGGCGGGGATGAACACCGCACCCGATGACGAGTCGACGACCTCCGGCGGCGAGGGCTGGTCCGAGGACATGGAGCTCGCCCCGGTCCACCCCGGCGACGCCGAGGACACCGCGACCGAGGCCGGTGAGGGCGAGCGGCTGCAGAAGGTGCTGGCCCGCGCCGGTGTCGGCTCCCGCCGGGTCTGCGAGGACATGATCGACCAGGGCCGGATCTCCGTCGACGGCCAGGTCGTGCGGGTGCAGGGCATGCGGGTCGACCCCGACACCGCGGTCATCGCGGTCGACGGGCGGCGGATCGACATCCGCAACGACAAGGTCAGCTACGCGATGAACAAGCCCTTCGGCGTGATCACCTCGATGAGCGACGACCGCGGCCGGCCCACGGTGGGGGAGATGATGGGCGACCTGGCCGCCGGCCTCGTGCACGTCGGCCGGCTCGACCAGGACACCGAGGGCCTGCTGCTGCTCACCACCGACGGCGAGCTGGCCCACCGGCTCGCCCACCCCTCCTACGAGGTGAAGAAGACCTACCTGGCCCAGGTCAGCGGCTCGGTGCCCCGGGACATGGCCAAGCGGCTGCGCAAGGGCATCGAGCTGGAGGACGGGCCGGTCAAGGTCGACTCCTTCCAGGTCGTGGACACCCACGCCGGCCAGTCGGTGGTCGAGGTGGTGCTGCACGAGGGCCGCAAGCACATCGTCCGGCGGCTGCTGGCCGAGGTCGGCCTGCCGGTCAACCGGCTCACCCGCACCGCGGTCGGCCCGATCGAGCTGGCCCGGATGCGCAGCGGCACGATCCGCAAGCTCACCCGCACCGAGGTCGGCGCCCTGCACGAGCTCGTCGGGCTGTGACCCCGAGGACCTGCTGACCGGACACACGACAACGGCCGCCGACCCGATGGGTCGGCGGCCGCTGTCGTGACCAGGTCCTACAGCGCGGTGGTCTCCACCGGGGTGGTGAGCACGCGGTCGGCGCCGACCACCCGGTCGGCCCCGGTGAGCCGCAGCGGCGCGGTCAGCCGCAGGTCCTCGCTGGAGGCGCCCAGCGCCAGGACGACGTCCCCGGACTCGACCACGCGGCGCAGGTCGCGCCCGGTGAACGCGGTGCGGTCGGCGTGCAGCGTGAAGGACACCCGCGCGGCGGCGCCGGCGGCCAGCTCGACCCGGGCGAACCCGACCAGCTGACGCACCGGGCGCACCACGCTGGCCACCGGGTCGGACAGGTACAGCTGGACGACGTCGGCGCCGGCCCGCTCGCCGGTGTTGCGCACCGTGCAGGAGACGGTGACGGTCCCGTCGGTGGCCCAGGCGCCGTCCGGTGCGCCGTCGACCTGCAGGTCGTCCCAGGCGAAGGTCGTGTACGACAGCCCGTGGCCGAACGGGAAGGCCGGGGTGGGGTCGGCGGCGCTGATCCCGCTCTTCGCGCCGAGCGCGCCGTGCAGGTACGTGGCCGGGGAACCGCCCGGGGTGCGGGCCACCTGGACCGGCAGCCGCCCGGAGGGGTTGACCCGCCCGCTGAGCACGCCGGCGACCGCGCCCGCGCCCTCCTCGCCGGGGAAGAACGCCTGCACGATCGCGGCGGCCCGGTCGGTGACCGCGCCCAGGGCGTACGGGCGGCCGGTCAGCAGCACCACGACGACCGGCTTGCCGGTGTCGAGCAGGGCGTCGAGCAGCTCGGCCTGGGCGCCGGGCAGCTGCAGGTCGTCGGCGTCGCAGCCCTCGCCGGAGGTGCCGCGGCCGAACAGGCCGGCGACGTCGCCGAGCACGGCCAGGACCACGTCGGCCTCGGTGGCGGTGCGCACCGCCTCGGCGATGCCGCTGCGGTCCACCTCCTGCACCGGCACGCCGCGCGCGGTGCTGATCTGCGCACCCGGGAACTCGCTGCGCACGGCGTCGAGCAGGGTCGGCAGCTCGATGCCCAGGTCCATGTCGGGGTGGGCGACGCCGACGTGGTTCGGGAAGGCGTAGCAGCCCATCAGCGAGAGCACCTCGTCGGCGGCGGGGCCGACGACCGCGAGCCGGGCCGGCTCCTGCAGCGGGAGCACCCCGGCCCGGTCGGCGAGCAGCACCACCGAGCGCTCGGCGAGCGTGCGGGCCAGCGCCCGCATGTGCGGCGGGTCGAAGTCCAGCTCGCCGCCGTCGCGCAGCGCCTCGGGCTCGGGGTCCCAGCCGGCGTCCAGCAGGCCCAGCTCGCCCTTCTGCAGCAGCACGCGCTCCAGCGCGCGGTCGACCAGCTCCAGCGGCACGGCGCCGGTGCGCAGCAGCTCCAGCAGCGGCTCGCCGTAGCAGCGCACGGTGGGCAGTTCGACGTCGATGCCGGCGGCCAGCGCCAGCGCCGCGGCCTCACCCGGGCCGCCGGCCACGCCCTGGGTGGTCTCCAGGAAGGAGACGGCGAAGTAGTCGGCGACGACGGTTCCGTCGAAGCCGAGCTCGCCGCGGAGCAGGTCGGTCATCAGGCCCGGGTCGGCGGCGGGCGGGACGCCGTCGACGGCGGCGTAGCTGTTCATCACCGAGCGGGCGCCACCGTCGCGCAGCGCCGTCTCGAAGGGCGGGAGGACGACGTCCCGGAACTCCCGCTGGCCCATCCGCACCGGGGCGTGGTTGCGGCCCGCGCCGGAGCCGGAGTAGCCGGCGAAGTGCTTGAGGGTGGAGACGATGCCGGCGCTCTCCAGGCCGCGGACGTAGGCGCTGCCCAGGGCGGCGACCAGGTAGGGGTCCTCGCCGATGGTCTCCTCGGTGCGGCCCCAGCGGTGGTCGAAGCTGACGTCGAGCACGGGGGAGAGCCCCTGGTGCACGCCGACCGAGCGCATCAGCTCGCCGATCCCGCGGGCCATCGTCTCCACCGACTCCGGGTCGAAGGCGGCGCCCCAGGCCAGCGGGGTGGGGAAGACGGTCGCCTTCCAGGCGGTGAACCCGGTCAGGCACTCCTCGTGGGCGATCGCCGGGATGCCCAGCCGGGAGCCGGAGACGATGCCGCGCTGGGTCTGGGCGAGCACCCGGGCGCCGGTCTCCGGCTCGACCGGGCCGGTGCCGAAGACGCGGGTCAGCTGGCCCAGCCCCGGCTTGGTCAGCTCCTCCCACGGCGGCAGCGGCTCGGCGAACTCGTGCTGGTTCGGCGACACCTCCTCGCCCTCGGAGATGGCGGTCCAGACCCCGTAGAGCTGGGCGACCTTCTCCTCGAGGGTCATCGCCTCCATCAGCAGGCGGACCCGCTCGGGCAGCGGGCGGGACTGGTCCCGCCATGCGTCCTGCTGCTGGGCGTCGAGGTCGGGCAGGGACTGGGGCTCGGTCACGAGACGGGCTCCTGGTTCGGTTCGGTTCGGGCGCCGGCGGAGGGCGGTGGGCCGTCCGCCGGGGAGGTCGGGTGGTGGTCAGCGCCAGGCTGGGGTCAACGTCGTGGGGTGGCCGTGGACGCGCGGGGGACGAGGTGGGTGGCCAGCTCGACCCGCTGGCTGGCGAGCGCGCCGCCGTCGATCAGCTCGTGCAGCATCCGGCCGGCCATCCGGCCCATGTCGGCCAGCGGCTGGCACACGGTGGTCAGCGGTGGGGACGACCAGCGGGCCATCGGCAGGTCGTCGAAGCCGACGACGCTGAGGTCGCGAGGGACCGACAGCCCGGCCTGGCGGGCGGCCTCCATCACCCCGAAGGCCTGCTCGTCGCTGCCGGCGAAGATCGCGGTCGGTGGGTCGGGGAGCGCGAGCAGGGCCTGCGCCTGGTCGTACCCGCCCTGGTGCCGGAAGGTGCCGTGCCGCAGCAGCTGGGGGTCGACGGTGATGCCGGCCCGCTCCAGCGCGGCGCGGTAGCCGTCGATCCGTGCGCGGCTGCACAGGTAGTCCTGCGGCCCGCCGATCACCGCGATCCGGCGGTGCCCGAGGTCGACGAGGTGCTCGGTGGCGGCCAGGCCGCCGGCCCAGTTGGTCGCCCCGACGCTGGGCACGTCCTGCCCGGGCATGTCGACCGGGTCGATGACGACCACCGGCAGCTTCGACCGGCCGAGCCGGCGCTGGTCGGCGGCGGTGAGGCGGGAGGTGACCACGAGCGCGCCCCGTCGGCCGCCGTTGATCAGCGCCTGCACCCAGTCGGTGTCGGCGGTGCGGTCCTGGGAGGAGACGACGACCTCCAGGCCGCTCTCGGTGACCCCGCGCAGGATCTCCACGGCCCAGGGGCTGTCGAGGGCGGTGAAGACCACGTCGACCAGCAGGTCCTCCGGCGCCCGCCGGGTCACCGGCACGTAGTTGTGCAGGTCCAGCAGCTGCTGCACGTGGGCCCGGGTGGCCGGGGCGACGTCCTGCTTGCCGTTGACGACCTTCGACACGGTGGGCAGCGAGACCCCGGCCGCCGCGGCGATGCTCGCCAGCGTCGGTCGGCCCAGCTCGTTCGGTGGCACGCTCGGCCCTCCCGGTCCTCGATCGGTGCCGGTCCAGCTCCGCGGGGAGCCTGGCCGGCTCGACGGGAGCGGTCAGGCCGGCGTCGCTGTCGGCGTGCCCGGAACGTTATCGAAAGTTTCGGTCGCTGCATAGTCATCAGAGGTCACCGCGCGTCGTCTGCGCTGGTCCGGTCACAGCATTGACGACACGCCGGGACGAGCAGTGACGGGGCCGTTGACACCCGGCGGTGACGTGGCTTACGTTCTCGCAACTGCCCGAAACTTTCGGTTTTCAACGACGAAACAGGAAGGTGCGTGGGATGACATCCCGGCGTCTGAGCCGTGTGGCCGTCTCGGCCACGTCCCTCGTCCTCATCGGCTCCATGGCCGCCTGCGGGTCCTCCGGCCCCGCCGGTGGTGGCGGTGGCGGTGGCGGCGACACCGCCCAGGTCTGGGCCCTGCAGGACGCGGCCCTCGCGCCGATCCTCGAGGGCTCGATCGAGCGCTTCAACGAGCAGTCGGAGGCCGGCGAAGCCGAGCTCACGACGTTCGGCAACGACCCCTACAAGCAGCGGCTCCGCATCGCGATCGGCACCCCGACCGCGCCGGACCTGTTCTTCAACTGGGGCGGCGGCAACCTCAAGGAGTACGTCGACGCCGGCGAGGTCGAGGACCTGACCGGGCTGCTCGACGAGAACCCCGAGCTGCGCGACGCCTTCCTGCCGAGCGTCCTCGCCGGCGCGGAGCTGGACGGCGCGAACTACGGCCTGCCGATGCGCGGCATGCAGCCCGTGGTCCTGTACTACAACCAGGCGGTCCTCGACGAGGCCGGCGCCACCGTCCCGACCACCTGGGCCGAGATGCTCACCGCCGTCGACCAGCTCAAGGCCGCGGGCAAGACCCCGGTGGCCCTGGCCGGCAACCAGCCGTGGACCGAGCTGATGTGGGCCGAGTACCTGCTCGACCGCGTCGGCGGCCCGCAGGTGTTCCAGAACATCCGGGACGGCGTCGAGGGCGGCTGGCAGCAGCCGGAGGTCCTCCAGGCGATGACGCTGCTGCAGGAGTTCATCGAGCGGGGTGCCTTCGGCAGCGACTTCGCCTCCGTCGGCTACGACGTCGGCGGTGCCTCCACGATCCTGGCGCAGGGCGACGCGGGCTTCCACCTGATGGGCTCGTGGGAGTACACCAACCAGCTGGACCAGAGCCCGGACTTCGTCGCCGCCGGTGACCTCGGCTGGACGGAGTTCCCGGCGGTCGAGGGTGGCGCGGGCGACCCGTCGAACCTGGTCGGCAACGTGTCGAACTTCTACTCGCTGACCGCCGACTCCGGCAACAAGGAGGCGGCCCGCGAGTACCTGGAGACGCAGCTCACCAGCGACGAGTACATCACCGACCTGATCGAGGCCGGGGACGTGCCGCCGGTCGAGGGCATCCGCGACCAGCTCGCGGCCACCGACAACGGCGACCACGCGACCTTCGTGTACGACTCGGCCGTGGCCGCCGACAACTTCCAGCTCTCCTGGGACCAGGACCTGACCTCTGACGAGGCCAACGAGATGCTGGAGCAGCTGTCGCGGTTCTTCCTCGGCGAGATCGACGCCCAGGGCTTCGTCGACGCGCTGGCCGGCTGAGAGATCGAACGAGAACGGTAGATCATGAGTTCACGAGGGTCCTCGGTGCAGACCGGTCTGCAGCGGCCGTCTGCCTGGTACGCCACACCGGCACTGCTCTTCTTCGGGCTGTTCGCGCTGGTGCCCATGGTGCTGGTCGTGTACCTCAGCTTCACCGACTGGAGGGGCTTCGGTTTCCCGGGCCTGTCCGGGACGGAGAACTGGGAGCGCCTGGTCCGGGACGGCGAGGCACTCGACTCGCTGGGGCTGACCCTCTTGTTCATGGTCTTGTCCTGGCTCGTCCAGACCCCGATCGCGATCATGATCGGGGTCTGGGCGGCCGGCAAGCAGCGGAACCGCGCCGTGCTCAGCACGCTGTTCTTCCTCCCGCTGCTGCTGTCCACCGCCGCCATCGCCCTGCTGTGGCGGTCGGTGCTCGACACCAACTTCGGCGTCACCCAGGCGCTGCCGGTCCTGGACCGCTTCAACTTCCTCGGTGACACCTCGATCGTCGTCTACACCGTCGTCTTCGTGGTGAGCTGGCAGTACATCCCGTTCCACACGCTGCTCTACCAAGCGGCGACCCGCGGGATCCCGGCCAGCCTGTACGAGGCGGCGACCATCGACGGCGCCGGGCGGTTCAAGCAGTTCTTCCAGATCACCCTGCCGCTGCTGCGCTACACGATCGTCACCTCGAGCGTGCTGATGCTGGTGGGCTCCTTCACCACCTTCGACACGATCCTGATCCTCACCGGCGGTGGACCGGGCACGGCGACCCGCGTCGCGCCGCTGTACATGTACATCACCGGCTTCAGCGCCTACGAGCTCGGTTACGCGAGCGCCATCGCGGTGCTGCTGCTCCTGCTCGGTGGCGTGCTGTCCCTGGTCGTGACCAGGGCGACCGGGTTCCGCAACATGCAGAGCGAGCAGGAAGGGGTCTGACCGTGACCCAGACCGCCATCCACCCGGAGACCATCAGCGCGGGCTCGACGGCCTCCCGGCCGCCGCGCCGTCGCGGCAGTGCGGGCGGCCGCCGGGAGAAGCCCAACCTCCTCGCCGGCGTGCTCGCCACCTTCTGGCTGGTGCTCGTGGCCGTCCCGCTGTACTACCTGGTGGCGGCGAGCTTCCGGACCCGGCAGGACTACCTGTCGACCAACCCGCTGAACCCCCCGTCGGACCCGACGGGCGAGAACTACGGGACGGTCTTCTCCGGCGGCTTCCCCACCTACCTGGTCAACACCGCCGTCGTCACGGTGGCCACGGTGGCGATCGTGGTGGGGCTGTGCGTCCCGGCGGCCTACGCCATCGCCCGCAACACCGGCCGGCTGGTGCAGCGCGGCTTCTCGATCATGCTGATCGGCCTGGCCATCCCGGCGCAGGCGACGATCATCCCGGTGTACCTGCTCATCACCCAGATGCGGCTCTACGACACCCTGCTGGCCATCATCCTGCCGACGGCTGCCTACGCCATGCCGGTGGCGTTGCTGGTGATGACCAACAGCCTGCGGGACATCCCCAAGGAGCTCTACGAGGCCCAGACCCTCGACGGGGCGGGGCCGTTCGCGGTGCTGCGCAGCCTGGTGCTGCCGCTGGCCAAGCCGGCGATCACCACCATCTCGGTGTTCACCGCGCTCAACGCCTGGAACGGCTTCCTCTTCCCGCTGGTGCTCACCCAGTCCAAGGACACCCGCGTGCTCACCCTGGGCCTGTGGGACTTCCAGGGTCAGTTCGGCACCAACGTGCCGGGACTGCTGGCAGCCGTCACGCTGTCGGTCGTCCCGATCTTCCTGCTGTACCTGTTCGGTCGGCGCTACCTGCTGGGCGGCCTGACGGCCGGCTTCGGCAAGTGACCGCCCCGCAGACCTCCTGATCCACCTGTACTCGAGAGGAACTCACCTGATGACCGACCTGAAGCCCACGCGCGAGGACAAGTTCACCTTCGGTCTCTGGACGGTCGGCTGGCCGGCGGCGGACCCGTTCGGCACCGCCACCCGCGAGCCGGTGGACGTGGTCGAGTCGGTGCACCGGCTGGCCGAGATGGGCGCCTACGGCGTCACCTTCCACGACGACGACGTGATCCCCTTCGGCAGCGACACCGCCGCCCGGGACGCGCACATCAAGCGCTTCCGCGCCGCGATCGACGAGACCGGCCTGGTCGTGCCGATGGTGACCACCAACCTGTTCACCCACCCGGTGTTCAAGGAGGGCGGCCTGACCGCCAACGACCGCGAGGTGCGTCGCTACGCGATGCGCAAGGTCATGCGGAACATGGACCTGGCCGCCGAGCTGGGCGCGCAGACCTACGTGCTGTGGGGCGGCCGCGAGGGCGCCGAGGTCGACATGGCCAAGGACCTCATCGCCTCCCTCGACCGCTACGCCGAGGCGATCGACACCCTGGCCGCCTACTCCGAGGCCCGCGGCTACGGCCTGCGCTTCGCCCTGGAGCCCAAGCCCAACGAGCCCCGCGGCGACATCTTCCTGCCCACCATCGGG
Organism: Modestobacter lacusdianchii; assembly: GCF_054177765.1. NCBI lineage: Bacteria > Bacillati > Actinomycetota > Actinomycetes > Geodermatophilales > Geodermatophilaceae > Modestobacter > Modestobacter lacusdianchii. Next base: position 155,100 of record NZ_JBJJTJ010000006.1, on the reverse strand, counting down.
CACGCGCTGGGCTTCATCGCCAAGCTCGAGCACGCCCACCTGGTGGGGCTCAACCCCGAGACCGGGCACGAGCAGATGGCCAACCTGAACTTCACCCACGGCATCGCCGAGGCGCTGTGGGCCGGCAAGCTCTTCCACATCGACCTCAACGGCCAGCACGGCCCGAAGTTCGACCAGGACCTGGTCTTCGGCCACGGCGACCTGCTGCAGGCCTTCTCCACCGTCGACCTGCTGGAGAACGGCGGCGTCGACGGCGCCCCGGCCTACGACGGCCCGCGGCACTTCGACTACAAGCCGCTGCGCACCGAGGACATGGACGGCGTGTGGCGCTCGGCCGCGGCCAACATGCGCACCTACCTGCTGCTCAAGGAGCGCGCCGCGGCGTTCCGCGCCGACCCGGAGGTGCAGGAGGCGTTGGCCGCCGCCCGCGTCCCCGAGCTGCGCCAGCCCACCCTGGCCGCGGGGGAGTCCTTCGAGGACCTGCTCGCCGACCGGTCGGCGTTCGAGGACTTCGACGCCGAGGCCGTGGCCAAGCGCGGTGCCGGCGTCGTCCGGGTCGACCAGCTGATGATCGAGCACCTGCTCGGCGCCCGCTGAGCGCAGTCGGAGAGAGTGCAGCCATGACGCTGGTGGCGGGAGCATGACGCTGGTCGCGGGGGTCGACTCCTCGACCCAGTCGTGCAAGGTCGTGGTGCGCGACGCCGGGAGCGGCGCCCTGGTCCGGGAGGGCCGGGCGCCGCACCCGGACGGCACCGAGGTCGACCCGGCCGCCTGGTCCGCGGCGCTGCGGACGGCGATCGAGCAGGCCGGTGGCCTGGCCGACGTCGCCGCGGTCGCCGTGGGTGGGCAGCAGCACGGGATGGTCTGCCTGGACGAGTCCGGCCAGGTGGTGCGTCCCGCGCTGCTGTGGAACGACACCCGGTCCGCGCAGGCCGCCACCGACCTGACCGCCGAGCTCGGTGGCGGTCAGGCGTGGGCCGACGCGGTCGGGCTCGTCCCGGTGGCCTCCTTCACCGTCACCAAGCTGCGCTGGCTGGCCGAGCACGAGCCGGAGAACGCGGCCCGGACGGCGGCGGTCTGCCTGCCGCACGACTGGCTGACCTGGCAGCTGGCCGGGTCGACGGGCCTGGACGCCCTGGTCACCGACCGGGGCGACGCCAGCGGCACCGGCTACTGGTCGACGCACACGAACGAGTACCGGCCCGACCTGCTCGAGCGCGCGTTCGGCCGCACCCCGGTGCTGCCGCGGGTGCTCGGCCCGGCCGAGCAGGCCGGCACCGTCGCCGGTGGCGCGCTGGGTGCCGCCGGGGGAGCGCTGCTGGGCCCGGGCACCGGTGACAACGCCGCCGCCGCGCTCGGCATCAACGCCGAGCCCGGCGACGTCGTGGTCTCGATCGGCACCTCGGGGGTGGTCTCGACCGTCTCGACCACGCCGAGCGCCGACCCGTCGGGCACCGTGGCCGGTTTCGCCGACGCCACCGGCAACTTCCTGCCGCTGGCGGTGACGCTGAACGCCGCGCGGGTGCTCGACGCGACCGCCCGGCTGCTGGGGGTCGACCACGACGAGCTGTCCCGGCTCGCGCTCAGCGCACCGGCCGGCTCGGGCGGGCTGGTGCTCGTGCCCTACCTGGAGGGCGAGCGCACACCGGACAAGCCGCGGTCCACCGGTGCGCTGCACGGCCTCACGCTGGCCACGGCCCACCCCGCGCACCTGGCCCGGGCCGCGGTCGAGGGGCTGCTCTGCGGCCTGGCCGACGGGCTCGAGGCGATCTCCGCCCTGGGCAACCCGGTCCGCCGGGTGCTCCTGGTCGGCGGTGGCGCCCGCTCGGAGGCGGTGCGCCGGCTGGCCCCCGCCGTCCTCGGGGTGCCGGTGCTCGTGCCGCCGCCGGGGGAGTACGTCGCCGACGGCGCCGCCCGGCAGGCTGCCTGGGTGCTCGCCGGCGGCGACACCCCGCCGGTCTGGCCGGCCACCAGCACCGAGACCTACGAGGCCGACCCGGTCCCGCACGTGCGGGAGCGGTACGCCGAGGTCCGCGAGCTGACCGCCGACCGCACCTGACCCACCGCGGTGCCGTCGTCTGACGCGACGGCACCGCTGCACGCCCCCGACCCGCGCCAGCGGGCGGCCATCACCTCCCCGCGGAGCGGCGGAGGAGGAGCACGAGAGGGAACACCATGGCGTCTGTCACCTACGACTCCGCGACCCGCCTGTACGCCGGGGCCCAGCGCCCCGCGGTGGACGCGCTGGACCTCGAGATCGAGGACGGCGAGTTCCTCGTGCTGGTCGGCCCGTCCGGCTGCGGCAAGTCGACCTCGCTGCGGATGCTCGCCGGTCTGGAGGACATCGACGGCGGCCGCATCCTGATCGGCGGCAAGGACGTCACCGACACGGCGGCCAAGGACCGGGACATCGCGATGGTGTTCCAGAACTACGCGCTCTACCCGCACATGACGGTGGCCGACAACATGGGCTTCGCGCTCAAGATGGCCGGCATCGGCAAGGAGGAGCGCCGCTCCCGGGTCGAGGAGGCGGCCAAGCTGCTCGACCTGGAGCCCTACCTGGACCGCAAGCCGAAGGCGCTCTCCGGTGGCCAGCGCCAGCGCGTGGCGATGGGCCGGGCCATCGTCCGCTCCCCGCAGGTCTTCCTGATGGACGAGCCGCTGTCCAACCTCGACGCCAAGCTGCGCGTGCAGACCCGCACCCAGATCGCCTCGCTGCAGCGCCGGCTCGGGGTCACCACGGTCTACGTCACCCACGACCAGACCGAGGCCATGACCATGGGCGACCGGGTCGCGGTGCTCAAGGACGGTCTGCTCATGCAGGTCGGCCGGCCGCGCGACCTGTACGACAACCCGGCCAACGTGTTCGTCGCCGGCTTCATCGGTTCGCCGGCGATGAACCTGTTCGAGCTGCCGCACACCGACGGCGGGGTGGCCTTCGGCGACACCGTGCACCCGGTCGCCCGGGACGTGCTGGGCCGCGCGGCCGGCGGCACGGTCACCGTCGGCATCCGCCCGGAGGACCTCGAGCTCGCCGACTCCGGCCTGACCGTCGACGTCGACGTCGTGGAGGAGCTGGGCGCGGACGCCTACGTCTACGGCCGCGCGAAGGTCGGCGACGGCGAGCACGACATCATCGCCCGCGTCGACGGCCGGACGCCGCCGCGCAAGGGCGACGTCCTGCACGTGTTGCCGCGCGCCAACCACGTCCACCTGTTCGACACCGCCAGCGGCGAGCGCCTCGGATGACGGTGTTCCCCACCGGTGAGCAGTACCGGCTCACGCACGCCGGGGCGGAGGCCGTCGTCGTCGAGGTCGGCGGCGGCCTGCGCACGTACCGGGACGGCGGCCGCGACCTGGTCGACGGCTTCGGCGAGCGGGAGATGGCCGGCAACGCGCGCGGGCACGTGCTCGCACCCTGGCCGAACCGGCTCGACGACGGCCGCTACACCTGGGACGGCGCCGAGCACGTCACCCCGCTGTCGGAGGCCGAGACCGGCAACGCGATCCACGGGCTGGTCCGGTTCGCCGCCTGGCAGGTGGTCGACCGGTCCAGCGACGCGGTGACGCTGGAGCACCTGCTGCACCCGCAGCCCGGCTACCCGTTCACCCTGCTGCTGCGGATCCGCTACGAGCTGTCCGCCTCGGGGCTGCGGGTGGAGACCACCGCCACCAACTGCGGCGACGTCCCGCTGCCCTACGGCGAGGGTCACCACCCCTACCTGGCCGCCGGCGCCGGCCTGCACGTCGACGACTGCACCCTGACCGCGCCGGGGGCCACCCGGCTGGAGACCGACGCGCGGGCGCTGCCCACCGGTTCGGTCCCGGTCGCCGGCACGCCCTACGACCTGCGCGCGGGCCGGCTGATCGGTGACCTGGTGATCGACCACTGCTTCACCGACCTGGCCCGGGACGACGACGGGCTGGCCCGGGTGCACCTCGCCGGACCCGATGGCCGCGGTGCCACCGTCTGGATGGACGCCGCCTACCGGTACCTGCAGGTGTTCACCGGCGACGTGGTGCCCGAGCCGCGGCGCCGGCGTGGCCTGGCGGTCGAGCCGATGACCTGCCCGCCGAACGCGCTGGCCACCGGTGAGGGCATCCGCCGGCTCGAGCCGGGCGAGTCGACCACCGCCGTCTGGGGCATCGCCCCGCTCGGCTGAGCTGCCGCTCCGCCCCGCCGTCCTGCGGTGGGGCGGAGCGGGTGGCGCGGCCTCCGTAGACTCGACCGAGGTGCCTGGCGACCCGGGTGCTGCATCGATCGAGGAGAGTGCCGTGGCCGTCCGAGCCATCCGGGGTGCCACGCAGGTGGCCGCTGACGACCGGGACGAGGTCCTCGAGGCCACCCGCGAGCTGGTCGGCACCGTGCTGGAGCGCAACGAGCTCGACCCCGCCGACCTGATCAGCATCCTGTTCACCGCCACCCCCGACCTGGTGTCGGAGTTCCCGGCGCTGGCCGCCCGGGAGCTGGGGCTGGGTGACGTGCCGCTGATGTGTGCCACCGAGATCGCCGTCCCGCACGCCTTGCCGCGGGTGCTGCGGCTGATGGCGCACGTGGAGACCGGGCGCACCCGCGCCGAGGTGCAGCACGTCTACCTGCGGGGCGCGGTCGCCCTCCGCCGGGACATCGCGCAGTGAGTGAGCATCGAGTGAGCGCCAGCGAGCGAGGAGCGGAGCGAACGTCGCTGCGCAGGGGCATCGCGCAGTGATCGAAGGACCCCGTCCCCCCCACGACTCGCAGGCTCGCCGCGGGCCCCTGGACGGCGCCGGAAGAGCAGTGAACGGAGAGAGTGCAGTGAGCGAGCAGTTCCGCGGCCAGGTCACCCTGGACGGGCCCTCGGGCACCGGGAAGTCCAGCGTCGCCCGTGACGTGGCGACCCGGCTGGGCGCGGCCTACCTGGACACCGGCGCCATGTACCGGGCGGCCACCGTGGCCGTCCTGGACGCCGGCGTCGACCTCACCGACGCCGAGGCGGTCGCCCGCGCGGTCGCGGCCGCCGACATCCAGGTCGGGACGACGGCCGACGCCGAGCTCGTGCTGGTCGACGGGGTCGACGTCGCCGAGCGGATCCGCGGCGCCGAGGTCACCCGCACGGTGTCGCCGGTCTCCGCCGTCCCGGCCGTGCGCCGGCTGCTGGTCGACCGGCAGCGGTCGCTGGTCGCCGAGGCGGCCGCGGTCGTCGTCGAGGGCCGGGACATCGGCACGGTCGTGCTGCCGGAGGCGACGCTCAAGGTCTACCTGACCGCCGCACCCGAGGCGCGCGCCCAGCGGCGGGCCGGGCAGCTGGGCGTGACCGACCCCGCGCGGATCGCCGAGATCGCCGCCGACCTGCGCCGCCGCGACGAGTACGACAGCAGCCGGGCCGACAGCCCGCTGCGCCCCGCTGCCGACGCGATCGTCGTGGACAGCACCGGGCTGGACCGTGAGGCCGTGGTCGAGCGCGTGCTCGACCTGGCCCGCACTGCAGTAGGAGAGCCCGCATGAGCACCGACAACGACCTCCCCGGAGGTGACCAGCCCACCGGTCCGCTGCCGGTGGTGGCCATCGTGGGGCGCCCCAACGTGGGCAAGTCCACCCTGGTGAACCGGTTCCTGGGCCGCCGCGCCGCGGTGGTGCAGGACGTCCCGGGGGTGACCCGCGACCGCATCCCGTACCAGGCGCTGTGGAACGGCCGGAACTTCACCGTCGTCGACACCGGCGGCTGGGAGCCCAAGGCGACCGGCATGGCCGCCTCGATCGCCCGCCAGGCCGAGTACGCGATGAAGACCGCCGACGTGATCGTGCTGGTCGTCGACGCCTCGGTCGGGGTCACCGAGACCGACCTGGCCGCCGCCCGGGTGCTGCGCCGCAGCGACCGGCCGGTGATCCTGGTCGCGAACAAGGTCGACGACGAGCGGGGCGAGTCCAACGCCGCCGAGCTGTGGTCGCTGGGCCTCGGGGAGCCGTACTCGGTCAGCGCGCTGCACGGCCGCGGCAGCGGTGACCTGCTCGACCTGGTGCTCGACGCGCTGCCGGAGGCGCCGCGGGAGACCGAGGAGGTCGGCGGACCGCGCCGGGTGGCGCTGGTGGGCCGGCCCAACGTGGGCAAGTCGAGCCTGATCAACCGGCTGTCCAAGGAGGAGCGCTCGGTCGTCGACTCGGTCGCCGGCACCACCGTCGACCCGGTCGACTCCTTGGTCACCCTCGGCGGGGAGGAGTGGAAGTTCGTCGACACCGCCGGGCTGCGCCGCAAGGTGAACACCGCCAGCGGCACCGAGTACTACGCCAGCCTGCGCACCGAGGCCGCCATCGAGGCCGCCGAGGTGGCCGTGGTGCTGCTCGCCGCCGACGAGGTGATCAGCGAGCAGGACCAGCGGGTGATCACCCAGGTGATCGAGGCCGGGCGCGCGCTGGTCATCGCCTTCAACAAGTGGGACGCCGTCGACGAGGACCGGCACGACCAGCTGGAGAAGGAGGTCGACCGCGACCTGGCCCGGATCAAGTGGGCCAGCCGGGTCAACATCTCCGCGGCCACCGGCCGCGGGGTGAACAAGCTGGCCGGCCACCTGAAGACGGCGCTGGCCGGCTGGGAGACCCGGGTGCCGACCGCCGAGCTGAACACGTTCATCCGTGCGCTGGTGCAGGAGACCCCGCCGCCGGCCCGCGGCGGCCGCGCCCCGAAGATCAAGTACGTGACGCAGGCCGACATCCGGCCACCCCGGTTCGTCGTCTTCTCCACCGGGTTCCTGGAGGCCGGCTACCGCCGCTTCCTGGAGCGCAAGCTGCGCGAGCAGTTCGGCTTCCACGGCACCCCGATCGACGTCTCGGTCAAGGTGCGCGACGCGCGGGCGGACAAGAAGAAGTAGGTGCCCGCACCGTCGGGCCCGGTCGTCGGACCGGATCTGCCGGTGAGGTAACCTGCTCCGGCAGCGATCGAGCGACCGGCGGCTCCGCCGGGAACTCGGAGCTCGGGCTGTAGCGCAGCTTGGTAGCGCACTTGACTGGGGGTCAAGGGGTCGCAGGTTCAAATCCTGTCAGCCCGACAGAAGTCGCAGGTCAGAGGCCGTTCCCGGAACACCGGGAACGGCCTCTGCCGTCTCGTCCGACGACCTGCCCGTCATCGTGACCGCGGGCACCGGTGTCCGCTCGCTGTCTCCCGGAGGAGGTGACCGCCTCCCCGCAGGCCGGGTCGGACCAGGTGCAGGTCCGCGTCTGCACGGTGCTGGCGGGCAGGGCTGCGGCCACGACGGCTCGGTCCGATGTGGTCGGGCGGGCCGGCCAGCGCGCGACCCGGTCGCGTCCACCCCAGGGCGCACGGTGCCGGTGCCCGCCGCTGAGCGCGCGCCGTCTCCGGTGGCCGCCCGGTCGGGTCGCGCACCGGACCCCCGCCGTACGGTGCCGGTGACACGGTGGTCCGACCCGGGCGTCGTCCTCACGGACGGGCGGTCCGGACCGGCTCCCGAGGAGGGGCCTGGCCACGTCGTGGGCCGGGCCCGGACGGAGAGGACAGTGCGATGACCGAGGTGACCACCCGGCTGCTCCAGCCGGGAGTCGAGCCCGACCCGCAGTACCCGCCGCTGGACCCGGCCGAGCCGGCGCCGGTCGACCCGGGGCCCCTGCTCCCGGACACCCCCGACGACCTGCCGCCGGCCCCGGCCGAGCCGGCGCTGCCGCCGGCGCCGGTCGTGCCGCCCGACGACCCGGAGGACCCGCAGCCGGTCCCGGCCTGAGCCCGTGTCCGGTCCGTGAGCGGCCCACCGCACCCGGTACCGACCGGGGAGGAACCGGTGGTCGGTGGGCCGGTCGCGGCCGGGGAGGTGGACGCCGGGCACTAACCTGGCCCGCGGTGGACGGCGAGGTGGAGCTGCGATGACGACGGCCGACGATCGGGCGACCGACGTCCCGGCGGACGGACCCCGGGGGAGCCGCGCCCCGGCACCCCTGGTGAACCGCGACGACCTGGGCGACCAGGTGCTCACCCTGCCCAACCTGCTCTCGGTGGTGCGGCTGCTCGGCGTCCCGCTGTTCCTGTGGCTGCTGCTGGGGCCGCACGCCGACGGCTGGGCGATCGTGGTGCTGGCGCTGTCCGGCGTCACCGACTGGGCCGACGGCAAGCTGGCCCGCGCCCTGGGGCAGTCCAGCCGGCTGGGTGCCCTGCTCGACCCGGCGGCCGACCGGCTCTACATCGTGGCGACGCTGGTCGCCTTCGTGATCCGCGACGTCATCCCGCTGTGGGTCGTCGTCGTGCTGCTCGCCCGGGAGCTCGTGCTCGCGGCGACCCTGCTGCTGCTCCGCCGCGCGGGCTGGCCACCGCTGCAGGTGCACTACCTGGGCAAGGCGGCCACCTTCCTGCTGCTGTACGCCTTCCCGCTGCTGCTGCTGGCCGACGGGCAGGGCACCGCTGCGGCCGTCGCCGCGCCGATCGCGTACGCGCTCACCGTGTGGGGCGCGGCGCTCTACGTGCTGGCCGGGGTGTTCTACGTCGTCCAGGCGGTGGGCCTGCTGACCGGCGGCCGGGCGGGGGTGCGCAGGTGAGCACCCGGCAGGGGAGCGGCCCGCCCCCGGGCCGGCAGCGCTCCCTGGGCGCCTCGCTGCTGGACCAGGTGCTCGCCGAGACCGTCGACCCGGCCTACCGCCAGGCGACGGAGGCCCGGGCCGCCCGCCGCGCCCGGGCCGAGGCCTCGGGCGAGCCGCGTCCGCCGCGCCCGTGGTGGCGGCGGAACCGCGGGCAGCTGCTCGTCGCGTTCACCCTGCTGCTCACCGGCCTCCTCGCGGCCATCACCTACCGCGAGGCCGCCGCCGGGGCGCAGGGGCGGGAGGAGGCCCGTCAGGCGCTCCGTGAGGACGTCGTGGAGGAGACCGAGGCCAACGCCGAGCTGGTCACCCTGCTCGAGGAGCTCACCGCCGAGGTGGCCAGCACCCGCGAGGGCGCGCTGGCCCGCAGCGTCGTGGGTCAGCGGGCACTCGAGCAGCTGGCCGCCGCCGAGCAGGGGGCCGCCGTCCAGCCGGTCTCCGGGCCGGGGCTGCGCGTCACGCTGGGCAATGCGCCGCCGGCTGCCGACAGCGACCCGGTCGGTGGCTCCGACCAGGTCGCCCTGGCCGGCATCGTGCAGGACGGCGACCTGCAGCTGGCGGTCAACGCGCTCTGGGCCGCGGGTGCCGAGGCGATCAGCATCGACGGCCAGCGGATCGGCGCGACCACCGCGATCCGGCAGGCCGGTGACGCGATCCTGGTCGACTTCCGGCCGGTGCTCAGCCCCTACGAGATCGAGGCGATCGGGGATCCCGGCGACCTGGCCCGGCGGTTCGTGCCCAGCCCGGAGTCCCAGACGCTGGCCGGCCTCACGAAGAGCTTCGGCGTCGTGTTCGACTACGCCCGGGTCGACGACCTCGACCTGCCGGCCGGCACCAGCGCCGAGCTGCGCCACGCAGCGCCCCTGGCCGAGGAGCCCGGGGACGCGCCCGCCGGCACCGGCGACGCCGCCACAACCGACGCCGCCACCACCGACCCGCTCACCGACGGAGGCTGACGCGTGATCCCGATCCTCGGACTCGCGGTCGGTGTGGTGCTGGGGCTGCTGCTCGACCCCAGCGTGCCGCTCTGGCTGCAGCCGTACCTGCCGATCGCCGTGGTCGCCGCGCTCGACGCGGTCTTCGGCGGCGTGCGCGCCCGGTTCGACGGCATCTTCGACGCCAAGGTCTTCGTCGTGTCGTTCGTCTCGAACGTCGTGGTCGCCGGGCTCATCGTGTTCCTGGGCGACCAGCTCGGCGTCGGGGCCCAGCTGTCCACCGCGGTCGTCGTCGTCCTCGGCATCCGGATCTTCGGCAACGCCGCGGCGATCCGCCGGCACCTGTTCCGCGCATGAGCGGCGGGCAGCAGCCCGGCCGCTGGGCCGGCGACGGTCCGGGCCGCCGGAGAGGGGACGCCGCCCCCTCGGGGGAGGCCGGCGGCGAGCACGCGGAGGCGGCGGTCCCGGAGCCGCGGGGTGCCCGGCCGGGCCCCGGGGAGGCGACCGGGCAGCGGCCGCACCCCGACGAGCCGACGGAGGGGCCGGGCGTCGTCCCGGGTCTCCGGGACGAGCCGTCGGAGCCCCCGGGCGGTGCCCCCGCAGCGCGCCGCCGGCGACGGGACCCCCTGGCCGCGACGCTGATCGGTGTGCTCACCCTGCTGCTGGGCTTCGCCTTCGCCGTCCAGGTGCGCAACACCGACACCGACCAGGCCCTGGTGGGTGCCCGCGAGGAGGACCTGGTCCGCATCCTCGACGACCTGACCGCCCAGCAGGACCGGCTCCGCCAGGAGATCGCCGACCAGCGGACGGCGCTGGAGCAGCTCGGCAACTCCGACAGCGCCGCGGCCGCCGCGCTGGAGGAGGCGCGGCAGCGCGCGGAGACGCTGGGCATCCTCAACGGCACGGTGCCGGCGCAGGGGGAGGGGCTGGTCATGACCATCCGTGACCCCCAGGACGCGGTCACCGTCGCCGACGTCCTCAACGCCATCCAGGAGCTGCGCGGGGCGGGTGCGGAGACGATGCAGATCAACGACGTCCGGATCGGGGTGAGCAGCGCGGTCACCGGTGAGCCCGGCGACCTGTCGATCGACGGCATCCCGATCGAGTCGCCCTACGTCTTCGAGGTGATCGGCTCACCCGAGGACATGGCGACCGCGATGAACATCCCCGGCGGGGTGTCCCCGTCGGTGGTCAACCGCCGCCAGGGCAGCGTGGACATCGTCCAGTCCGAGCAGGTCGTCGTGGACGCGTTGCGGCCGCTGGACGAGCCTCAATACGCTGAGCCCGGCAGCGGGGACTGAACGAAGGACCCCCTCGCCCCCCAGCCCTCGCTGCGCTCGGTCCGGGCCCCTGCGAGGGGGCCGGACCGCGCACTGGCCGAAGCGCGCACAGTCCTGACCGAGCAACGACCGAACCGAACACTGGAGACGCCCGCATGGCCACGCCCGACGACCGTCGTTACACCGACCAGCACGAGTGGGCGCTGGTCCAGGGCACCGAGGGGGCTGACACGGTGGTCCGGGTCGGGATCACCGACCACGCCCAGGACGCCCTGGGCGACATCGTGTTCGTGCAGCTGCCCGACGTGGGCGCGGAGGTCGCGCCCGGGGCGGCGATCGGCGAGGTCGAGTCGACCAAGTCCGTCTCCGACGTCTACTCCCCGGTGACCGGCGTGGTGACCGCGGTCAACGACGTGCTCACCGACGCCCCGGAGACGGTGAACAGCGACCCCTACGGCGCCGGCTGGCTGGTCGAGGTCCGGGTCAGCGGTGACCAGGACCCCACGGCCGACCTGCTCGACGCAGCCGCGTACGAGGCCGTCGTCGCCGGCTCCTGACCTCTCGCCGGTGCAGCTCCCGCGTCGCAGCGTCCGGTCCTCCGGTGCGCGGACGTCCGGGCACCCCGCCGGTCGGGCGGGTGCACCGTCGATCACTATCATCAGCGCAGACGGTCGAGCCGTGAGTCCAGCGGCAGCACCCGACCCTCACCCTGTACGTGCGGTTGACCCTCGGGTCGGCCGCTGGTTCCATGATCCCCGGCCCGACCGCGACCATGCGGCGGCCGACCTGCGGCGGGCCGACCGGCTCGTCGTCCGCCGGCCGACCGCGGCCGTACCACCAGGCCCGCGGCGGTGCCCCCTGCACCGGAGGAGACCGACGTGCTCTGCACTCGATGTGGCCACCAGAACCCCGAGGGCAGCCGCTTCTGCGCGCAGTGCGGCGCCGCGCTGAGCCCCGAGCGGGTCGGTGAGTCGACCAGCATCATCCCCAAGGTCGGCGGGGAGGACTCCGGCGAGCAGGCCGAGGTCGCCGAGTCGACCGCGGACGCGCACGCCGGCGCCGTGGAGTCCCTGCCGGCCGGGTCCGCGCTGCTCGTGGTCAAGCGCGGCCCGAACGCCGGCAGCCGCTTCCTGCTCGACCAGGAGGTGACCACCGCCGGTCGGCACCCCGACAGCGACATCTTCCTGGACGACGTCACGGTCAGCCGGCGGCACGTCGAGTTCCACCGCGAGGGCGGCGGCTTCACCGTGCACGACGTCGGCAGCCTCAACGGCACCTACGTCAACCGCGAGCCGGTCGACGTGGCCTCGCTCGCCGGCGGCGACGAGGTCCAGATCGGCAAGTTCCGCCTGGTCTACCTGACCGGGCCGCGGACGGGCGAGCCGGCCGGCGCATGACCGCGGTGCCCCAGCCCAGCGGCAGCGCTGACCGGGACACCGACGACACGACGCCCCGGTTCACCATCGGCGAGGTCCTGTCGCTGCTGCGCGGCGACTTCCCCGAGGTCACGATCAGCAAGATCCGCTACCTGGAGTCGGAGGAGCTGGTCCACCCCCAGCGGACGCCGTCGGGCTACCGGAAGTTCTCCGGTGCCGACGTCGTCCGGCTGCGGTACGTGCTGGCCGCCCAGCGCGACCAGTACCTGCCGCTGCGGGTGATCAAGGAGCAGCTCGACGCCCGGGACCGGGGTGAGCCCGTGCCGACCGCCGGGGACGGCCCGGGCGGTGCCGGCGAGCTCGCCGGCACCGCCCCCGTGCCGGCGGCCGAGTTCGCCCGGGCCGCGGGCCTGACCGACGAGCAGCTGGCCGACTGCGTCCAGTTCGGGCTGGTCAGCCAGGACGCCCAGGGCAGGCTGCGCCCCGGCGACCTGCCGGTGGCCAAGGCCGCCGCGGGCCTGGCGCAGCACGGCATCGAACCGCGTCACCTGCGGGTCTACCGCACCGCCGTCGAGCGGGAGGCGGCGCTGCTGGAGCAGCTGGTCGCCCCGGTGCTGCGGGCGCGGTCGGAGGACGCGCACTCCCGCGCGGGGGAGCAGCTGCAGGAGCTCGCCGGGCTCTCCGCCCAGCTGCACTCGGCGCTGCTGGCCGCCCGTCTCCGCGAGGTCCTCGGCGGCTGATCACTGGCGTACCGTTGAGCGGGCAGGGGCACGCTCCGACGCACACCGGCCGACGCCGGGAGCGGACGTGCGGTCGACGGGGGAAGTCAGCGGAGGGGAGCCAGCCGTGCAGGAGCTCAGGGTCGTCGGCGTCCGGGTCGAGCTGCCGGGCAACCAGCCCATCCTGCTGCTCAAGGAGACCCAGGGGGAGCGCTACCTCCCGATCTGGATCGGTGCCGTGGAAGCAGCGGCCATCGCCTTCGAGCAGCAGGGCGTCCGCCCGGCCCGGCCGATGACGCACGACCTGCTGCGCGAGGTGGTCACCGCGCTGGGGGCCAGCCTCGAGGCGGTGCACATCACCGAGATGCGCGACGGCATCTACCTCGCCGAGCTGCTGTTCGGTGACGAGCGGACCGTCAGCGCCCGCCCGTCGGACGCCGTGGCGCTCGCCGTCCGCACCGGCGCCCCGATCTACGGGGCGGAGGAGCTGCTCGACGAGGTGGGGATCGAGATCCCCGACGAGCAGGAGGACGAGGTGGAGAAATTCCGCGAGTTCCTCGACAACATCAGCCCCGAGGACTTCGGCGCCGGGTCCGGCTCCGGCGGCCCGGCCTGAGGGAGGACCCCCTCACCCCTCGCGAGCTCGGGGTGGGGCCCTGAGAGGGGGCCGGGGGGCCGAGGGCACCCCCGTTGGGGTGAGGACTGCGACACGCCGCTGCCTTCGGTTGACCGGTCATCGGTGCGCGCCTACGGTCAGCGAATCACGTGTGTGGAACTCCCGGAGCCCCGCCTCGTGACCGCCCCGGCGACAGCGCGGGCGCGGCCCAGGTGCTGGGTGCGGAACTCGAGGAGGCGCTGCCCATGAGCGATCAGGACAACGGATCGCAGGGTCAGCTGTTCAGCGACGCGGCCGTGGGTGCGCCCTCCTACGACGAGGTCGACACCGACGTGGTCGGGTACCGCGGCCCGACGGCCTGCGCCGCCGCCGGCATCACCTACCGGCAGCTCGACTACTGGGCCCGCACCGGTCTGGTCGCCCCCTCGGTGCGCACCGCCACCGGGTCGGGCACCCAGCGGCTCTACTCCTTCCGCGACATCCTGGTGCTCAAGGTCGTCAAGCGACTGCTCGACACCGGCGTCTCGCTGCAGAACATCCGCAAGGCCGTCGACCACCTGCGCACCCGCGGGGTCAAGGACCTGGCCAACATCACCCTGCTGTCCGACGGCGCGACGGTCTACGAGTGCACCTCCGCCGAGGAGGTCGTCGACCTCCTCGCCGGTGGCCAGGGCGTCTTCGGGATCGCGGTCTCCGGTGCGCTGCGCGAGCTGTCCGGCGAGCTGGCCGAGCTGCCCGCCGAGCGGCTGGGCGGCAGTGGCGCGGCTGCCGACGACGAGCTGTCCGCCCGGCGCCGTCGCCGCGCCGCCAGCGCCTGACGAAGGCCCCCTCTCCCCGGCTCCGTCCCGAGGCTCGTCCCGAGCGTGCGAGGGATGAGGAGGACGGGGTCCTCCCACTCGCGGCGGCCCCCGGAGAGGGGGTCGGGCCGCACCATGCCGGGTGCGTCGGCGCGCGCCGCGGTACGGCGCCGGCCCGCCGACCGGTCCCGCGCGACTCGGCCGGAGGCCGCTGAGCCGCTGGTAGCGTCGTTGCAGTGGGCGACCTGAACTCTGGCTCTGACGGACTCCGCACCGAGGCGCTGCCCTCGCTCGCCGAGCTGAGCACGCAGGGGTCGTTCGCGGCCCGGCACATCGGCCCGCGACCGGACGACACCGCGGCGATGCTCGAGGTCGTGGGCCACGACTCGCTCGCCGCACTCGCCGACGCCTGCGTGCCCGAGGGGGTCCGCGACCGGACGCCGCTGGACCTCCCCGCCGCCGCCGACGAGGCCACCGTGCTCGCCGAGCTGCGCGAGCGCGCCGCGGCGAACGAGGTGTTCACCTCGCTGATCGGCCTGGGGTACAGCGGCACGATCACCCCGACGGTCATCCAGCGGAACATCCTGGAGAACCCGGCCTGGTACACCGCCTACACGCCCTACCAGCCCGAGATCAGCCAGGGCCGGCTCGAGGCGCTGATCAACTTCCAGACGATGGTCGCCGACCTCACCGGGCTGCCGGTGGCCGGCGCCTCGATGCTGGACGAGGCGACCGCCGCCGCCGAGGCGATGACCCTGGTCCGCCGGGCCGGCCGGGCCAAGGTCGACGCCGTGTTCGTCGTCGACGCAGACACGCTGCCGCAGACCCTCGCGGTGCTCCGCACCCGGGCCGAGCCGCTGGGCATCGGCCTGCACGTCACCGACCTGTCCGGTGGCTGGCCCACCGACCTGCCCGAAGCGGGGGCCTTCGGCGTGCTGCTGGCGCACCCCGGTGCCAGCGGGGCGGTGCGTGACCACCGGGCGCTGGCCGAGGCCGCCCACCAGGCCGGGGCCGCCGTCGTCGTCGCCGCCGACCTGCTCGCCCTGACGCTGCTCGAGGCGCCGGGGGAGTGGGGCGCCGACGTCGCCTGCGGCACCACCCAGCGCTTCGGCGTCCCGATGGGCTACGGCGGCCCGCACGCCGGCTACCTCGCCGTCCGGGAGGGCCTGGCCCGCCAGCTGCCCGGCCGGCTGGTCGGGGTGTCGGTGGACGCCGACGGGGACGTCGCCTACCGCCTGGCGCTGCAGACCCGTGAGCAGCACATCCGCCGCGAGAAGGCGACCAGCAACATCTGCACCGCGCAGGTGCTGCTGGCCATCATGGCCGGCGCCTACGCCGTCTACCACGGGCCCGAGGGGCTCACCGCCATCGCGGCCCGCGTGCACCGGACGGCGCTGGCGCTGGCCACGTGGCTGCGCGCCGGCGGGCTGTCGCTGGTGCACGAGGAGTTCTTCGACACCCTCAGCGTCTCGGTGCCCGGGCGGGCCGACGAGGTCGTCGCCGCGGCCGCCGCGCGCCGGGTCAACCTGCGCCGGGTCGACGCCGACACCGTCGCGGTCGCCGTCGACGAGACCACCACGCTGCCGACGCTGGAGCTCGTGGCCGAGGCCTTCGGTGTCGCCGCCGACCACGCCGTGCTCGACGACGGTGGCGCCGACGCCCTGCCCGCTGCGCTGCGCCGCCGCACCCAGTTCCTGACCCACCCGGTGTTCAGCGAGCACCGGTCGGAGACGGCGATGCTTCGCTACCTGCGCCGGCTCTCGGACAAGGACCTCGCGCTGGACCGCACGATGATCCCGCTGGGCTCCTGCACGATGAAGCTCAACGCCGCCACCGAGATGGCCGCCATCACCTGGCCGGAGTTCGCCGGCCTGCACCCCTTCGCCCCGGTCGAGCAGGCCCGCGGCTACGCCCAGCTGATCGGCGAGCTCTGCGACGGGCTGGCCGAGGTCACCGGCTACGCCGCGGTCAGCGTGCAGCCCAACGCCGGCTCGCAGGGCGAGTTCGCCGGGCTGATGGCCATCCGCGCCTACCACCACAGCCGGGGTGACGAGCACCGCGACGTCTGCCTCATCCCGTCCTCGGCGCACGGCACGAACGCCGCCAGCGCGGTCATGGCCGGGATGCGGGTCGTGGTCGTCGCCTGCGACGAGGCCGGCAACGTCGACCTCGCCGACCTGCGCGCCAAGGTCGACGCGCACGCCGATCGGCTCGCCGCGATCATGATCACCTACCCTTCGACCCACGGGGTGTTCGAGGTCGAGGTGCAGGAGATCTGCGCCGCGGTGCACGACGCCGGCGGGCAGGTCTACGTCGACGGCGCGAACCTCAACGCCCTGGTGGGGCTGGCCAAGCCGGGCCGGTTCGGCTCCGACGTGAGCCACCTGAACCTGCACAAGACCTTCTGCATCCCGCACGGCGGCGGTGGCCCCGGCGTCGGGCCGATCGGCGTCCGGGAGCACCTGGTGCCCTTCCTGCCCGGCCACCCGCTGGTGGAGACCGGCGGCACCGGCGCCCCGATCTCCGGTGCCCCCTGGGGCTCGGCGGGGATCCTGCCGATCTCCTGGGCCTACCTGCGGCTGATGGGCCCCGACGGGCTGCTCAAGGCCACCGAGCACGCGATCCTGGCCGCCAACTACGTGGCCGAGCGGCTGCGGCCGCACTACCCGGTGCTCTACACCGGTGCCACCGGCCTGGTGGCGCACGAGTGCATCCTGGACATCCGGCCGCTGACCAAGGCCACCGGCGTCACCAACGACGACATCGCCAAGCGGCTGATCGACTTCGGGTTCCACGCGCCGACGATGAGCTTCCCGGTCGCCGGGACGCTGATGGTGGAGCCGACCGAGAGCGAGGACAGGGCCGAGCTCGACCGGTTCGTGGAGGCCATGGTGCACATCCGCGGCGAGATCGAGAAGGTCGCCACCGGGGAGTACGACCGCACCGACAACCCGCTGCGCAACGCCCCGCACACGCTGCAGATGCTGGCGGGGGAGTGGGATCGGCCCTACCCGCGCGAGGTGGCCGTGTACCCGGTGCGCCGGCTGGTGGGCCGCGGCTACCTGTCGCCGGTGCGCCGGATCGACGGTGCCTACGGCGACCGCAACCTCGTCTGCTCCTGCCCCTCACCGGAGGCGTTCGAGGAGCCGCACGAGGAGCACCCGCCGGTGGCCGCCGAGCCCTCCCGGGCGCAGGGCGCCCCGGACGACCTCGGCACCACGCTGGACGTCGTCGGCCAGAGCTGACCGCGGCGGCGTCCCGGGCCGGCGGCAGGGCGACCGGGCGCAGGGTCCCAGCGGCAGTCGAGCGCCGACGTGGTCGTCGGCTCCTGGGGCTCAGAGCTTGCGCAGCAGCACCCGGCGCACCGAGTGGTCGGCCGCCTTCTGCAGCACCAGCCGGGCACGCGAGCGGGTCGGGGCGATGTTCAGCCGCAGGTTCGGCTCGTTGACCGCCGACCAGATGCCGAGCGCGGTCGTCGTCGCCTCCTCGTCGGTCAGGTCGGCGAAGCGGTGGAAGTAGGCGCTGGTGTCCTGGAACGCGGTGCGACGCAGGGCCAGGAAGCGCTCGACGTACCACTGCGAGATGTCGTGTTCGGTGGCGTCGACGTAGACGGAGAAGTCGAAGAAGTCGGAGAGGAAGACCTCCGGCACCCGCCCGTTGGCCCGCCCGCCGGCCTGCAGCACGTTCAGCCCCTCGAGGACCAGCACGTCGGGGGAGTCGACCACCTGCCGCTCGCCGGGCAGCACGTCGTAGGAGGAGTGCGAGTACAGCGGGGCGCTGACCGCCGGCTTGCCCGACTTCACGTCGGCCATGAACCGCAGCAGGGCCCGCCGGTCGTAGCTCTCCGGGAACCCCTTGCGGCCCAGCAGGCCACGGGACTCCAGGACGGCGTTGGGCAGCAGGAAGCCGTCGGTCGTGACCAGGTCGACCCGCGGCGTGTCGGGCGCGGCGGCCAGCAGCGCCTGCAGCAGCCGGGCGGTGGTGCTCTTGCCGACCGCGACGCTGCCGGCGACCGCGATCACGAAGGGCACCTTCTCGGTGCGCGCCCCCAGGAACTGGGTCTGTGCCGCCCACAGCCGCCGGCTGGCGGTGACGTGCAGGTGCAGCAGCCGGGCCAGCGGCAGGTACACGGTGGCGACCTCGTCCAGGTCGATCCGGTCGCCGAGGGTGGCCAGCGCCCGCACGTCGGCGTCGTCCAGCGGCAGCTCGCCGCCGGCCGCCAGCGCCCGCCACGACGCGCGGTCGAAGGCGGTGA
This sequence comes from Modestobacter lacusdianchii, assembly GCF_054177765.1. Lineage (NCBI taxonomy): Bacteria > Bacillati > Actinomycetota > Actinomycetes > Geodermatophilales > Geodermatophilaceae > Modestobacter > Modestobacter lacusdianchii. The sequence goes on along the minus strand of NZ_JBJJTJ010000006.1, from coordinate 136,568 downwards.
AGGGCGAGACCTGCGCTCGCGTTCCGGCCGTCACGGCGCCCATGGTGCCGCCTGCCCGCCCCGAGCCCCCCGACGGGGTGGTCCCGGCCGCCGGGTAGGCGGTCCGGAGCGGCGGGGCGTCTAGGGTCTGAGCGTGTCGTCGACCGGCTTGCTGGACCGGATCGAGCGCTACTTCGCGCTCGCTCCGCTGTCGGACGCCCAGGTGCACACCGTCGGTGCGCTCCAGGTGCCGATCGGGTCGCCGGAGTGGCCCTACCCGGCCCGCCCGCTCCCGGGCCAGGAGGCCGAGGTCACCGAGGCCGACGTGCGAGCCGCCGTGGAGCTGCAGGAGCGGTCCGGGCTGCCCGCGTCGCTGGAGTGGCTCGGCGACCGCTGCCGGGGCCTGGCCTCGGTGGCGCGGTCGGCCGGCCTGCGGGTCGAGGAGCTGCCGCTGCTGGTGGCCGCCGACCCGGTCTCGGTGCTGCTGCCGAGTGAGGTGCGGCTGTTCCTGGTCGGTGCCGACGACCCACGGCTGGGTCTCTACCAGCGGCTGATCGCGCTGGCGTTCGCCGGTGGCCCCGTACCGGACGGCGAGCCGGCGCAGGGCGTCCCCGACGTCGCGCGGCACGACCCGGGCCCGGCGGAGGTGCCGCCCACGGAGGTGCTCCGGGAGCGGGTGGCGTCGGGGCGCACGGTGATGATGGTGGCCGTCGACGACGGCCAGCCGGTCGCGATCGGCTCGCACCAGCCGGTGGACGTCGGCGGCACCGAGGTCAGCGAGGTGGTCGGCGTGGTCACGCTGCCCCGTTTCCGCGGGCGCGGGCTCGGCGCGGGGCTCACCTCCGCGCTGGTCGAGCACGCGCAGCAGACCGCGGACCTGGTCTTCCTCTCCGCCGGGGACGACGACGTCGCCCGGGTGTACGAGCGGGCGGGGTTCGCCCGGATCGCCACCAGCTGCGTCGCGGAGCGCCCGGCCGGCTGAACCGGCCGGGCGCCGGGCGGCCCGGGGCGACGCCCGGCCGGCCGGGACGGGTGGTCCGCCCCGGCCGGTGGGTTCACTCGATGTCGAACGTGCCCACGATCGTGCCGCGGGCCAGGGTGTGGCTGAACAGGTTGAAGCCCAGGTAGGCCGGGGTGGCCTCGGCCGGCACCCCGAGGTCGGCGGTGTCCAGCGCGTGGACCACGACGTAGTAGTGGTGCGTGCCGTGGCCGGCCGGGGGAGCGGCGCCGACGAAGCCGGCGAACCCGGCGTCGTTGCGCAGCTGCACCGCGCCCTCGGGGAGGCCGCCGTCGGCGGCGCCGCGGGGCAGGTCGGTCACCGAGGCCGGGATGCCGGCCACGGCCCAGTGCCAGAAGCCGCTGGCCGTGGGGGCGTCCGGGTCGTAGACGGTGACCGCGAAGCCGCGCGTCTGCTCGGGGAAGCCGGACCAGCTCAGCTGCGGGGACACGTCCTCGCCACCCGGCACGCCCATCTTGCCGCTGGCGTGCGGAGCGGGGAGGCGTTCGCCGGAGCTGATGTCGGTGCTGGTGACCGTGAAGCTCGGGACCTGCGGGAGGAAGTCGTACGGGTTGGGCGGGGTCGGTCGACCGGCCATGCCGGGTCCTCCTCGGGGACGGGGTGGGCTGGCCCGTGGGCCAGTGCGGCAGGGGGCCGCACGCGCTCCCGACCCTAGGCAGCGGCGCCGGCCCCTGCCCGGTCACCGGCCCACGGCCCCGCCGACACCCTCCGGTACGACCGTTATCCCCAACATTGAGCCGGCCAACGCACCCGCCGTCCCCGACCCAGGGGACCAGCTCACCTCGGCAGAGGGGACGCCCTCCGGGCGGGCGGCAAGGACCTCGGGCGGGCGCCGGGCCGGCCACCGGACGGGCGGGGGAGCGGGGGAGCGGGGGCTCGACGGGTCGACGCGGCGACGCCGACGTAGCGTGTCGGGCGTGCTGGGACTCCCCGAAGACATCCGGGCCTGCTTGTTCGACCTCGACGGGGTCCTGACCCAGACGGCGAAGGTGCACCAGGCTGCCTGGAAGCGCACCTTCGACGAGTTCCTCCGGGCCCAGGACCCGTCGGCGGCCGAGTTCAGCGCCGAGGACTACAACCGCTTCGTCGACGGCAAGCCGCGCAAGGACGGCGTCCGCGACTTCCTCGCCAGCCGCGGCATCACCCTGCCCGAGGGCAGCGACGACGACCCGGCCGACGCCCCCACCGTCGCCGGCGTCGCCACCCGCAAGAACCAGCTGATCCTGGCCGAGCTCGACGAGCACGGCGTCCAGGTCTACGAGGGGTCGATGCGCTACCTGCGGGCGGCCAAGGAGGCCGGGCTGGCCACCGCCGTGGTGACCGCCTCGGCCAACGGCGAGAGCGTGGTCGCCGCCGGTGGCTTCGCCGACCTGATCGACACCCGGGTGGACGGCGTCGTCGCCGCCGAGCAGGGGCTGCGCGGCAAGCCGGCCCCGGACACGTTCCTCGCCGGTGCCCGCGTCCTGGGTGTCGCCCCGGCGCAGGCAGCGGTCTTCGAGGACGCCCTCTCCGGGGTGGCCGCCGGCCGGGCCGGTGGGTTCGGCTTCGTCGTCGGCGTCGACCGGGTCGGGCAGGCGGCGGGGCTGCGGGAGCAGGGCGCCGACGTCGTCGTCGCCGACCTCGACGAGCTGCTGACGGAGATCCGGTGACCGAGGGGCGCGCGCACTTCGCCGTCGAGCCCTGGTCGCTCACCGAGGTGGGCATCGACCTGGCCTCGCTGGGTGTGAACGAGTCGGTGTTCGCCCTCGCCAACGGGCACATCGGGATGCGCGGGACGCTGGACGAGGGGGAGCCCACCGTCGTCCCGGGCACGTACCTCAACGGCTTCTTCGAGGAGCGGCCGCTGCCCTACGCCGAGGCCGGCTACGGCTTCCCCGAGCAGGGGCAGACCGTGGTCAACGTGACCGACGGCAAGCTCATCCGGCTGCTGGTGGGGGACACCCCGCTGGACCTGCAGTACGGCGACGTGGTCGGGCACCGGCGGACGCTGGACCTGCGCAACGGGGTGCTCCGGCGGGTGACCGAGTGGCGGGGCCCCAGCGGTCGCCAGGTGCGGGTGACCAGCACCCGGCTGGTGTCGCTGACCCGCCGGTCGATCGCCGCCGTCGAGTACGAGGTCGAGTGCACCGACGACCAGGGCGACCTCTACATCGCGCTGCAGTCGGACCTGCTGGCCAACGAGCAGGTCACCACGACCGAGTCCGACGACCCGCGGGCCGCCGCGGCGATGACCCGGCCGCTGCAGTCGGAGCTGCACGTGGGTCGTGGCCGGCACGCCGTCCTGGTGCACCGGACGCGGCGCAGCAAGCTGCGGATGGCCGCCGGGATGGACCACGAGGTCGACGTCCCCGACTCGGCCACCGAGGAGCTGGAGACCTCACCGGACCTGGCGCGCTACACCCTCGCCGCCCGGCTGCCGGCCGGCTCGAAGCTGCGGTTGGTCAAGTACCTGGCGTACGGCTGGTCCAGCCGCCGGTCGGCAGCCGCCGTCCGCGACCAGGTGGAGGGGGCGCTGGCCACCGCCAAGCTGGCCGGCTGGGAGCGGCTGGCGCGCGAGCAGCGCGAGCTGCTGGACCGGCACTGGGACGAGGCCGACGTCGAGATCGAGGGCGACGACGAGCTGCAGCAGGCCGTGCGGGTCGGCATGTTCCACGTCCTGCAGGCCGGGCTGCGCGCCGAGCGCCAGCCGATCCCGGCCAAGGGGCTGACCGGCGACGGGTACGACGGGCACACGTTCTGGGACACCGAGACCTACGTGCTGCCGGTGCTCACCTACACCGCCCCCGGCGCCGTCCGGGACGCCCTGCTGTGGCGGCACTCCATCCTGGACGCCGCCCGCGAACGGGCCCGGCAGCTGGGCCACGACGGCGCGGCCTTCCCGTGGCGGACCATCCGCGGGGAGGAGACGTCGGGGTACTGGCCGGCCGGGACGGCGGCCTTCCACATCAACGCCGACATCGCCGACGCCGTCGCCCGGTACACCGCGGCCACCCAGGACGACGTCTTCGACCGCGACTACGGCACCGAGCTGCTGGTGGAGACCGCCCGGCTGTGGGCCTCGCTGGGCCACTTCGACGACGGGCGGGGCTTCCGGATCGACGGGGTGACCGGCCCGGACGAGTACACCGCCGTGGTGGACAACAACGTCTACACGAACCTGATGGCGCAGCGGAACCTGCGCGAGGCCGTCGCCGCCGTCGGCCGCCAGCCCGACACCGCCGCACGGCTGCAGGTGGGGGCGGACGAGGTCGACCTCTGGACCCGGGCCGCCGACGCGATGCGGGTGCCGTTCAACGCCGACCTCGGGGTGCACGAGCAGTCCGAGGGCTTCACCCACCACCAGGAGTGGGACTTCGAGGGCACCCTGCCCGACCAGTACCCGCTGCTGCTGCACTTCCCCTACTTCGACATCTACCGCAAGCAGGTGGTCAAGCAGGCCGACCTGGTGATGGCGCTGCACCTGCGGGGAGACGCGTTCACCCTCGAGGAGAAGATCGCCGACTTCGCCTACTACGAGGCCCGGACGGTGCGCGACTCCTCCCTCTCCGCCGCGGTGCAGGCGGTGATCGCCGCGGAGACCGGTCACCTGTCGCTGGCCTACGACTACTGGGGCGAGGCCGCGCTGACCGACCTGCAGAACCTGCACGGCAACAGCGGCCACGGACTGCACATCGCCTCGCTGGCCGGGGGCTGGATGGTCGCCGTCGGCGGGTTCGGCGGGATGCGCGACCACGGTGGCCGGCTGACCTTCGCCCCCCGGCTGCCGCCGCGGCTGAGCCGACTGCGGTTCCGGGTGGCGTTCCAGGGGCGCTGCGTGTCGGTGACCATCACCCCGGAGAAGGCCACCTACCGGCTGGTGCACGGTGACGACCCGCTGGAGATCGCCCACCACGGCACCCCGTTCCTGGTCACCCCCGAGGGCCAGGAGCTGGAGATCCCACCGGCGCCGGACGTCGCTCCGGTGCACCAGCCGCCGCACGCAGCACCCCGGCGCCGCCACCGCCCCACCAGCGACTGAACAAGGACCCCGTCGCCCCCCACGCCTCGCAGGCTCGGCGCGGGGCCCTGCGACGGGGCCGGTAGGGCGCCGTTCGGGGCTGGGGGACCCTGGGTCAGGGGAGGACGGCGGAGGCGTGGAGGAGCCACCAGGCGCCGAGGAGGAGGGCGCCGACGTCGACCAGCAGGAAGACGGCCACCCAGGCCAGGCCCGGCAGGCCGGTGAGGCGGGCCAGCTGGTCGGCGTCGGAGTCCCGGGCCGAGCCCGAGCGGCGCTTGGCCTGCAGCTCCAGCACCGTCTTCGGTGCGGCCAGCAGCAGGAACCAGGTGACGACGTGGGCGAACACCGCCTGGCCGGTGGCGGGCAGCCACCAGGTGGCGGCGAAGACCAGGGCGCCGGTGACCAGCACCGACCACAGCCCGTACCAGTTGCGGATCTGCACCAGCAGCAGCGCGAGCAGCAGGAGCAGTGCCCACAGCAGGCCGATCGCGTGCCCGGCCGCCAGCAGCGCCGCGGCGCCCAGGCCGAACAGCCCGGGCCCGGTGTAGCCCGCGGCCGCGGTCAGCACCATCCCGGGCCCGGTCGGCCGCCCGGCCGAGACGGTGACGCCGGAGGTGTCCGAGTGCAGCCGGATGCCGGCCAGCCGCCGGCCGGTGACCAGGGCGGCCAGGCCGTGCGCACCCTCGTGCGCGATGGTCACCGAGTGCCGGGCCCGCGACCACAGCGCCCGCGACCACACCACGGCGGCGGCGAGCACGGCGGTGAGCACGAGCAGCCCGCCCGGGAGCGGGGGAGAGGACGCGGTGACCTGGTCCCAGAACGAGCTGACGGCGTCCACCCGCTGATCGTGACCAGCGCAGCTGTGCGCCGGCCCAGCGCCACGCCGCAGCGCGGGTGGTGAGGGACCCGACATCCCGCCGTCATCCGGAGCAGCGATCCTGGGTGCATGGAGAGCACTGCCCCGGCGCCGGCGCTCGCGGAGACCCCGCAGCTGCCGGTGACCGTCTCGTTCACCCGGCGGGCCGACCCGGCCCACGCGGTGGAGATGACCGCCTGGATCCAGGCGGGACTGACGATGGCCGAGGACTTCCCCGGGTTCCTCGGCGGTGGCTGGGTCCGCCCACGCCACGATGCCGACGAGTGGCACATGCTGTGCCGCTTCGACTCACCGGCCAGCCTGGCCGCCTGGGAGGCCAGCCCGCAGCGGCGCTGGTGGCTCGGTTCGGCCCAGGGCCTGGCCGAGATGACCCGCACCGAGCGGCGCACCGGGATCGAGGGCTGGTTCGACCCGCCGGTCGAGGCGGCCACCGAGCTGCCGCAGGCGGTGAGCCCGCCGGCCGCTCCGCCGCGCTGGAAGCAGGCGACGACGATCTGGCTGGTCTTCTTCCCGCTGAACCTGCTGGCCACGGTCACCCTCGGTGCGCTGCTGGCCGACCTGCACGTCGTCCTGCGGGTCGCGGTGATGACGCTGACGCTCACCCCGGTGATGACCTACCTGCTGCTGCCGTGGGTGACCCGGCGGCTGGAGTGGTGGCTGCGCGGTCGGCACTGGCGCGACCGCTGAGGCCCGGGCGTCAGTCGTCCCCGTGCCGCCGCTGCCACCAGGTGCCGACGACGAACACCAGGACGCCCAGGCCGACCGCGACCACCGCCTGCCAGACCGGGTCGGACACCAGGGCGTAGAACCAGCCGAACGTCCCGCTGCCGCCCGCCGCGCTGGTCAGCTCGAGGGCGGCCATCAGACCAGGTCCGCGTCGTGGGTGAGCAGGGCGATCTGCACCCGGTTGGTCAGCTCCAGCTTCACCAGCAGCCGGGAGACGTGCGCCTTGACCGTGGCGACGCTGAGGTACAGCTCGGCGCCCACCTGGGCGTTGGACAGGCCGCGGCCGATGGCGACGGCGACCTCCCGCTCGCGGTCGCTGAGCAGGTCCAGCCGCGCCCGGGCCAGCGTCCGGCGGTCGTCGCCGGGGGCCGCCGGTCCGGCCGTGGCCACGTGCGCCATCAGCCGGCGCGTGACGGTGGGGGAGAGCATCGGCTCGCCGGCGGCGACCCGGCGGACGGCGTCGACGATCGCCGCCGGCGGGGTGTCCTTGAGCAGGAAGCCGCTGGCCCCGGCCCGCAGGGCGCGCAGCACCTGGTCGTCGGCGTCGAAGGTGGTCAGCACGATCACCTCCGGTGCGTCGCGCTGCTGGCTGAGCTGCTCGGTGGCGGTGAGCCCGTCGGTGCGCGGCATCCGGATGTCCATCAGGACGACGTCGGGGGACGTCCGTGCCACGGCCGCCGGCACCTCGGCGCCGTCGGCCGCCTCACCGACCAGCGTCAGGTCGTCGGCACCGCCGAGCACCATCGCCAGGGCCGCACGGACCAGCGGGTCGTCGTCGACGACGAGCACCCGGACCGGGGCGGTCACGCTGGTTGCCCGGCGGGCTGCACCGCCGGCTGCGCGGCCGGCCAGGGCAGCTCGGCGCGCAGCCGGTACTCCCCGTCGTGCGTCCAGCCGTGCGCCAGGTGCCCGCCGGCCAGGCTGACCCGCTCCAGCAGCCCGACCAGGCCGGTGCCGCCCCCCGGCAGCGGGGCGGCGTTCTCCCCGCCGGTGGGCGCCGGGTTGCGCAGCTCCACGACCAGGCCGGCGCCCGGGCCGCCCTCGAGCAGCACCGTCGCCACGGTGCCGGGAGCGTGCTTGCGCACGTTGGTCAGCCCCTCCTGCACCACCCGGTAGGCGCTGCGGCCGACCCCGCTGGGGACGGCGGCGAGCTCGGGCACCCGGTACTCCGCGCGCACCCGCACCCCGGCCCGCCGGCTCTCCTCGACCAGCACCGGCACGTCGGCCAGTGTCGGCTGCGGCCGGGTGCCGGGGTCGCCGTCCCCGCCGTGGCGGAGCACCCCGATCACCTCGCGGAGGTCCTCCAGCGCCTGCCGGGCGCTGGCCCGCACGACGCCGGCGGCCTGGGCGACCTCGGCCGGGGAGGCGTCGGGCCGGAACTCCAGCGCGCCGGCGTGCATGCTCAGCAGCGAGAGCCGGTGGGCCAGCACGTCGTGCATCTCCCGGGCGATCCGGGTGCGCTCGGTGTCCCGGGCCTGCTCGACCCGCAGCTGCTGCTCGGTCTCGGCGCGCACCGCGCGCTCCTGGAGGGAGAGCACCAGCTGGCGGCGGGCCCGGACGAACATGCCCCAGGCCACGACCGCGGCGGTCACCACCACGCCGAAGCCGGCCACCACCGCGTCCGGGATGTCGGGGACGGGGCGCAGCACGCAGTAGACCGCGAAACCGGCGAGCTGCACCGTGGCCACGACCAGCACCGTCGGCAGCCGCCGGTGCACGGCGACGGTGAACAGGGCGATCATCACCGCGACGCTGCCCATGTCGGAGAAGGAGCCGATCGCCGCGAGCAGCAGCGCGACCTGCACCGGCCACCGGCGCCGCCACCACAGCAGCAGGCAGCCCAGCGAACCGGCGACCAGGTCGGCGAGGACCAGCAGGCCCGAGGGCGGCGACGGCTCCTCCAGGGCGACCCCGATGAAGACCATGCCCCCGGCGACGGAGAGCAGGAAGCACGCCAGGTCCACGGCCCAGTCCCGCAGTGAACGGCGGACCCGGTGCCGGCCGGCCGTGGAGGTGGCGGAGTCCGGGCCCCGCTCGGGCGAGCCGGGCTGCCCGAGCAGCTGGGCCGGCACCAGCGAGGGGTGCTCGACGCCGGTGCCGACGTCCGTGCCGGGTCGTCCGGCGTCCTGCCCTGGTCGGATGGCGACGCTCACCCGGACGAGGCTACGGACGGGAGCCTGTCCCCGGAACCGACCAAGGTCTGCCCTCGGGCGGGTCCGCGCCCCGGCCCGGTGGGCAGATCGTCGACCAAAGACGGATGTGCCGGGCCGGGGGAGGGGAGCAGGGTCGGCGCCATGATCACGATCGAGCACCTGACGAAGAGGTACGGCGCGCAGGTCGCCGTCTCCGACGTCTCCTTCACCTGCCGACCGGGCACGGTCACCGGCTTCCTGGGCCCCAACGGAGCCGGCAAGTCCACCACGATGCGGACACTGGTCGGGCTGGCCGACCCGACCAGCGGCACCGCGACCATCGACGGCAAGCACTACCGCGAGCTGCCCAACGCCGGGCGCCAGGTCGGCGTGCTGCTCGACGCCGGCGCGCAGCACGCCGGCCGCACCGGCCGGGAGGTGCTCACCCTGTCGGCGAAGGTCCTGGGCGTCGGATAGGAGCGGGTCGACGAGGTCCTCGGCCGGGTGGGCCTGGCCGGTCGCCCGGCGGGCAAGCGCCTGGGCAACTACTCCCTCGGCATGCGCCAGCGGCTGGGCCTGGCGACCGCGCTGCTCGGTGACCCGCAGGTGCTGGTGCTCGACGAGCCGGCCAACGGCCTGGACCCCGAGGGCATCTTCTGGATGCGCGGCCTGCTGCGCGGCTTCGCCGACCGCGGCGGCACGGTGCTGCTCTCCTCGCACCTGCTGCACGAGGTCGAGGCGGTCGCCGACCAGCTGGTGGTCATCGCCGGTGGGCGGATCGTCGCCCAGGGCAGCAAGTCCGAGCTGCTGGCGGGCACCGGGGGCACGCTGGTGCGCGGGCCGGACCGGGCCCTGCTCGTCAAGGCGCTGGAGGTGGCCGGCATCGGCGTCGCACCCGGCCCGGACGACGCGCTGGTCGCCGACGCCGAGCCCCTCGCCGTCGGTCAGGCGGTGGCCGCCGCCGGCGTCGTCCTCACCGAGCTGCGCCCGGCCGGCGGAGGCGGGCTGGAGGACCTCTTCCGCTCCCTCACCGGCACCGGCGGCGACCAGCAGGTGCAGGAGGTGCTGGCATGAGCACCGCGACCCTGGACGCCGACCGTCCCCGCACCGGCACCGCGCCCAGCGCGCCGTCCATGCTCACGCTGACGCGGGTCGAGCTGCGCAAGTCCCACGACACCCGCGCCGGTCGCTGGCTGCTGATCGTGATCGGGCTGGCCGTGCTCGCCGTCGTCGCGCTCTCCCTGTTCGTCGAGGACGCGCCGAAGACGTTCACCGACCACTTCACCTTCACCCAGCTGCCGGTCAGCATCCTGCTGCCGGTGCTGGGCATCCTGCTGGTCACCAGCGAGTGGTCCCAGCGCACCGCGATGACGACGTTCACCCTGGTGCCGCGTCGCTCCCGGGTGCTCGTCGCCAAGGTCCTCGCCGCCACGGTGCTGGCCCTGCTCGGCGTGCTCGCCGCGGCCCTGGCCTCCGCGCTCGCCACGCTGCTGACCCCGGTCGTCACCGACCTGGACAGCGACTGGGGGATCAGTGGTGCGCTGGTGGGCCAGGTGGCCGCCGTCCAGGTGGTGAGCGTGCTGGCCGGTGTCGCGTTCGGCATGCTGCTGCTCAGCTCGCCGCTGGCGATCGTCCTGTACTTCGTCCTGCCGACGGTGTTCACCCTCCTGGTGAACCTCGTGTCGGCGCTGGACTGGGTGCGTGACTGGCTGGACCTCTCGACCACCTCGATGCCGCTGTTCGAGGGGGACGTCGACGCGCAGGGCTGGCTGCAGTTCGGCACCTCGGTGGCGCTGTGGGTGCTGCTGCCGATGACCCTCGGCTGGCTGCGGATCCAGCGGTCCGAGATCGCCTGACCTCCCGGTCGGCGGCGGGGGAACGCCCGCCGCCGACCGGTTCAGGCGTGCTCGCCGGGCATCCGCACCCCGCCGCTGAGGTGGCGGGCGGTGTTGACCAGGCCGACGTGGCTGAACGCCTGCGGGGTGTTGCCCAGGTGCCGCCCGGTCCGCGGGTCGTACTCCTCGCTCATCAGCCCCAGGTCGTTGCCCAGCCCGAGCAGCCGCTCGAAGAGCTCGCGGGCCTCGGTGGTGCGGCCGATGCCGTTGAGCGCGTCGGCGAGCCAGAAGCTGCACAGCAGGAACGGCGCCTCGTCACCCGGCAGTCCGTCGACCCGGCCGTCGGCGTGCGTGTGGTACCTGAGCAGGAAGCCGTCGGAGGTCAGCTCGCGCTGCACCGCCTCCACGGTGCCGACGACCCGCTCGTCGTCCCAGGGCAGGAAGCCGACCTGGGGGATGAGCAGCAGCGCGGCGTCCAGGCCCTGCGAGCCGTAGAACTGGGTGAAGGTGCGCCGCTCGGGGTCGTACCCGCGGGCGCAGACGTCGTCGTGGATCCGCTGCCGCAGCTCCCGCCACCGGTCGACCGGCCCGTCCAGGCCGTGCCGCTCCACCGCCTCGATCGCGCCGTTGACCCCGGCCCAGGCCAGCACCTTGGAGTGCACGAAGTGCCGGGGCTCGCCGCGGACCTCCCACAGGCTGCTGTCCGGGGTGTCCCAGACGCCCTCCAGGAAGGCCAGCAGCTCCTTCTGCACCGCCCAGGCGTCCGCGGTGGGGGAGAGGCCGGACTCCCGGGCCAGGTGCAGCCCGTCGAGCAGCTCGCCCCAGACGTCGAGCTGGAACTGCCCGGCGGCGGCGTTGCCCACCCGCACCGGGGCCGAGCCCTCGTAGCCGGGCAGCCAGGGCAGCTCGTACTCCGGGATCCGCCGGGAGCCGTCCAGGGCGTACATGATCCGCAGGTCCGCGGGGTCGCCGGCGACGGCGCGCAGCAGCCACTCCCGCCAGGCGCGCGCCTCCTCCAGGTACCCGGTGCCCAGCAGCGCCTGCAGGGTGAACGCCGCGTCGCGCAGCCAGCAGTACCGGTAGTCCCAGTTGCGGCTGCCGCCCAGCTCCTCCGGCAACGAGGTGGTCGCGGCGGCGACGATGCCGCCGGTGGGCCGGTAGGTGAGCGCCTTGAGGGTGATCAGCGAGCGGCGGACCGCCGGGGCCCACTCGCCGTCGTAGGTGCAGTGGCCGATCCACTCGGCCCAGAACGCCTCCGTGCCGGCCAGCGCCTCCTCGGCGTCCACCGGCTCGGGCGGCGGCAGGTGCGAGGCGGAGTGGGTCAGCACGAACGGGACGCGCTCGCCGGCGGTGACCTCGAACTCGGCGGTGGTGGTGTGGTCCTGCCCGTGCAACTGCACCGGCGTCGCCAGCGACACCGCGTCCGGGCCGGCGACGGCGACCAGGTCGCCGTCCACCGTGCGCACCCAGGGCACCAGGTGGCCGTAGTCGAACCGCAGCACCAGGTCCAGCCGCATCGGCACCCGGCCCGAGACGCCCTCCACGATCCGGACGACGTCGGCGCTCTGCCCGCGCGGGGGCATCAGGTCGATGACCCGCACCGTCCCGGTCGGGGTCTCCCACTCGGTCTCCAGCACCAGCGAGTCGCCGCGGTACCGCCGCCGGGTGCAGCTGCCCCCGCCGGCCGGGGCGAGCCGCCACCGCCCGTTGCGCTCGTCGCCGAGCAGCGCGGCGAAGCAGGCCGCCGAGTCGAAGGACGGCAGGCACAGCCAGTCGATCGAGCCGTCCTTGCCGACCAGCGCCGCGGTCTGCAGGTCCCCGATCAGTCCGTAGTCCTCGATCCGGCTGGGCATGGGCAGGTCCTCTCGGTCGGGGATGGCGCGGGGGCGGTGCGGCGTCGTCCCGGCGCCTGCTGCCCGGCGGCACCTCGGGTGCCGCTCGCCACGGCGGGGAAGTGGCCCGGCGGCGCGGGGCCACCGGGCGCGCCGTCCCTGACTACCAGTGCTCGGGGGTGCCCGCACCCGCGGCGCGGTGCGCCGCACCGCCGGCCGACGCGGCCGTCAGCCGCACGGTCCGGTCGGCCCAGGCGGCCAGCAGGTCCTCGTCGTGGCTGATCGCCAGCACCCCGAGCCGGCCGGTCGCGACGTCGTCCCGCAGTGCGGCGACGAGCGCCGCGGCGCTGGAGGCGTCCAGCATCGCGGTCATCTCGTCGCAGATCAGGTACCGCGGCTGCTGGGCCAGCGCCCGGGCCAGGCAGGCGCGCTGCAGCTGCCCGTCGCTGACCTCGTGCGCGCGGCGGGGGAGCAGGTCGGCGGTCAGGCCCACCCGCTCGGCCAGCTCGGCCACCCGCCGGTCGCGCAGCGCGGTGCCCCGCCGGCCCGCGGTCGGCGTCCCGGGCACCCGCAGCGGCTCGGCGACCACCGCGGCCAGCGGGAGCCGCGGGTCGACCGACAGCCGCGGTGACTGGAACACCATGCCGACGGTGCCGCGCAGCTCCCGCGGCACCCGGTACCGCACGCCGGTGACCGGCACCCCGTCCACCGCCACCGCGCCGGACCACGGGGCCAGCAGCATGCCCAGCACCCGGGCCAGCGTCGACTTGCCGCTGCCGCTGGGCCCGGCCAGCCCGACCACCTCACCGGGGGCCACCGACAGCTCCGTGCCGTCGAGCACCGGCACGCCCGGGCGGTGCCCGACGACGATCCCGCGGCCGGTCAGCACGACGTGACCGCCAGGGGACGGCACCGGGCCGAGCGGAGGCCCCCGCCGTGCAGCGCCCCGCCGTCGCAGCGGCCCGCCTCCGGGCGGCGGGCGTGGTAGGCGCAGCCGGCGGGGAGGTCGGTCAGCTCAGGGGGGTGGCCGGGGATGGGCACCAGTCCGCCGGCCGGCAGTGCACCGAGCAGGTCCCGGGTGTAGTCGTGCGCCGGCGCGGCCAGCACCGCGGCGGCCGGGCCGGTCTCCATCAGCCGGCTGGCGTACATCACCGCCAGGTCGTCGGCGACCTCCGGGGCGCGCAGCAGCCCACCGAGGTCGTGGGTGATCAGCAGCACCGCGCAGCCGGCGTCGGCGACCGTGCGCAGCAGCTGCAGCGTGCGGTCGGCCAGCGGGCGGTCCAGCCCGGCGGTCGGCTCGTCGGCCAGCACCACCGCGGGGTCGCCGGCCAGTGCCAGGGCCACCACGACCCGCTGCGCCATGCCCCCGGAGAGCTCGTGCGGGAACAGGTCGAGCTGGTGCGGGGCCAGCCCGACCCGGTCGGCCAGCTCGTCGGCGCGGGCCCGCGGGTCGACGCCGGGCGTCAGCTCCCGCACCGTCTCCTCCAGCTGGCTGCGGGCGGTGCGCACCGGGGTGAGCGAGGTCGCCGCCGACTGCGGCACCAGGGCCACCCGGCGGCCGCGCACCTCCCGGCCGACCACCCGCTCGTCGGCGGTCAGGACGTCGACCGGCGTGCTCCCGCCCAGCACGGCCGAACCGGTGACGACGGCGTTGCCGGGCAGCAGCCGGAGCAGCGCCGAGGCCAGCACCGACTTGCCGCAGCCGCTCTCGCCGACCAGCGCCAGCACCCGGCCGGCGTGCAGGTCGAAGGAGACGTCGGTGGCGGCGTGCACGACCCGGCGCGGTGCGCGGCGGCGACCGGGCAGCGGGAAGCGGACGGTCAGGTCACGGACCGTCAGGGCCGGGGTCACAGCGTGGCCTCCGCCCGGCGGGGGAGGGCCACCCGGTCGCGCAGCCCCGAGCCGACCGCCGCCACGGCGAGCGTGGCGAGCACCAGGCCGAGGGCGGGGAAGACCAGCGTCCACCAGCCGCCCAGCAGCAGCGAGCTGCGCGCCTCCTCCAGCAGCGTGCCCAGGCTGGCGCGGTGCGGCGGCAGCCCGAGCCCCAGGAAGCTCAGCGTCGACTCGTGCCAGACGGCGTGCGGCAGCAGCAGCACCGCGGCGACCAGCGCCTGGGGGAGCGCGGCGGGCAGCAGGTGCCGGTGCACCACCCGCCAGCGGGTGGCCCCGCCGAGCACCGCGGCGTCGACGTGCGGCCGGTCGCGCAGCGACAGCACCTCCGACCGCACGATCCGGGCCACCTGCGTCCAGTGGGTCAGCGCGATCGAGGCGATGATCGCCACCAGGCTGCCGCGGAACAACGCCACCAGCACGATGCCCAGCAGCAGGTGCGGCACCGCGTTGACCCCGTCGACCACCCGCATGGCCAGCCGGTCGACCCAGCCGCCGGCGACCGCCGACAGCGCGCCGACCAGCGCACCGATCACCGTCGACAGCACCGCGCACACCGCCGCGATCAGCAGCGACACCCGCAGCCCGGCCGCGGTGCGCACGAACAGGTCGCGGCCGGCGGAGTCGGTGCCGAACAGGTGCGCCCAGGACGGCGCCTGCCGGGCCGCCGCGAAGTCGGTGACCCGGTCGTCGACCCCGGCCACCCACGGCACCAGCACCGCGTAGGCGGCCAGTCCGGCCAGCACCGCAACGCCCACCACCAGCCGCCGGTCACCCATCTGCGGCCACGCGGGGGTCCAGCAGCACGTAGGCGACGTCGGCGACCAGGGAGCCGACGAGCACGGCCACCGTGGTCAGCAGGGTCAGGAAGGCCAGCAGCGGGAAGTCGAGCTCGGTCGCCGAGGTGACCACCGCCTGCGCCAGCCCCGGCCAGCTGAACACCTCCTCGACCAGCACCGCCCCGACCACCAGCTCCGGCAGCCGGGCGCCGAGGAGGGTCACGAACGGCAGCAGGGCGGTGGGCAGCGCGTGCCGCGCCACCACGGTCCGCTCGGCCAGCCCCCGGGCCCGGGCGCCGGTGACGTGGTCCTCGGTCAGCGCCCGCAGCAGCGACTGGCGCACGTTGAGCAGCAGCCACGGCAGCTGGCTGAGCGCCAGCACCAGCGCCGGCAGCACCAGGTGCCGGGCGACCTGGCCGACGGAGAGGTCGGCGCCGGCGTCGGTCAGCCCCGCGACCGGCAGCCACGCCAGCCCGATGCCGAACACCGCCACCGCGCCGAGCGCCACCACGAACGGCGGCAGCCCCTGGAGCAGCAGGCAGCCGGGGGTCACCAGCCGGTCGACCCAGCCGCCGCGGTGCGCCGCCGTCCAGGTCCCCAGCCCCAGGGCCAGGACGACGGCGAGCAGCAGGGCGACCGCCACCAGCAGCAGCGTCCAGGGCAGCCGCTCGGCCAGCACGTCGGCCACCGGCTGGCCGAACGACCGCGACGTCCCGAGGTCTCCGGTGACCAGGTGACCCAGCCAGGAGAGGTACTGCTCGAACCAGGGGCGGTCGGTGCCCAGCTGTGCGGCGAGGTCGTCCTGCGCGGCCTGGCTGGCGGTCAGGTAGCGGTCGCCGAGGTAGCCGGCCAGCGGGTCGAACGGGGAGGCCGCCGCGGCCGCGAAGACGCCGACGGAGACGGCCAGCACCACCGGGACGGCGAACAGCAGCCGCCGGCCGGCCATCCGGGCCGCGGCGGCCCGCCGGGACCGGTCGCGGCCCTTCGCGCCGGCGGGCGCCGGGGGCGTCTCCGCCGGGGCGTCGCCCAGCAGCGGGGGAGCGGTCGTCACCCGGCCGGCCGCCACTCGCGCAGGTTCCACCACGGGCCCCAGCTCACCCCGTGCGAGTGCGGCTCGAGCACCGGCTCGGTGCCGGTCCAGTCGCCGTCCCGCATGACGTAGACGTGCTCGAGGAAGACCAGCATCACCGCCGGGGGAGCGGCGACGAACTCCCGCTGCACCTCCTGGTAGGCCGCCGTCCGCACCGCCGGGTCGGTGCTGCGCCGGCCCTCGTCCAGCGCCGCGTCCACCGCGGGGTTCGCGTAGTCGCTCGGGTTGTCGAACGGGCCGCCGACGCCGTCCTGGGTGTAGACGCTGTGCAGCGCCGCGTACAGCTGGGTGTCCGGGTCGTAGGGCACGTCACCGCCGCCGAGCAGCCCGGCGTCCACCGGGATCCGCGGCCGGAACTGCGGCCGGTCGACGGCCTCCAGGTCGACCTCGACGCCGACGGCCAACGCGTCGGAGGCGAAGGCCTGCGCGAGGTCGCGGCGCAGCGTCTCCTCCGGGAAGTACATGAGCGTGAACTCCGCCCGGACGCCGTCCCGCACCCGGACGCCGTCCTCACCCGGCGCCCAGCCGGCCTCGTCGAGCAGCTGCCGCGCCAGGTCGGGGTCGTGGGTGAAGGTGGCGTCGGGGGCGTGGGCCTCACCCAGCACCTCGGGCACCGGGGTGTACGCGGGCACGCCGTGGCCGCCGAGGATCGACTCGACCATCGCGTCCCGGTCGACGGCGTGGTTGAGCGCCAGCCGGACCGCCGGGTCACCGGTCACCGGGTCGCCGGCGGGCAGCGAGACCGAGCGGGTGTCGGCGCTGGGGTGGCCGACCACGCTGAGCCCGTCGGTCTCGGCGAGGGTGTCGGCCAGCAGCGGCGGCAGCGTCGTGCCGTCGAACTCGCCGCTGGCCATCCGCTGCGCGCGGGTGTTGTCGTCGGGCACGTAGACGACGACCAGCTCCTCGACCTCCGGCTCGCCGTCCCAGTACTCCGGGTTCGCGGTGTAGACGGTGCGGTCGCCCCGCCGCTCGGTGAGCAGGTAGGGGCCGGTGCCGATCGGCTCGGTGTTCAGCGCCGACTCCTCGGCGGGCCCCGGGACGGCGAGCGCCTCGGCGGGGGCGATGCCCAGCAGCAGCTTGGTCGGGAACGCCGCGTAGGGGTAGGCCAGCCGGAACTGCACGGTCTGCTCGTCGACGGCGGTGACCTCGGCGACCATCGCGTAGTTCGTGGCGATGGGGGAGGCCGACGCCGGGTCGAGCACGGCCTCGTAGGTGGCCACCACGTCCTCGGCGCCGAAGCTCGTGCCGTCGGAGAACTCGACCCCGGTGCGCAGCGGCACGGTCCAGGTGGTGCCCGCCTCGTCGACCGTGGGCAGCTCGGCGGCCAGCGCCGGTTCCAGCTCGGGCAGGCCGGAGCCGCCCTGCAGCCGGACGAGGCCGTCGTAGACCTTGGAGTAGCCGGTCTCGCCGTGCCCGGCCACCGGGTTGAGGGCCTCGGGCTCGTAGGCGTCGGCCAGCACCAGGCGGCGGGACTGCTCGGCGTCGCCGTCGCCGGCCGAGCCGGGGGCGCTGCAGCCGGCCAGTGCGGTGAGGGCGGCCAGGCCCAGGCCCAGGACGGCGGGGCGGACGTGCTGCGGGGTCAACGAGGTGCTCCGATCGGGCGGTCCGCGGACGGTGTTGTTGCGAGCTGTTCGCAGAACCTAGTTGTTGCCCGTGGCTTGCAACAAGCCGACCGGATGGCGACCAGGTGAACGATCGGCGCCCGGCCCCGGTTCGGGCCGGTGCGACCGTGCGGAGGCGCGGGCCGGCCGATCCCGTCGGTGGCCGGGTCTAGCGTGCGCGGTGTCGCACCACCCGCCGACCAGCAGGGGAGACCGCCATGACCACGCTGCCCGATCGACCGAACACCGCCCTGGTCGTCATCGACGTCCAGCAGGGCGTCGTGGCGGAGGCGCCCCGGCGCGACGAGGTGGTCACCAGCATCGGCTCGCTGGTCGACCGGGCGCGTGGCGAGGGCGTGCCCGTGGTCTGGGTGCAGCACTCCGACGAGGAGCTGGTGCGGGGGAGCGACGACTGGCAGTACGTGCCCGAGCTGGTCCGGGCGGAGTCCGAGCCGCTGGTGCACAAGTCGTTCGGTGACTCGTTCGAGGGCACCGACCTGGAGAGCGTGCTCGCCGCCGCCGGTGTCGGCCGGCTGGTCGTGGCCGGCGCCGAGTCCGACGCCTGCATCCGGTCGACCATCCACGGGGCGTTCACCCGCGGCTACGACGTGACGCTGGTGGGCGACGCGCACACCGCGGGGGACAAGAGCGCCTGGGGCGCGCCGCCGGCCGAGCAGGTCATCGCGCACACCAACCTGTACTGGCAGTTCCAGGCAGCCCCCGGTCGCACCGCGGCCGTCGTCGACGCCCACGAGGTCACCTTCAGCGGCTGAGGGCACCACCCGCGCCGTCGGGCCGGCCGCGCGCTGGCAGCAGGGGAGCCGAGCTGGGATGGGCGGTCAGGCCTCCTCAGCGTTCGGCGAAGGCGACGCCCCACGTCGAGGCCACGTCGGTGGGCTCGGTCACCCCGAACACCGGCCTGCCGTGCGCCGGCACGACGAGGTCGTCGAGCTGGTGGGCCTGGCCGTCGCAGTCGAGCTGGACCTCGGTGACGCCGCCGAGGTCCAGCTCGATGGACCCGCCACCGGTGCAGGCGGCGAACGTGGTCAGGGTGCCGCCCGCCGGCAGGGTCGTCGACGCGGTCGACCCGGTCCGGCTGTCGCCACCCACCGCGCCCAGGAGGGTCGCGCCCGACGCCGTGAGGGCGTCACCGGCGATGTCCATGGCCTCGTCGACGGGTGGGTCGGCGGCGATCTCGTCGCCGCCGGAACAGGCGCCCAGGGAACACGCGATGACGAGTGGCAGGAGTGCCAGGAGCCGGGTGCGTCGTTGCATCTGCGCAACGTAGCGGCAGCGAGCAGTGCGGTGTTGCACAGCGAGGTCGACCGCGCTGGGTGTCAGGTCGCGGCGTCGACGTGTCAGCGGAGACGGGGACCGTGGGAGGCCGGACCGCCGTCCCGAACCGCACTACTTGACATAATGTCGATTATCGGCGCGCTGGACCAGGGTCTGGAAGGGGTGCGCTGATGCCAGACTGACCCCAGTCCAGGCGGATCAACCGGTTGCCGCGCTCCGTGGTCGGCTCGACGACGGCTCCCGGTCGCTCGGCGGCTGACTCGACGACGACTCCGGTCGCACACCCCGGTGGGTGCTCGGTCGGTGTCCACCTGGGCCGCCCGCCGAGCCGGACGTCTCGCTGCCGATCTCCGGACCGGTGGCCGACTCGTCGGGTCCCGATGATCGTCGATCCGACTCCCCCATGAGTTGATCTTGACCACGAGATCGACCGAGCCCTCCACGGCTCGTCCTGTGCCCGCGGTAACCCCCGGTCGACCCCTCCTCCTTCCTCGCCCTGTTCAACCGCTACCGGCTTGAATACGTCACTCTGACGAAATGGTCGACTGCAGGGCGCCTCTCGACGGGCGGTCGCGTCGATCCCTTCATAGGGTCGTGACATGAACATCCGACGCCCGGTGACCGCCCTGCTCGTCGCTCTCGCCTTGGCCGGCGGGCCGGCCACGCTGACTGCGTGCAGCGCGGCCGGCGGCGGCGAGGACAGGAACGACGGGACCACCGACACCGACAGCGGCAACAGCGGCGGAGACGACCCGGGTGGCGCATCCCAGGGGAACCTGCCGGACAACTCCGACGGCGACGAGGACTCCGAGCGCGACGAGGACTCGGGAACCGACAACTGAGCCGTGTCGCCGGGTGGGCGTGACCGCTCCCCCGGCGACCCCCAGCCCGGGTGACTTGCGTCACTGTGACGCAACATCCGGGTGGGTCGAGTCAGGTCAGCTGGCAGCCCGGCCGTTGAGCCACAGCCGGTCGAGCCGACCGGTCGACCGGACCAGGTCGGCCAGCGACCGCTCGAGCTCGGCCTTCGTCGGCTTCTCGGTGAGCAGGGTCTGCACGTCCTCGATGGCACAGCGCAGCTGGTACAGCCTGTCCTGCAGGCCGTCGAGCTCCGCGCGCGTCACCAGGACGACGTCGTCGGACAGCCCGGCCTTGGCCGTGGCCGACCGCTGCTCGTAGGCACGCTGCCGACAGGCCTGCCCGCAGTACAGCCGCGGCCGGCCGACCGACTCCTGCGCAGGCAGCACGTTGCGGCACCAGCCGCACCGTCGCTCCTCGCCCTCCGCACGCCGGGTCCGAGACGTCGGACGGGCGTGGGCACCCTGCTCTCCCGCCACGCCAGCGACGGTAGACGTCACCTCCGACAGTCCGGGGTGGACACGCCCGCACCCGCGGTCGCGGGTCCGCTGGGACACCCTGCGCCGGGCGCGCTGGGCGCCGCACTAGCGTGGTGGTGTGCCGGGGTCCCGTTACGCCTTCCTCGACGGCCCGACCCCCGTGGCGATGGCCCACCGCGGCGGCGCGATCGAACACCTGGAGAACACCCAGCCCGCCTTCGAGGCCTGCGTCGCGATGGGCTACCGCTACCTGGAGACCGATGTCCGGGTCACCTACGACGGTGAACTGGTCGTCTTCCACGACCCCACGCTCGACCGGGTCACCGACCGCACCGGCCGGGTGGAGAGCCTGCCCTGGCGGGAGATGCGCACCGCGCTGATCGGCGGTCGTGAGCCGATCATGCTCCTGGAGGACCTGCTGGGCGCCTGGCCGGACGTCCGGTTCAACCTCGACATCAAGGCGGCCGGTGTGCTGGCGCCGCTGGTCCGCACCGTCCGGCGGCTCAAGGTCGAGGACCGGATCTGCCTGGGCTCCTTCTCCGACGCCCGGATCGCGGCCGCACGCCGGCTGTTCGGCCCGGAGGTCTGCACCTCGCTGGGGCCCAAGGGAGTGGCCGCCCTGCGGCTCTCCTCGTACTCGCCGCGCGCCGCGGGGCTGGTCCGGATCCAGGCCGGCTGCGCCCAGGTGCCGCTCGCGCTCGGTGGCCGCCCGCTGGTGGACGAGCGGTTCATCGCCGCAGCGCACGCCCGCAGCCTCCAGGTGCACGTGTGGACCGTCGACAGCGAGGCGGAGGCCACCGAGATGCTCGACCTGGGCGTCGACGGGGTGATGACCGACCGGCCGGCGATGCTGCGCGACCTGCTCGTCTCCAGGGGCGAGTGGACCGGGACGTGACCAGGCTGGTCGACCGGGTGCCTGGCGACCGGGTGCTTGGCGACCGGGTGCATGGCGACCGGGTGCCTGGCGACCGGGTGCTTGGCGACCGGGTGCTTGGCGACCGGCGCCGGCCGACCTCGGCGGTGGCGGCCTTCTCCGGTGGCGTCGTGCCGCCCGACGTCCCGTGACGGTGCGGCCCGGGCGCAACGCCCCGCCCGGCGGCGCGGACGCCGTCCGGTGCCGGTGCTGGACCGCCGTCCCGGCGACTGGCACCCTGCGCCGGTGAGCGCCGTCCCGCAGGCCGACCAGCCCGCCGCCACCCCCGATCGCGCCCTGCGGCGCGAGCGTGCCGGCTGGTACTCCTACGACTGGGCGATGTCGGTGTTCAACACCTCCGTCACCTCGGTCTTCCTCGCCCCGTACCTCACCTCGATCGCCGAGGCCGCGGCGGACGACGCCGGGCGGATCCACCCCCTGGGGATCAGCATCCCGCCGGGGAGCTGGTTCGGGTACGTGCTGTCGCTGTCGGTGCTGCTGCAGGTGTTCGTGCTGCCGCTCACCGGGGCGGTCGCCGACCGCAGCGGCGCCAAGCGGCAGCTGCTGGCCGCCTTCGCCGGGCTGGGCTCGCTGTGCACGATGGGGCTGTTCTTCGTCGCCGACGAGCGGTACCTGCTGGGCGCCGTCCTGTTCATCGTCGCCAACCTGTCGTTCGGCGCGGCCACCGTCGTCTACTACTCGTGGCTGCCCGACCTGGCCGGCCCCGACGAGCGGGACGCGGTCTCCAGCCGGGGCTGGGCGTGCGGCTACCTGGGCGGTGCGCTGCTGCTGGCCGGCAACCTGGTGCTGTTCACCCAGTACGAGTCCCTCGGGCTCACCGAGGGCGAGGCGGTGCGCATCTGCCTGGCCTCGGCCGGCGTCTGGTGGGCGGGCTTCACGCTGGTCAGCGTCTCGCTGCTGCGCAACCGGCGGCCGCGGGAGTCAGCCGTCGTCGGCGTGACCGGCGCCGGTCCGCTGACCGGGGGCTTCCGGCAGCTCGCCGCCACGCTGCGCGACCTGCGGAACTACCGGCTGACGCTGTGGTTCCTCGCCGCCTACCTGCTCTTCAACGACGGGGTGCAGACGATCATCGGCGTCTCGGCGCAGTACGGCGCCGAGGAGCTCGACCTGTCCCAGACCACGCTGGTGTCCACCATCCTGCTGGTCCAGGTGGTGGCCTTCTTCGGCGCGATCGGGCTGGGACGGGTCGCCGCCGTGGTCGGTGCCAAGCGCACCGTGCTGGGCAGCCTCGTGGTCTGGGTCGGCGTCCTGGTCGCCGCCTACTTCGTCCAGGCCGGCGCCGCGGTGCAGTTCTACCTGCTCGCCGTGGTCATCGGCTTCGTGCTGGGCGGCACGCAGGCGCTGTCCCGCTCGCTGTTCAGCCAGCTGATCCCGCCGGGCAAGGAGGCCGAGTACTTCGGGTTCTACGAGATCAGCGACCGGGGCACCAGCTGGCTGGGCCCCTTCCTCTTCGCCCTCACCTACCAGCTGACCGAGTCCTACCGGTACGCCATCTTCAGCCTGGTGCTGTTCTTCGTCCTGGGTGGCTGGCTGCTGCTCCGGCTGGACATGCGCCAGGCCATCGTGGCCGCCGGCAACACACCGCCGGAGCGTCTGTGACCCCCTCCCCCGCCCTCTCACCGCTGGGCCAGCCCGCCGTCGTCCCGTCCGCCGGCGACCGGCGCAGGCACCCCGCGCCGGCACACCTGGTGTTCTTCCACGGCCCGATGGACTGCGGGAAGTCGACGCTGGCGCTGCAGGTGGACCACAACCAGAGCCGGCAGGGCCGGCACGGGCTGCTGCTGACCCAGGGCGACCGGTCCGGCAGCCCGCAGATCAGCTCCCGCGTCGGGCTGTGCCGTGACGCCCTCGAGCTGGACGGCGACGTCGACGTCCGGCTGCTGGTGCGCGACCGCTGGGCGGCCGGGCAGCGGGTCGACTACCTGATCGTGGACGAGGCGCAGTTCCTGACCGGCGCGCAGGTGGAGCAGCTGGCCGAGCTGGTCGACGAGTCGCACGTGGACGTCTACGCGTTCGGCCTGACCACCGACTTCCGCACCCGGCTGTTCCCGGGCACGCAGCGGCTGTTCGAGCTGGCCGACGACGTGCAGCGGGTGCAGGTCGAGGTGCTGTGCTGGTGCGGGCTGCGCGGGCTGCTCAACGCCCGGGTGGTCGGCGGTGCGATGGTGCGGGAGGGCGCGACGGTGGTCGTCGCGGACACCGCGCCGGCCGCGGCCCCCGTCACCGCCGAGGACGGCGAGGGTGACAGTGGTGGCGGCGACAGCGGCGGGGGCGAGCAGGCCGTCCGCTACCAGGTGCTCTGCCGCCGGCACTACACCCGCGGGCAGCTGGGGCCGACGCAGACCGGCCCCGGGCAGCTCGCGCTGCGCTGAGTGCCCGCACGATCACCCTTCGGGGGTGGTGGGGCACCGATACCTCACCCCGTGCGATGATGTTGCGCTGACGACACGGAATCTCTTTCCTTCATCTGTCGTTGACCCCTGCGACACCCCGCACCGGATGCGTGAGCATGCGGCTGCCCGGGCAGTCCAGGACTGACCACCACAGCACGAGAGGACGGTGTGCCATGGGCGAGCGTTCCCTGCGCGGAAGCCGACTGGGCAGCGTGAGCTACGAGACCGAGCGCAACACCGCGCCCATCGAGCGGCAGTACGCCGAGTACCGGTGCGCCCAGGGGCACCTCGTCACGGTGCCCTTCGCCGATGACGCGGAGCTCCCCGACACCTGGGAGTGCAAGTACGACGGTTCGGCCGCCAAGCTCGTCGGTGGCTCCGAGCCGGCTCCCAAGAAGGTCAAGCCCCCGCGCACGCACTGGGACATGCTCCTGGAGCGCCGTTCCGTCGACGACCTCGAGGAGGTCCTCGCCGAGCGCCTCGAGGTGCTCCGCGGACGGCGCACCCGCGCCAGCTGACGCACGGCCCCGCTGACCGCGGGGCCGGCACCGAACGACACGAGAGCCCCAGCGGGAGGACCCGCTGGGGCTCTCGTGCGTCCGGGGTCAGGAGCGGTCGCCCGGCGTCCCCCGGTCGTCGACCACGTCCCCCTCGACGACCTGACCGTCGATCACCGGGCCGCCCGCGCGGGACGCCGGACCGGCGCGGAACGGCTCGCCCGGGGCGCCCACCGGCTCGGTGCGCACCGAGCGGACCCGCACCGGGCCGCGCAGGTGCGCGGGCATCCGGCGGGCCACGAACCGGGCGATCAGCGCCCGCGGCAGCGCGCGGGTGACCGGGAGCAGGCAGAGCAGGCCCAGCAGGTCGCCGAGGAAGCCGGGCAGCACCATCAGCAGGCCGCCGGCGGCGACCAGCCCGGCGTCACCCAGCGCGCGGCCGGGAGCCCGGTGCTCCTGGGCCCGCAGCCGCAGCTCGCCCAGCGCCTTGGTGCCCTGGCGGGCCAGCAGCACCCAGCCCAGCGCACTGGTGACCAGCGTGGCGAGGATCGTCCAGCCCAGCCCGATCTGGGCGGCAACCAGCACGTAGACGGCGACCTCGGCCAGCGCGGCCAACCCGATCGCGGTGCGCAGACCCTGCCCCCGTCGGCGCGTCGTGGGGTGGCCGATCGCCCGGTCGCCGATCGCCCTGTCACCCATCGCCATCTGCGCTCCTCCTCCGCCCGTCGGTGGCGGGCCCTCCCTACCGGAGGACCGTCGGTCGCCGCCCGTCGCGGGCCCGTGCCGGCACGGGACGGCGCACCCGGCCCGGCAGCCGGTCGGCCAGCCGGTCCGTGATGCCCCACCAGGTCACCCGTGCCAGTGCCTCTCCAACGATCGAACCGCTCATCTTGCTCCGGCCGGCTGTGCGTTCGCTGAAGGCGATCGGCACCTCCACCACCCGGGCACCGCTGCGCACCGCCCGCCAGGCCCAGTCGACCTGGAAGCAGTAGCCCTGGCTGGCCACCTCGTCGAAGGGCAGTGCGGCCACCAGCTCCATGCGGGCGGCCCGGAACCCACCGGTGGCGTCGGCCAGCGGGAGCCGCAGCGCCCAGCGGGTGTAGAGGTTGCCGAGCCGGGAGAGCGCCAGCCGGTGCGGTGGCCAGTCCAGCACCGAGCCCCCGGGCACGTACCGCGAGCCGAGCACCAGGTCGGCGTCGGCCAGCGCGGTCAGCATGGCCGGCAGCCGGTCGGGCGGGTGCGAGCCGTCGGCGTCCATCTCGACCACGACGCCGTAACCGTGCTGCTGCGCCCAACGGAAGCCGGCCACGTACGCGGGGCCCAGCCCGGCCTTGCCCGCCCGGTGCAGCACGTGCACCCGCTCGTCGGCGGCGGCGCGGGCGTCGGCCAGCTCGCCGGTGCCGTCGGGCGAGGCGTCGTCCACCACCAGGGCGTGCGCCGTGGGCACGGCGGCGTGCAGCCGGTCCAGGACGGCGCCCAGGTTGTCGACCTCGTCGTAGGTGGGGATGACGACGAGCACCGGCCCGGGGACGGCCGGTCGCCCCGTCACCGGGCGGCCAGCCGGCGCCGGACGACGACCGCGAGGACGGCGCCCACGCCCAGTGCGGTGAGCACCCACTCCGGTGAGGCGTCCAGCCGCTCGGCGACGGTGCGGGAGTCTCGCTGGGCGATCTCCTCGACGAACGTGTCCGCGGTGAACAGCTCCGAGCGCTGCACGAGCGTGCCGTCGGGGGCGACGACGGCGCTGATGCCGCTGGTCGCCGCCACGAGCACCGTCCGGCCGAACTCGACCGCCCTCAGCCGGCTCATCGCGAGCTGCTGCTCGGTCTCGTCGGTGTAGCCGAAGGTGGCGTTGTTCGTCTGCACGACGATCATCTCCGCGCCGCCGTCCACCACGTCGCCGACCAGCCCGTCGTAGGCGACCTCGAAGCAGATGACGTCGCCCACGTTGGCGCCGGCGATGGTGAGGTTGCCGTCCTGGGTGCCGTGCGCGAAGTCGGTGACCCGGTCGACCAGCGGGCTGAAGAACCGGAAGAACGACCGCGCGGGCACGTACTCGGCCAGCGGCACCGGGTGCCGCTTGACGTAGGTCTCCCCCGGACCGGTGACCGGGTCCCAGACGATGCCGGTGTTGGAGATCTTCTCCCCCGGCCCGTCGACGACCGCGCCGACCAGGATCGGGGCGCCGATCGCGGCGGCCGCGCGGCTGATCACCCGGGCGGCGTCGGGGTTGCTGTACGGGTCGATGTCGGAGCTGTTCTCCGGCCAGATCACCATGTCCGGCTGCGCGGCCTCGCCGCGGGCGACCGCGTCGGCCAGCTCGACCGTCTGGCCGGCGTGGTTGTCCAGCACCGCGCGGCGCTGGGCGTTGAAGTCCAGCCCCGCGCGGGGCACGTTGCCCTGGATCACCGCCACGGTGCGGGTCGGCCCGCCCTCGGTCAGCGAGGAGCCGGCCAGCGGGAGGGCGGCCGCGGTGCCCAGCAGCGGGAGGGCCAGTGCGGCCACCGCGGTGAGCGCGGCGGGCCGTCGACCGTGCCGGCCCCGCACCAGGGTGATCGCGGCGCCGGCCAGGAGCGTGCCGGTGAGCGCGACCGCGAAGCTCACCAGCGGCACCCCGCCGTAGGCGGCGAACGCGGTGAACGGTCCCTCGGCCTGGCTGAAGCCGAGCCGGCCCCAGGGGAAGCCGCCCAGCGGCCATCGGCCGCGCAGGGCCTCCTGGGCCACCCACAGCGCCGCCGTCCAGACCGGCCAGCCCGGCAGCCGGGACACCGCGGCGGCCGCCCCGCCCAGCAGCGCCAGGTACAGCGTCTCGGCGACGGCGAGGGCCAGCCACGGGAAGGCGCCGACGTAGATGCCGGTCCAGGACAGCAGCGGGACGAAGAAGACCAGGCCGAGGACGAGCCCCAGCCAGAGCCCGCCGCGGACCCGCTGCCCGTGCACGGCCACGGTGAGCGCGGCCGGGCCGAGCACGGCGAGCGCCCAGACGTCGTGACCGGGGAACGCCAGGAACATCGCCAGGCCGCCGGCCGCGGCCAGTGCGGTGCGCCAGGGCAGCCGGCGTCGTGGCTGCGCGGGCGGGGCGCTCGGGCGCTCCGCCTCGACCGTGCCGGTCGCCACCACTGCCGGCACGCCCCACCTCCGCGCTGTCCGGGTCACCCCGGGTCGTCGTCGCCGGCGACCCGCGCCGACCCGGTCGCGCACCCGTCGGCGCGACCGCCGTCCAGCATCCCACTCGGAGCTGGGCGTCCCGCTGTGACCAGGCCGCGCCGGGGTCGCGGCGGTCGGGTCCGGCCCGGTCGAGGTGTCGACGTGTCGACCTCGTGTCCGCCGGCCAGCCCGGTCCATCCGACGGGCGGCCTTGCTCGACCGGGGCCCGGTGGGGTCGGTCCCGCTCGACGGGGGTCCGGTGGGTCAGTCCTGCTCGCCGGGCACCACCAGCGTGGCGACCGCCTCGACCACCCGGACCGGTGGGTCGAGCACCCGGGCGGCCGACGCGCCCCGCGCGGGTTCGGCGCGGGCGACCACCTCGGCCCAGCAGCGCAGCTCCCGGCTGCGCCGGCCCACCCGCACGACCTCGCAGGAGGCCTCCAGCACGTCGCCGGCCTGCACCGGTGCCAGGAAGCGCACCTCCGAGTAGCCGGCCAGCAGCCCCTCGTCGCCGTCGGTGCGGATCGCCACCTCGGTGGCCACGTCGCCGAACAGGCCGAGGGTGTACGCGCCGTCGACCAGGTCACCGCCGTAGTGGGCGTGCGCGTAGGGCACGTAGCGGCGGTGGGTCACGGTCAGTCCGACCCGGGCGTCGGTCATGCGGGTCCCTCCTGCGGGGTGGTGGGCGGGGTGGGTGCCGGCACCAGTGCGTGCACCAGGTAGCTGGCGACCTCGCCGGGCGTCGTCCCCCGGCCGAAGACCTTGTCCACGCCCAGCTCGGCGGCCATCGCCGGGTCGAAGCGGGGGCCGCCGACCACCAGCAGCGGGCGCGACTCCCCCATCGCCTCGCGGAACGCCCCGGCCAGCTCGCGGGTGTTGCGCAGGTGGGCGTCCTTCTGGGTGACCACCTGGGAGACCAGCACGGCGTCGGCCTTGCGGGCCCGGGCGGCGTGCACCAGCTCGGGCACGCTGACCTGGGCACCGAGGTTGGCCACCTGCAGCTCCCGGTAGTACTCCAGGCCCTTCTCGCCGGCGAAGCCCTTGAGGTTGAGGATCGCGTCGATGCCCACGGTGTGCGCGTCGGTGCCGATGCAGGCGCCCAGGACGACGAGGCTGCGCCGCAGGCGGGTCTTCACCGCGGCGTTGACCTCGCCGGGCGACAGCAGCGGGTAGGCCCGCTCCTCGACCTGCACGGCGTCCAGGTCGACCAGGTGCCGCACGCTGCCGTAGACCACGAAGAACGTGAACCCCTCACCGATGCCGGCGCTGTGCACCACCATCGCCGGCTCGATGCCCATCTTGGCCGCCAGTTGCAGCGCGGCACCGTCGGCCCTCGGCCCGGGCGGGACGGGCAGCGTGAACGACGTCTGCACCATCCCGTCGCCCGTGGTGTCCCCGTACGGCCGCACGACGCTCCCGCCCCCCGAGGGGCCGATGTCGCGACTTTGGCCCTGGTCAGGCACGGGACACCTCGCGGGTGAGCAGCTCGGTGGCGGGGTCGCAGTGGTCGGCGGCCTTGGCGACGACGCCGTCCAGGCCCTTGCCGCCGTCCGGGGACCGCCTGGTGATGCCGAACGTGCCGTCGGCGATCGCCTGGATCAGGCCCTGCGGATGGGCGGCGATCCGCTCCAGCAGGTCGACCGCCTCGGTGAGCACGGTGTGCGCCCGGCGGTCGATGAAGCCACCGGGCTGGGGCGCGAAGTCCTCGTGCAGGTTGCCGGCGGCCTCCAGCACGTACCGCACGTTGCGCAGCGCCAGGTCGCGGTCGCTCAGCCACGGGGTGACCACGGCCTCGGTCATCATGCCGACCAGCAGGATCCCCTGGCCGGTGAGCGCCCCGGCCAGGTTGAAGAACCCGTCGAGCAGGTAGCCGCGGAACACGTCGCCGGTCATGTGCTTGGTCGGCGGCATCCACTTCAGCGGTGCGTCGGGGAAGAGGCCGCGGGCCAGCAGCGCGTGCGCCAGCTCCAGCCGGAACGACTCCGGGACCGCCGGGTCGATCTCGAAGGCGTGCCCCAGGCCCAGCTGCCAGTCGGCCAGCCCGGCCTCGTGCGCCAGGTGCTCGTTGAGCAGCTGGCTGACCGTGACGGTGTGCGCCTCGTCGACGGCGTCGGCGGTGGTGAGGTAGTTGTCCTCACCGGTGTTGATGATGATCCCGGCGCGGGCGTGCACCATCCGGCTGAACCGCTGGTCGACGAAGGTGCGGCGCGGGTTGATGTCGCGGAAGAGGATCCCGTACATCGCGTCGTTGAGCATCATGTCCAGCCGCTCGAGCCCGGCGAGGACGGCGATCTCGGGCATGCACAGCCCGGAGGCGTAGTTGGTCAGCCGCACGTACCGGCCCAGCTCCGCGCTGACGTCGTCCAGCGCGGCGCGCATCAGCCGGAAGTTCTCCTGGGTGGCGTACGTGCCGGCGTAGCCGGTGCGGGTGGCGCCCTCGGGCACGTAGTCCAGCAGTGACTGCCCGGTCGAGCGGATGACCGCGATGACGTCGGCCCCGGCCCGGGCCGCGGCCTGGGCCTGCGGGATGTCCTCGTGGATGTCGCCGGTGGCCACGATCAGGTAGATCCACGGACGGCGTGGCGGGTCGCCGTGGGTGGCCACCAGCTCCTCCCGGCGGGCGCGGTTGGCGTCGATCCTGGCGATCCCGGCACCGACGGCGGCGCGGGCGGCCTCCCGGGCCCGATCGGCGGCGGCGCCCTCGGGCACGGTGAACCGCGCGGTGCCGGCGCCCACCTGCTCGGCCAGGCCCTGCAGCGTGCCGCCGTCGGCGAGGGCGTGCCACACCGGCAGGGCGACCCCGTGCTCCAGCCCGACCTGGTCGCGGACGGCGTCGACCACCCGGTTGACCCAGGGCACCTCTCCCTCGCCGTCCAATGGGTCGGTGCCGGTGAGGCCGGCCAGCCGCAGCTGCGCGCGCTCCACCGACACGGTCGTGTACGTCGCGGCGAGGTCGATCACCGGCGCCGCGGCCCGCGCGGCCAGCTCCCGCGCCCGCCCCACCAGCGCCGGGTCCAGCGCGAGCCGGCTCACTGCGCTCCCCCCAGCGCGCTTGATCGCGCGAAACCGCGCGCGCTTGATCGCGCGAAACCGCGCGTGCTTGATCGCGCGAAACCGCGCGTGCTTGATCGCGCGAAACCGCGCGTGGTTGATCGGGCGAAAGCGCGCGTGCTTGATCGCGCGAGAGCGCGGGAGGTCATCGGGGGGCTCCGATCGGGTGGCCGGCGACCAGGAGGTGCCGGCAGGCGGGGCGGGCCCGGGCGGTCAGGACGCCGGAGAGCGTCAGCTCGGTGGCCCACAGGGCGAGGTCCGCGGGTGCGCCCACGGCGAGCGGGCCCTCCGGGTGCTCGGCTCGTGCGGCCACCCAGCCGCCGTGGGTGGCCGCGTCGAAGGCGTCGAAGGGGCGCATGCCGGACCCGGGGGTGGTGTGGTCGATGGCAGCGAAGACCCCGCCCCACGGGTCCAGCGGGGTGACCGGGGCGTCGCTGCCCAGCGCCACGGGGACGTCGGCGTCGACGAGGTCGGCCAGCGGGTTGGTCGCCGCCGCCCGGGCGACCCCCAGCCGCTCGGCGTACATGCCCTCGGCCCCACCCCACAGCGCGTCGAACGCCGACTGCACGCTGGCCACCATCCCCCAGCGGCGCAGCCGGTCGATCGCGTCGGGGTCGACCATCTCCAGGTGTTCCAGCCGGTGCCGGCAGGCCCGGACGGCGTCGAGGCCGAGCTCGTCGACCACGGTCGCGACGGCGGTGAGCACCTGCGCCACTGCAGCGTCGCCGATGACGTGGAAACAGGCCTGCACGCCGGCCAGGGTGCAGGCGCGCAGGTGCCCGACCAGCTGCCCGGTCTCGAAGCGCAGCGCGCCGCTGGACTCCGGCCGGTCGGTGTAGGGGCTGCTCAGCGCCGCGGTGTGCGACCCGAACGCGCCGTCGCAGAACAGGTCGCCGCCGGCGCCGGCCAGACCGAGCTCGGCGACGACGTCCAGGCCGCCGCGTTCGAACAGCTCACCCCAGTAGCCGAGCACCCGCGGCCCGGGCTGCTCGGCGGCCAGCTGCAGCAGCCCGGCGAGGTCGTCGGCGCCGGACACCTCGGGGCCGGCCATCTCGTGCACGGTGCCGATGCCCAGCGCCGCGGCGGCGTCGAGGGTGGCGCGCTGGGCGGTGCGCCGCTGCACCGGGTCGACCGAGCCGTAGGCCAGCTGCCGCGCGGCGTGGTGCGCGTCCAGCCGCAGCCGGCCGTCGGCGGAGAAGCCGGGCAGCCCGGTGACGTCGGGCAGGCGGTCGAGCAGGGCGGTGGAGACCGTCGCGGAGTGGACGTCGATCCGGGCCAGGTACGCCGGCCGGTCCCCCACGACGACGTCCAGGTCGTGCCGGGTCAGGCCGCGCCCCTCCGGCCAGGCCGTCTCGTCCCAGCCGGTGCCGAGCACCACCCCGGTCGGCGAGGCCGCGGCGTGCTCGGCGACCCGGGTGAGCGCCGACCGCAGGCTGTCGGCGCCGGCGAGGTCCAGCCCGGTGAGCGCCAGCCCGGTGGCGGTGGCGTGCACGTGGGCGTCGACGAACGCCGGGGTCAGCAGCGCTCCCCCACCGTCGAGCACCCGGCCGGACGACGGCGCGTCGGCGGCCGGCCCCAGCCAGGCGATCCGCCCGGCCACGACGTGCACCGCCTGCCCGGGCCGGTCGCCGATCGTCACGTCCCGCACGAGCAGCTCGTTCACCAGCAGGCCGGTCACGAGGTGTGGACCCGCGGCTCGATCAGGGCCCGCACGCCCGGCGACCGCCGGTAGAGGTCCATCGCCAGGGCCGCGTGCCCCGGCGTGTAGCCGTTGCCGACCAGCATCGTCACGTCCGCCGCCATCCCCTCAGCTCCCAGGGCCGCCGCCGAGAAGGACGTGGCCATGGAGAAGAAGACCACGGTGCCGCCGTCGGCCGTCGCGAGGACCGCGCCGTGCTCGGCGCCGGGGACGTCGACGCAGACGACCGTGACGTCGACCGGGTGGCCGACCGCGGCGGCGACGGCCAACGGGTCGGTGGCGTCGGCGACCACGACCTCGTCGGCGAGGCCGGCGGCGCGCAGTGCGGTGGCCTCGCGCTCGTCCCGGACGACGCCGACCAGCCGGCCGGCGCGGGCGTCGCGCGCGGCGGCCAGGCTGAGCGAGCCGGACTTGCCGGCCGCACCCAGGACGGCGACGGAGGGGCGGTGGCCGGACCGGTGCACGACCCGCTCGGTGGCCGCGGGCGCCCCGCAGACGTCGAGGACGGCGAGGGCGATCTCCTGGGGCAGGTCGTCGGGCAGCACGGCGGCGATCGAGCGGGCGAAGAGCACGGCCGTGCCGGCGGTGGGGACCTGCTCGCTGCGGCCGTCCCAGTGCGCCAGGCCGTCGGTGACGCGCAGCGGGGTGAGGGTGAGCGAGACCAGGGTGGCCACCCGCTGCCCCGGCTCCAGGCCCAGCGGTGAGTCGTCACCCACCTCGTCGACGACGCCGATCAGCATCCCGCCGGAGCCGGTGACCGGGTTGTGCATCTTGCCCCGGCTCTCGATGATCCCGAGCACCGCGGCCCGCACCGCGTCGCCGTCCCCGCCGTGCTGTTCGGCCAGCTGGCGGTAGGAGGCCGCGTCGAGGTTGAGCCGGTGGACGGCGATCCGGACCTCCTCGGGACCGATCCGCGGGTCGGGGTCCAGCCGGCGCGCGGCCTGGGGCAGCACACCGAGCGGTTCGAGCACCCGGTGCACCCCGAGGCTGCGGTGCAGTGCGTTGACGGCCACCGTCGTCCCTTCGTCATCTCCCGCTCGACACGGGAGAACTTAGCGTGATCTCTGTCATGTGCCGTAGTTCTTCCCGTAGGGTCGCCGTGTCGAGGCCCGACTTCCCGGTCGCACAGGAGTGCCAGTGCTGGAGCAGCCCTACGAGTACACCGCGCGCGAGCTCGTCGAGCCCGACTGGCGCCGACTGCCCGGCTTCGCCGGCGTGACCGACGAGGAGTGGCGCAGCGCCCAGTGGCAGCGGGCGCACTGCGTGAAGAACGTGCGCCAGCTGCGCGGCGTCTACGGCGACCTGCTCGACGAGGCGTTCTACGCCGACCTGGAGGCCGACCAGAACGGCGCCGCGACGATGTCGCTGCTGCTGCCGCCGCAGATGCTCAACACGATGGTGCCCACCGGGGCGCCGACCACGGCCGCGATGCTGGCCGACCCGGTGCGCCGCTACATGCTCCCGGTCGCCTCCGACCGGCTCACCGGCGACGACGCCAGCCACCCTCACGCCTCCCGCGACTCGCTGCACGAGCACGAGATGTGGGCGGTCGAGGGGCTGACCCACCGCTACCCGACCAAGGTGCTCGCCGAGCTGCTGTCGACCTGCCCGCAGTACTGCGGCCACTGCACCCGGATGGACCTGGTCGGCAACTCGACCCCCGCCGTCCCCAAGCTCAAGTTCGAGCTCAAGCCGGTCGACCGGCAGGGCGCGATGCTGCAGTACCTGCGCGACACCCCCGGCGTCCGGGACGTCGTCGTCTCCGGCGGCGACGTGGCGAACCTGCCGTTCAAGAACCTCGAGGCGTTCGTCGCCGGGCTGCTGGAGATCGACTCGGTCCGGGACATCCGGCTGGCGTCGAAGGCGCTGATGGGCCTGCCCCAGCACTGGCTGCAGGGCGAGGTGCTCGACGGGATGGGCCGGCTGGCCGAGACCGCCCGGGCCCGCGGCGTCTCGCTCGCGGTGCACACCCACGTCAACGCCGCCCAGTCGGTGACCCCGCTGGTCGCCGAGGCCGCCCGCGCCCTGCTGGGTGTCGGCGTGCGGGACGTGCGCAACCAGGGCGTGCTGCTCGACGGGGTCAACGCCACCGCCGCCCAGCTGCTCGACCTCTGCTTCGCCCTGCTCGACGGCGCCTCGATCACGCCCTACTACTTCTACATGTGCGACATGATCCCCAGCGCCGAGCACTGGCGGGTCTCGCTGGCCACGGCCCAGACGCTGCAGCACGACGTGATGGGCTACCTGCCCGGCTTCGCCACGCCGCGGATCGTCTGCGACGTGCCCTACGTGGGCAAGCGCTGGGTGCACCAGGTCGCCGAGTACGACCGCGAGCTGGGCATCTCGTACTGGACGAAGAACTACCGCACCGGCATCGAGCGCACCGACGAGGCGGCGCTCGACCGGCGGCACACCTACTACGACCCGATCCACACCCTCGGGCCCGAGGGCCGCGCCTGGTGGGCCGCCCACCGCAGTTCCGCCCTCACCCCCGTCGGCTGACCCGCAGCGTTGATCAGGTCAGGTGAATTCACGGGGTGGACGCAACACCGTCGTCGTGGGCCGTCGACAGTAGCTTGGCCATGGCCTCGGCTGGGGTGTCCCAGCCGAGGGTTTTGCGTGGGCGGCCGTTGAGTTCATCGGCGACGGCGGCCAGGTGCTGGGGGCTGTGCACCGAGAGGTCGGTGCCCTTGGGGAAGTACTGGCGCAGCAGGCCGTTGGTGTTCTCGTTGCTGCCGCGCTGCCAGGGTGAGCGTGGGTCGCAGAAGTAGACCGGCAGGTCGGCGGCGACGGTGATCTCGGTGTGCCGGCGCATCTCCAGGCCCTGGTCCCAGGTCAGTGAGCGGCGCAGCGCCTCGGGCAGGCCGCCGATCTGGTCGATGATGGCGTCGCGGACGGCGATCGCGTCGGCTGGTCCGGGCAGGTGCAGCAAGATTGTGAACCGGGTGGTGCGCTCCACCAGGGTGCCGATCGCGGACTTGTTGGCCTTGCCCAAGATCTGGTCGCCTTCCCAATGCCCGGGCACCGCCCGGTCCTCGGCCTCGGCGGGGCGTTCGCTGATCATGACCTTGTCCGGAATGCGGCGGTCGGGATCGGAGCGGCCGTCCACGCGGCGCTGGGGCTTGCGGACCGCCCGCCCGGTGCGCAGGCAGGCGGTGAGTTCCCGGCGCAGCGACCCGCGGCCTTGCACGAAGAGGGCCCGGTAGATCGTCTCGTGCGAGGCACGCATCGCCGGCTGGTCGGGGAAGTCACGGGTGAGCCGGGCCGCGATCTCCTCCGGTGACCACTTCTTCTGCAGCTCCGCCTGCACCCGGGCCTGCAGCGGCGGATGTTCCAGCTTGCGCGCTTTCGGGCGGCGGGCGCGGGCCTCAGCGGCCTGCTGGGCGGCCACCGCCCGGTAGGGCCGCCCCGGCCGGGCAGGGCCATTGAGGGCGATCTCCCGGCTCACCGTCGACGGGGCCCGCCCGATCCGGCGGGCGATCTCCCGCAAGCTCAACCCCGCGGCCAGCCCGACGGCGATCTCCTCCCGCTCCGACAGCGACAGATACCGGCCAGCCAGCTCATCCAGGTCCAGAGGCGCCACTCCACCACGGTCCCGGAACCACCGCCGCGCCGTCGACCCCGTCACCCTCGCCGACGCCGCAGCCGCCGACGTCGAGGCGCCCTCCCGGACCACCGCCCGCCAAAACAACCGCTCCTTCTCCCGCGTGACCGCCACCAGCACACCCCTCCATCAGGGTGTTGCGACCACCACCTGAGCCCGAGTCACCTGATCACTGCTGAGCTCCCCGGGGTGGGTTTCCGGGGTGGCGGGCGGCGGTAGCTCCCCCGGGGTGGAACTGCTGTGCAGCGACCGGCTGCGGCTGCGCGCCTGGACGACGTCCGACGCCGACCTCGCCCGCCTGGCCGACCTGTACAGCCGCGACGAGGTGACCCGCTGGCTGGGCGGTGGGCCCACGGTCTCCCCGGCCGAGCTGGTCGAGCGGTGGCGGCTGGTGCACGAGCTGAACCCGGTGCACGGCTGCTGGGCGATCGACCCGCCGGACGGCGGCCCCCCGGCGGGCACCGTGCTGCTCAAGCCGCTGCCCCAGGGGGTCGGTGAGGTCGAGGTCGGCTGGCACCTGCACCCGGACAGCTGGGGCCGCGGCTACGCGACCGAGGCGGCCCGCGCGGTGGTGGACCGCGCCTTCGACGAGGGGCTGCTGGAGGTCTACGCCGTCGTCCGGCCGGGCAACGAGGCCTCCCTCGGGGTGTGTCGCAAGCTCGGCATGCGGCCGCTGGGCCGCACCACCCGGTGGTACGACACCGAGCTGGAAGCCTTCCGGCTCGAGTCGCCGGCGGTCTGAGGGAGCGCCCGATGGACTGGTTCGCCGACCCGGGCGCGTGGGAGGGACGGCTCGTGCTCACCCGCGGGGTGGCGCTGGTCTACCTGATCGCGTTCGTGGCCGCGCTGCGGCAGGGGCCGGCGCTGATCGGCACGTCCGGGCTCACCCCGGTGCCCCGCTACCTGCAGTGGGCGTCGTGGCGGAAGGCCCCGAGCCTGTTCCACCTGCACTGGTCCGACCGGTTCTTCACCGGCTGCTGCTGGACCGGCGTCGCGCTCTCCGCCGCCGCACTGGTCGGGCTGGCCGACCGGCTGCCGCTGGCCGGGTGGATGGCGCTGTGGCTGGTGCTCTGGGCGCTGTACCTGTCGATCGTGAACGTCGGCCAGATCTGGTACGGCTTCG
Organism: Modestobacter lacusdianchii; assembly: GCF_054177765.1. Classification (NCBI taxonomy): domain Bacteria; kingdom Bacillati; phylum Actinomycetota; class Actinomycetes; order Geodermatophilales; family Geodermatophilaceae; genus Modestobacter; species Modestobacter lacusdianchii. The sequence goes on along the minus strand of NZ_JBJJTJ010000006.1, from coordinate 99,731 downwards.
GCTGGGAGTCACTGCTGCTCGAGGTCGGCTTCCTGGTGGTCTTCCTCGGCCCGGCGCACGTCGCACCGCCCACCCTGGGCATGTGGCTGGTGCGCTGGCTGCTGTTCCGGCTGGAGTTCGGCGCCGGGCTGATCAAGATGCGCGGCGACCGGTGCTGGCGCGACCTGACCTGCCTGGCCTACCACCACGAGACGCAGCCGATGCCCAACCCGCTGAGCTGGTGGTTCCACCGGCTCAGCCCGCGGCTGCACCGGGTGGAGACGCTGGCCAACCACGTCACCCAGCTGGTCGTCGTCTTCGGGTTGCTGCTGCCCCAGCCGATCGCCGGGGTCGCCGCCGCGGTCATGGTGGTCACCCAGGGCTACCTGCTGATCAGCGGCAACTTCGCCTGGCTCAACGCGCTGACGCTGGTGCTGGGGCTCTCCCTGCTCGACGGCCGCTGGCTGGCCGCGGTGCTGCCCGACCGCCCGGCCGAGCTGGCCACCCCCACCTGGCACGTCGTCGTGGTCGTCGTCCTGGCCGTGCTGGTCGCGGCGCTGAGCGTGGCGCCGGTGCGCAACCTGCTGTCGTCCGCGCAGCGGATGAACTCCAGCTTCGACCCGCTGCGGCTGGTGAACAGCTACGGCGCCTTCGGCTCGGTCACCAAGGTGCGCCGGGAGCTGGTGGTGCAGGCGACCGACACCCCGGGGCCGGGCGCGGTGTGGCGGGAGTACGAGTTCCGCGGCAAGCCCGGGGACGTGCACCGCCGGCCGCCGCAGTGGGCGCCCTACCACCTGCGGCTGGACTGGCTGATGTGGTTCGTCGCCCTCTCCCCCGCCTACGGCCGCTCGTGGCTGGTGCCGTTCCTGGGCAAGCTGCTGGACGCCGACCCGACCACCCTGCGCCTGCTGCGCTCCGCGCCGTTCGGCACGCAGCGGCCGGCCGCCGTCCGGGTGCTGCTGTACCGCTACCGGTTCACCACCCGGGCCGAGCGGCGGGAGACCGGTGCGTGGTGGCACCGGACGTACGAGCGCGAGCTCGTCGCCCCGGTGACGGCGGACGACCTGGCCGCCCGGGCGCGCTGAGGGTCAGCGGCGGGCGCGGGCCAGCAGCTGCTTCACGCGGGCCAGCGGGTGCGGGGCCTTGACCTTCGTGCGGTTGCCGGCCGCGTAGTCGGCGTCGATGGCGGCGGCCTGCTCGGGCGTCGGCGCGCTGCCGCCCAGGTGGGCCGGCTGCCACCAGCGGTCGTCCTCCCCGGCCGGCCGGTCGGGGTAGGTGCGCTGGGCCTCCTCCAGCAGCTCCACCATCGCCGTGCGGGTGCGCCGGAGCAGCGCCTGCGGCTTCTCCCCCGGCTGCGGGACCAGCGGCTCGCCGATGATCACCGTGACCGGCACGCCGCGGCGCAGCACCACCTTGTGGCCCTTGGTGGCGATGCGGTGCCCACCCCACACGGCCGCGGGCAGGATCGGCACCCCCGCCGCCACGGCCATCCGGGCGGCGCCGGCCTTGAGGTCCTTCACGGTGAACGAGCTGCTGATGGTCGCCTCGGGGAACACCCCGACGACCTGACCGTCCTCCAGCGCCCGGACGGCGGCGTCGAAGGCGGCCGCCCCGGCCTTGCGGTCGACCGGGATGTGCTGCATGGCCCGCATGAAGGGGCCGGCGAACCAGTGCCCGAACACCGATGCCTTCGCCATGAACCGCACCAGCCGGTGCTGCGGCAGCGCCGCGAGCCCGAGGTAGGTGAAGTCGAAGAAGGAGACGTGGTTGCTGCAGATGATCGCCCCGCCGCTGGCCGGGACGTGCTCCTGCCCCCGGACGTCGAAGCGGAACCCGAACAGTCGGAAGACGACGAGGGCCAGCCGGATGATCACGCGATACGGGCGGTCACGCGGATCGGGGTGGGACCCGAACAGGTCGCGGCGGGCGACGTCGCCCCAGCTGGCGGTGTACATGAGCGGACCCTAACCAACCGCACTGAGAGCGGCGCTCCGGCGTCCGTGGGGGTCAGTCGCGGTGGGTGGCCGCCACCGCGGCCCGCACGACGGCGGCCAGGTCGCCGGCCTCCCCGGCGACCGCGCGCTGCAGGGTCGCCCCGCTCCCCCGGCGCAGCAGCTCGGCCAGCCCGGCCACGACGCGCTCGGCGTCCCCGGCGTCGGTGAGCGCCGGACGCACGTGCTCGACGAGCGCCTGCACCACCTGGGCCGCCGGCGCCGGATGACCGGTGCGTGGGTCGACCAGCTCGCCGGTCAGGCCTGAGCGGCCCGCCCGCCAGCCGGCCACCCGGACCAGCTCGGCGCGCACGTCGGGCGCCGGCACGCCGGCCCGCCACTCGCGCGCGGCGGTCTCGACCAGGGCGCGCACCAGCCCGGCGAGGACGACGGCGTCCTGCACCCGGAGGGCGACGTCGGAGACCCGCACCTCCACCGTCGGCCAGGACGCCGAGAGGCGGGCGTCGAAGTAGACCATCCCCTCGTCGAGCACGGTGCCGGTGGCGACCAGGTCGGTGACCAGCCGGTGGTAGGCGGCCGGCGTCCCGAAGACGTCGTTCGGCCCGGCCGAGGGCCACCGGTTCCACACCTGTGACCGGAAGCTGGCGTAGCCGGTGTCCTGGCCGTCCCAGAACGGTGAGTTCGCCGTCAGCGCGGTGAGCACCGGGAGCCAGACGCGGACCCGGTCCAGGACGGCGACGCCCTCCTCGTCGTCGGCGACCGAGACGTGCACGTGGCAGCCGCAGGTGAGCACCTCGGCCGCGGTCAGCCCGAACGTGGCCACCATCTGCTCGTAGCGTCGTCCGTCGGTGGGGACCGGCTGGACCGGCACCGGCGAACTGGCCAGCGCCGCGACCCGGGCGCCCACCGTCGCGGCGGCGGCGTCGGCGCGGGACCGCCAGTGCCGGAGCTCGGCGGCGACCTCGTCGAGGTCGGTGCAGACGCGGGTGTCCAGCTCGATCTGCTGCTGCTTCAGCTCGGGCACCAGGCGCGGGCCGGCGGACGCTCCCCCGGCGTCGGTGTCGGGCTGCTCGCCGGACCGTTCGGCCCGGTCGTGCTCGGCGACCGTCTCCCCCTCGCCCCGCCGCGCGGCGACCTCGAGGGCCTCGGGCCCCAGCGGGACCGGCACACCGGCCGGGTCGACGACCAGCAGTTCTTCCTCGACCCCGACGGTGCGCACCCCGTCATGATCAGCCGCCCGGTGTGCGGTGTGCAGGGCGGGGCCGGTCGCCTCACTCGAACTCGTCACGACCTCTCGCCGGGGTCGGCGTGTTGGCGCGCTTTTCGTTCGAGGGGTGCCGTGGTCTCTCTTGGTGAGACCCGACGAAATGCAAATCGCAAATTGTTGGGGATAACGGTAGAAATGGTTCATGAGAGGTGAGTGGCAGCCGCCGCTGCCGGACATGCCGGCCCCGCCGCCGGTACGCGCCTGGGCGAGGCTCACCCCGCCGCGGGGCTACGAACCGCAGTGGCGGCGCCTCGTCGAAGCGGCGCTGGAGCAGGGGCTGGGGCCCGATGCGCTGTCCGAGACCGGGTTGGAGCCGCTGACCGCCGCTCGCGGCTGGAAGCCCGCCACCGTGGCCCTGTACAGCAAGGTCGCCCGGTACGGCGGGCTCGGCGTGGCCCAGCCCCGGACTCCGGAACCCGATCCGCCGGTGCTGGACCTGCGCGAGCTGACCCGGGTGCGTGGCGAGGCACCCGAGCACCTGCGGGCAGTCGCCTGGTGCGCCCTCGCGCTCGGCTGGCCGGGGACCGTCGGGCAGTTCCGGGCGCTGCGCCGGGACCAGGTGCACGCCACCGCCCGCCGGCTGCTGATCAGCACCGAGGACGGCGAGTGGGCGGTGCCCGGCGCGCTGACCGCCTGGCACGCCTGGGAGTCGGTGCGCAACCGGTTCCCCGGCCTCGCCGCCAGCCCGTGGGTGCTGCCCGCGTTGCGCCGCGGCCCCGGGGTCCTGTCGCACGTGGGCGGGCAGCTCTCCACCCAGGCGCTCCAGGTGACCTTCGCCAAGCACGCGGTGCGCACCGCGACCGCGATGCGGGCCGCCGCTGCACCCTCGCACCGGGCCGCGGTCGAGGAGTTGGCCGCGGACTACCTGACCTTGTCCTACGACTCCTACCGCCGGCTCGCGCTGGCGGCCGGTGCCCCACCGGTCGGCCCGCGCGGCGCGGTGCGGGCGCTGCGCAGTGTCAGCCGGGCGGCCCGGCAGGCGGGCTGAGGCCGGTCAGCACAGCGCCAGCTGCTCCGGCTCCTCGACCGCGACGGCTCTCTCGGGTGACCGGCCGGGCAGGCTGCCGACCGGGAACCCGGCCGACTCGTCGCCCGGCAGCCCCAGGCTGCTCCCGGTGCCGGGGAGTCCGTCGACGCCGCGCGCCGCTCCCCCGCTCTGCCGGTCCAGACCGTGCCGGGCGAGGACCGGCGCCACCCGGGCGGCCAGCCAGCGGCGGTACTCCACCGGCACGTAGGCACCCCGCCCGTAGAGCTGCCGGTACCGGCCGACCAGCCCGGGGTGCTCCCGGGTCAGCCAGGCGGTGAACCACTCGCGGGCCCCGGGGCGCAGGTGCAGGGGCAGCACGGTCACCCCGGTCGCACCAGCTGCGGCGATGGCCCCGATCGCTGCCTCCAGGTGCTCGCGCTGATCGGTGAGCCCCGGCAGCACCGGGGCAAGGAACACCCCGCACGGCAGCCCGGCGTCGGTGATCGCCCTGACCAGGTCGAGCCGGGCCCGGGGCGTGGGCGCCCCCGGCTCCAGGGCGGCGTGCAGGTCGTCGTCCCAGATGGCCATCGACACCCCCATCCCGATCGGCACGTCGCGGGCCGCGGCGGCGAGCCGGGGGACGTCGCGGCGGGCCAGCGTGCCCTTGGTCAGGATCGAGAACGGGGTGCCCGAGCGGGCCAGGACGTCGATGATCCCCGGCATCAGCCGGTAGCGGCCCTCGGCCCGCTGGTACGGGTCGGTGTTGGTGCCCAGCGCGACGTGCTCGCGCTGCCAGGACGGCCGGGCCAGCTCACGGCGCAGCACGTCGACGAGGTTGGTCTTGACCACGATCTGCTGGTCGAAGTCCGCCCCGCTGTCCAGCTCCAGCCACTCGTGCGTCCCCCGAGCGAAGCAGTACACGCAGGCATGGGAGCAGCCTCGGTAGGGGTTGATCGTGTGGCCGAACGGCATGGCCGAGCCCTTCGGCACGGCGTTCAACGCGCTCTTGGCCCGCACCTCGTGGAACGTCAGGCCGGGGAACTCCGGCACCTGCACGGTGCGCAGCAGACCGCGGACGTCGGGCAGCCCGGGCAGGGCGCTCGGTTCGTCGAAGTCCAGCCGCTGGGCGTCCCATCGCATGACGCCATCCGAACACATGTTCGATCAGCCGTCCACCGGTCCGGCCCCTGCACCGGGCCCCGCCGCGAGCCTGCACGGGCGGGCGGCGGAGGGTCCTCCGTCAGACCGGCGGGCGGTCCTCGTAGAACGTCGACAGGACGACGGTGGTGCGGGTGCTGACGTTGGCCGCCGCCCGGATCTCGTGCAGCAGGCCCTCCAGTGCGTCCGGCGAGGCAACGCGCACCTTGAGGATGTAGCTCTCCACGCCGGCCACCGAGTGGCAGGCCTCGATCGCCGACAGGTGCGCCAGCCGGGCCGGGGCGTCGTCGGGCTGGCCCACGTCGATCGGGGTGATCGACACGAAGGCGGTCAGCGGCAGCCCCAGCCCCTTGGCGTCGAGCTGGGCGGCGTAGCCGGTGATCAGGCCGCGCTGCTCCAGCCGGCGCACCCGCTGGTGCACCGCCGAGACCGACAGCCCGACCCGCTCGGCCAGGTCGGTGAAGCTGGCCCGGCCGTCACGGGCCAGGGCGCTCAGCAGCACGCGGTCGACGTCGGGGGCGCCGCCCGCGCCGGGGTCACCCGGGGAGTTCGACGAGCTCACGGGGACCGTTGTTCAGGTTGCGGACGCCGTCGTCGGTGCAGACCACGATGTCCTCGATCCGGGCGCCGTACCGCCCGGGCAGGTAGATGCCCGGCTCGATCGAGAAGGCCATCCCCGGCTCCAGGGGCAGGTCGTTGCCCGCCACGATGTAGGGCGCCTCGTGACTGTCGAGGCCGATGCCGTGCCCGGTGCGGTGGATGAAGTACTCGCCCATGCCGGCCTCGGTGATGACGTCACGGGCGACGGCGTCGATCTGTGCGCAGGTGACGCCGGGGCGCACCGCGGCGACGGCCGCCGCCTGCGCCCGCTGCAGCACGGCGTACCACTCACGCAGCCCCCGGGCGGCGACGCCACCGACGATGTAGGTGCGTGTGCAGTCGGAGCGGTAGCCGGTCGCGGTCTCGCCGCCGATGTCGACGACCACGAGGTCGCCGGCCCGGACCACCCGGTCGGACAGCTCGTGGTGCGGGCTGGCTCCGTTGGGCCCGGAGCCGACGATGGTGAAGTCGACGCCCACGTGGCCCTCGGCGAGGATCGCGGCCGCGATGTCGGCGCCGACCTCGGCCTCGGTGCGACCGACCCGCAGCCACTCCCCCATCCGGGCGTGCACGCGGTCGATGGCCGCGCCGGCCCGGGCCAGCTCCGCCACCTCGGCCGGGGTCTTGACCATGCGCAGCCGGTCGATGACCGGGCTGGCCAGCTCGAGCACCGAGCCGGGCAGCGCCCGCTGGAGGCCCAGCGCGTGCTCGGCCCAGGTGCGGGAACCGACCGCCACCCGGGTGGGTGCGCTGCCCAGCCGCTCGGTGACCGCCTCGGCCAGCCGGGCGAAGGCGTCGTCGGTCTCGTCCCAGGCCAGCACCTCCAGGCCCAGTGCGCCGGCCGGCGAGGCGCCGATCATCGGCGCCTCCAGTCGGGGCACGACCAGCAGCGGCTCCCCGCGACGCGGCACCGCCAGCGCGGTCAGCCGTTCCATGGCGTGCGCGTCGTACCCGCAGAGGTAGCGCAGGTCGGACCCGGGTGTGACGACCAGGACGTCGACCCCCAGCTCGTCGGCGACCGCCCGGGCGGCGTGCACCCGGTCGATCGACACCAGCGGGGAAGGACTCGGAGAGACGGCGACCACGTCCGCAGACTAGCCACGGACCCCGACAGCTCCACCCGTCGTCATCCCACCGTTACCGTGCCCGGCGTGACCACGATGCTGCTGGACGCGGCGAGCCTGTACTTCCGCGCCTTCTACGGCGTGCCCACCAGTGTCACCACCCCCGACGGCCGGCCGATCAACGCCGTCCGCGGCTTCCTGGACATGAGCGCCCGGCTGGTCGTCGCGCACCGCCCCGACCGCTTCGTGGCCTGCTGGGACGACGACTGGCGGCCGGCGTTCCGGGTGGCGGCGCTGCCCAGCTACAAGGCCCACCGGGTGGCCGCCGAGGGCGGCGAGGAGGTGCCCGACGAGCTCGGCCCCCAGGTGCCCGTGCTGGTCGAGGTGCTCGCCGCCGCGGGGGTGACCCGGCTCGGGGCGCCCGGCTACGAGGCCGACGACGTGATCGGCACCCTGGCCACCCGCGCCCGCGGGCCGGTCGACGTCGTCACCGGCGACCGCGACCTGTTCCAGCTGGTGGACGACGCGCGGGGCGTGCGGGTGCTCTACACCAACCGCGGCATCAACGACCTGGAGTTCGTCGACGAGGCGGCGGTCGCGGCCAAGTACGGCATCCCCGGGCGCGCCTACGCCGACTTCGCGGTGCTGCGCGGTGACCCCAGCGACGGGCTGCCCGGCGTGGCCGGGGTGGGCGCCAAGACGGCGGCCGCGCTGATCAACGAGTTCGGCTCGCTGGCCGGCATCCGTGCGGCGGCGGCCCGCACAGTCGTGCCCGAGCCGCCCCTGACCGCCGCGGTGCTCAAGAAGCTGGCCGCGGCCGGGGCCTACCTGGACGCCGCGCCCGAGGTGGTCTCCGTGGTCACCTCCATCGACCTCCCCCCGGTGGACGGCGAGCTCCCCCGCCGCCCCGCCGACCCGGGAGCGCTGGCCGACCTCGCCGAGGCGCACGGCCTGCAGAGCTCGGTGCGCCGGCTGGGCGCCGCACTGGGCTGGCCGGACGACGTCCTGGGCTGAGGGTGCGGCTCAGCCGGCCTGCCAGGTGAAGTCGCCGTCCTCGCTGGTGACGGCGATGGTGACCGGCACCCGCTCACCGTCGGCGGTCGTTCCCGAGCACTGGTAGCTGGCACCGGCCCGCACGTCCATCTCCTGGTCGCAGGTCAGGTCCAGCGCCACCCCCTCGCGCTGCTCGAACTGCTCGCTCACCTGCTGCTCCACCGAGCCGGGGTCGAGGCGGGTCGGCCCGGTGACCAGGACGAACACCAGCACCGCGGCCAGGACGACCAGGAGGGAGACCAGCGACCCGTTGCGGCCGCGCCGGCGCCGGCGGTCCGGCTGCGGCGGCGCCCAGCCCGGCTGACCCCAGCCCGGCTGGCCCCAGCCGGGGGCCGGAGCCCCGTACTGGCCGGGCTGCGGGCGCTGGCCGGCGTGCTGCGGCAGCCGGCCGTACTGGCCGGGCTGCGCGTGCTGCGGGGTCTGGCCCCACTGGCCGGGCTGCGCGTGCTGCGGGGTCTGGCCCCACTGGCCGGGCTGTCCGTGCTGCGGGGTCTGGCCCCACTGGCCGGGCTGCGCGGCGTGCGGCGAGGGCTCCCCGTAGCGGCCGGGCTGCCCGTGCTGCGGGGGCTGGCCGTACTGGCTGCCGTGGTGTCCGGGCTGCCCGTGCTGGCCCCCCGGGTACGGAGCAGGACGCGACGGTGGGCCCCAACCCGAGGGCGGGCCCCAACCCGAGGGCGGGCCCCAGCCCGAGGGGGCCGACCCACCCTGCGGCGGGCCCCAGCCTGAGCCGGCGGCCTCGCCCTGCGGCGGACCCCAGCCGCCCGGGGACGGCGGCCCCCAGCCCGGCGCGGCCGCCCGGCCGTCCGGCGCGTCGTCGTCCGGCGGTGGCTGGCTCATCGTCGCTCCTCGTTCCGGTGCCCGGCCCGGCGCCACCGGGCTCCGCTGTGCTGACCGACCCAGGACCGCATCATCCGCTCACCGCCACGGCCACCACGCCCCGCCGGACCCGGCCCACCGCGGACCGGGCGACGCCGGCCAGCGGCTCGTCGGCCACCTTGGCCAGCTGGTCCAGCAGGTCGACCAGCTGGCGGGCCCACCGGACGAAGTCCCCGCCGGAGAGCTCGGTGCCGGCCTGCTGGGCGCCGTCCAGCACCCGGTCGAGGGTCTGCCCGTCGGTCCACCGGTAGGCGGCCCAGACGAAGCCGAGGTCGAGCTCCCGGGTGACCGGCACGCCGTGCTCCCGCTCGGTGTCGGCCAGCCGGCTGTGCACCCGGCGCATCTCGGCGAGCGCCCCGGCCACCTTGCCCGCCGGCACCGACGGCTGGGCGGCGCTCTCCCGGCGGGCCTCGAACACCAGGGCCGAGACCACGGCGGCCAGCTCGGCGGGGGTCAGCCCGCGGAAGACGCCGGCGCGCAGGCACTCGGCGGTCAGCAGGTCGGTCTCCGACCAGATGCGGGCCAGCCGCCGTCCGGCGTCGGAGACCACCGCGGACTCGTCCGGCGGGGTGCCGCCCTCGGCCGGCACCGGGCGGCCGGCGGGCTCGGGCCGCAGGTACCCCAGCTCCTGCAGCACGTCGCAGGTGCGGTCGAACTGCTCGGTCAGCGAGCCGGTGCGCTGGGCGATCTCCCGGCGCAGCCGTTCGGCGTCCCGCACCTCCCGCAGCCACCGGTCGGCGGCCCGGACGCGCTCCTCGCGGTCGGGCAGCGAGTGCACCGGGTGCGCGCGCAGCGCGTGCCGCAGGTCGCCCAGCACGGGGTCGTCGCCGGCCGCCGAGCGGCCCCGGGTCCGGCGCGCGCCGAGGTCGTTCTCCGCCCGGGCGTTGCGCAGGGTGGAGGCGAGGTCGCGCCGGGCGTGCGGGCTGCGGTGGTTGAAGTTCTTCGGCACCTTGACCCGGGCCAGCGCGGTCACCGGGGTCGGGAAGTCCACCGAGCCCAGCCGGCCGGCCCACTTGTCCTCGGTGAGCACCAGCGGCCGGGGGTCGGTCAGCTCGGTGATGCCCGGGTCGAGCACGACGGCGAGCCCCTGCCGGCGCCCGGTGGGCACCCGGATGACGTCGCCGGCCCGCAGCGCGGCCAGTGACTCGGCGGCCTCCAGCCGCCGCTTGGCCTGCGAGTCGCGGGACAGCGCCTTCTCCCGCTCGGAGATCTCCATCCGCAGCTTCGCGTAGCCAGCGACGTCCAGCACGGCGGCGCTGAGCCCGCCGTTCATCTCCTTGAGCAGCCGGGCGGCGTCCTCCTCGTGGCGCGCCGCCGACCGCGCCAGGCCGACGACCGACCGGTCGGCCTGGAACTGCGCGAAGGACGACGCGAGCAGCTCCCGGGCGCGGTCGCGGCCAAAGGCCCCGACCAGGTTGACGGCCATGTTGTAGCTGGGCCGGAAGGAGGAGCGCAGCGGGTAGGTGCGGGTGCTGGCCAGCCCGGCCACCACCGCCGGGTCGACGCCGGGCGCCCAGACGACGACGGCGTGGCCCTCGATGTCGATGCCGCGACGCCCGGCCCGGCCGGTGAGCTGGGTGTACTCCCCCGGCGTCACGTCGGTGTGCGCCTCGCCGTTCCACTTCACCAGCCGCTCGAGGACGACGGTGCGGGCCGGCATGTTGATGCCCAGCGCCAGGGTCTCGGTGGCGAACACCGCCTTCACCAGGCCGCGGACGAAGCACTCCTCGACCGTCTCCTTGAACACCGGCACGAGCCCGGCGTGGTGGGCGGCGAACCCGGCGAGCAGCCCCTCGCGCCACTCCCAGAAGCCCAGGACGTGCAGGTCCTCCTCCGGCAGCGAGCCGGTGCGGCGGTCGATGACCTCGGCGATCGCGGCGCGCTCGGTCTCGTCGGTGAGCCGCATGCCCGAGGCAAGGCACTGGTGCACCGCGGCGTCGCAGCCGTTGCGGCTGAACACGAAGGTGATCGCCGGCAGCAGCCCGGCCCGGTCCAGCCGCTCGATCACCTCGGGCCGGGACGGCGGCCGGTAGCGCGGCTTGTGGCTGAACCCGCCGCGGGTGCCGCCCCCGCCGCCGGACCAGCTGTCGAAGCGGCGCTCCTGCTCGTGCACGTACCGCACCAGCTCCGGGTCGACGACGGCCCGGCCGCGCTCCCGGGTCGACAGCCCGCGCGGGGTCTGCTCCCACTCCCCCGCGTGCGCCGCCGGGCGCAGCGCGAAGAGGTCGAACACCCGCCCGCCGACCAGCATGTGCTGCCACAGCGGGATCGGCCGGACCTCGCTGACCACGACGCGGGTGTCCCCGCGGACGGTGACCAGCCAGTCGGCGAACTCCTCGGCGTTGCTCACCGTGGCCGACAGCGAGACCAGCCGGACGTGCTCGGGGAGGTGGATGATCACCTCTTCCCAGACAGCGCCGCGGAACCGGTCGGCGAGGTAGTGCACCTCGTCCATGACGACGTAGCCGAGGTCGGTGAGCGCCGGGGAGTCGACGTAGAGCATGTTGCGCAGCACCTCGGTGGTCATCACCACCACCGGGGCGTCGCCGTTGATCGCGTTGTCGCCGGTGAGCAGCCCGACCTTCGCCGCGCCGTACCGGTCGCACAGGTCGCTGTACTTCTGGTTCGACAGCGCCTTGATCGGCGTCGTGTAGAAGGCCTTCCGGCCCTCCTGCAGCGCCTTGTGGACGGCGAACTCCCCGACGACGGTCTTGCCGGCACCGGTCGGCGCGCAGACCAGCACCCCCGACCCCTCCTCCAGCGCCTCGCAGGCCTCGACCTGGAAGGGGTCCAGGGAGAACCCGAGCTCGGCGGTGAAGTCCGACAGGGTGGGGTGTGCATTACGCCGGCGCGCAGCCGCGTACCGCTCAGCCGGGCTGGACATGCCCCCACCGTATGCGCGCTCGCCCACCTCGGCTCGGACGCCGTCCGCCCCGGCCAGGTGCGCCAGCACAGCCGTCGTCCCGGTCGGCCGCGAGCGGGCACGGCCGACCGGGACGGCGGGTGCGGGTCAGCGCTGGGTGTGGGTGGGCTCGTCGAGTCGGCTGGGCGTGAGGTCGAGCGGGCTCGGGGTGGTGTCCAGCGCGCTCGGGCCGTCGATCAGCGGGGAGGCCTCGTCGTCGTCCAGGCCGGTGAGGCCCTGCTCGGCCTCCCGCTTCGCGCGCCGCTTGTCGACGATCCGCGCGAACTGGATGGCGATCTCGAAGAGCACACACATCGGGGCCGCCATCGCCAGCATGGTGAACGGGTCCTGGGTGGGCGTGATGAAGGCGGCGAAGACGATGGTGAGGAAGTAGATCCACCGGCGGCTCTTGGCCAGCGCGCCGTGGGACAGGACGCCGATCAGGTTCAGCGCGACCGCGATCAGTGGCAGCTCGAAGCTGACGCCGAAGGCGACCAGCAGCGAGATGACGAAGCCGATGTACTCCTCCGCCGTCAGCAGGGCGGTCACGCCGTCACCGGCCAGGCCGAGCAGCAGTGCCAGGCCCTTGTCCAGCGAGACGTAGGCCAGGGCCGCACCGAGGGCGAACAGGGTGGTGGAGGCGGCGACGAAGCCGACGCCGTAGCGCTTCTCGTTCTTCTTCAGACCCGGGGTGAGGAACGCCCACAGCTGGTAGAGCCAGAACGGCGCGGACAGCACGACGCCGACGATGAAGCTGATCTTCAGACGGATCAGTGCGCCACCGAGGACGTTGGTGATCACCAGGTCGCAGTCACCGTCGGCCTGGCCGGGCAGCCCGCGCAGGTCGGGGTCGAGACCGCAGTACGGCGCCCGGATGAACGCACCCAGGCCGTGCTCGTACCACCAGAACGCCACCGCGGTGCCGATCAGCACGAAGAACAGCGCGATGCCGATCCGGTTGCGCAGCTCGCGGAGGTGGCTGATGAGGCTCATCGTCGCCGCGGCGTCCCGTTCGGGACGCCGCGGTCGACGGTCACGCACTCGCCCTGCCAGGGTCATGGGCGGCAGCAGTCGGTGCTGGGGTTCAGCGGTTGCTGTCGGCGGCAGCCGACGCGCGCGCCTTCTCCGCACGTGCCCGGGCCTCGGCGGCCCGCGCCTCGGCGGCGGCGGCCTCGGCCTCGTAGTCCACGGCCGACGGCGTCACCGAGGGGGCGACGATCTGGCCGGTGACCGGCGAGGTGCGGGCCTCGTCCTTGGCGCGGACGTCGTCGTCCTTCATGCCCTTCATCTCGCTCTTGAAGATGCGCATCGAGCGACCCATCGAGCGGGAGGCGTCGGGCAGCTTCTTGTAACCGAACAGCAGCAGGACGGCCAGGATGATGAGGCCGATCTCCATCGGGCCGAGGTTCATCGGACTCCTCCGAGTCGTGGTGGGGCGTGCCCGGCCGACTCTACGCGTGGAGATGAGGCGGTCCAGGGTCGCGGACGGCTGTACGCGCGCCGTCCACCTGGGGTTCAGTCGGTCGTCGCCGAGCGCTCGGCGCGCTGCGCGGCGGCCCGCTCCGCCGTGGCCTGGGCCTCGGCGAGCACGGGCCGGACGTCGCGCTCGAGGGCGCGCAGCTCCCGGTCCAGCCGCCCGGCGGCGCCGAGCAGGCCGTAGCCGAGGACACCCAGCACGAGCACGGCGAGAACCGCCACGACGATCCACACGGTCAGCAGCACGGGACGACCCTAGCTGCCGGCCCGGTGCTCAGTCGGCGTAGCGGGCCAGCGCGGCCCGGGCCTCGGCGGCCACCTGCCCGGCCAGCTCGACGGGCTCGTCGACGACGGCCGCGCCCCCGAGGGAGGCGACCAGGCGGCGGGCCCAGGCCAGGTCGGAGGTGCGGACCGAGACGGCCAGCCCACCGGGCGGGTCGGTGACCTCGGCCGGCTCCTCGACCGGGTAGTAGTCGGCGACCCAGCGGGCGGTGCGGGCCAGCCGCAGCCGCACCACAGGCGCCTCGGCGCCGGGCTGGTAGAGGCCGTCGTCCAGGTCGCGTTCGTGGGCCTGCGGGGGCGGGGCGGCGGGCTCGTCGAGCACGGCGACCTCGTCGATCCGGTCGAGCCGGAACAGCCGCACGCCCTCGGCTCCCCGGCACCAGGCCTCCAGGTACCAGTGCCCGTCGACCAGCAGCAGCCGCATCGGGTCGACGGTGCGCTCGGTGCGCTCGTCCCGGCTGGGCACGTAGTAGTGCAGGTGCAGGGCCCGCCGGCGCTCCAGGCCGTCCCGGACGACGGACAGCGACTGCTCGCGGGCGCCGACGCTGACCGCCACCGGCGCCCGGACCTCGGCCGGGTGCCCGGCCGCCGCGGAGACCTTGGCCAGCGCCCGGCTGACCGCCTCGCCCTCGGCCAGCCCGGGCAGCTCCAGCAGGGTGCGCAGCGCCACGATGAGCGCGACCGCCTCGTCGGTGGTCAGCCGCAGCGGCCGCACCATCCCGGCGGTGAAGGTGACCCGTACCCGGTCGCCCTCGAACGCCAGGTCGATCAGGTCGCCGGGGCCGTGCCCGGGCAGGCCGCAGACCCACAGCAGGTCCAGGTCGCGGCGCAGCTGGGCCTCGGTCACCCCGAAGTCGGCGGCCGCGTCGGCCAGCCGGACGCCGTCCGGGCGGGCCTGCAGGTAGGGCACCAGCGCCAGCAGCCGGGTCATCCGCTCGGCGGTGCTGGGGGCGGTCATGCCGCACCGTCCAGGGCGGCGAGCCGGGTGAGCCGCTCGACGACGGCCTCCCGCATCCGCCGCGGCGCCTCGACCAGCACGTCGGGCCCGTAGGCGGCCAGTTCGTCGGCCAGCGACCAGGGCTCGGTGGTGCGCAGCTCGAGCCGGTCGTCCCCGTCCTCGGCGGGGCCGAGCGGGACGGCGTGCCGGCGCAGGCCGATGGCGGTGCCCGGCCGGGCACGGACGACGACGAGCTGCTCCTCCCGGCGCTCGGAGCCGGCCACCACCGAGGCGAGGTCGAGGTCGGCCGGGGGCTCGAAGGCCCCGACCGGGCCGCTGGGCCTGGGGGTGCCGGTCACCCGGGACAGCCGGAACACCCGGGGTGCCTGCCGGTCGAGGTCGTGGCCGACCAGGTACCAGCGGCCGTGCCAGGCGACCACACCCCAGGGCTGCACCCGGCGGCGGCTGGCCTTGTCGGCGTCGGGACGGCGGTAGTCGAAGGTCAGCTCGCGGCGGTCGCGGGCCGCGGCGTAGCAGGGCTCGAAGGCGGGCTCCCCGGCGTCCAGCCGCGGCTGGATCGGGATGCCCCGGGTCTGGTCGACGTCCACCCCGGCCGCGCGCAGCTTGACCAGCGCGCTCTGCGCCGCCCCGGCGAGCTGGGCGGACTGCCACAGTCGCAGCGCCAGGCCGACGGCGGCCGCCTCCTCACCGGTCAGCGTGATCTCGGGCAGCTCGTAGTCGGTGCGGGCGATCCGGTAGCCGTCCTCGGTGTCGAAGACGCTGGTGCGGCCGGTCTCCAGCGGGACGCCGATCTCCCGCAGCTCGGCCTTGTCCCGCTCGAACATCCGCTTGAACGCCTCGTCGGCCCGCTCGGTGCCGTCGTCCGGCTCGTACCCGGGGACGGTGGCCCGGATCTTGGCCGCGGAGACGTACTGCCGGGTGCCGAGCAGGGCGATGACCAGGTTGACCAGTCGTTCTGCCCGCTTGGCTGCCACGCGGACAGGTTACGGCTCGGCGGCAACCCGGCCCGCTGGCTAGCCTGCCCGGGTGAGCACTCCCCCCTCCCCCGCCCCCGGTCCGCGGATCCGCTGGCGTCGTGGCCGGGTGACCGAGCTCGGCCGGTCCTGGCGGGACGCCCAGGAGATGACCGTCGAGGTCGACGGCGACGGCAGCCTGACGGCGCTGGCGCACCCCTCGATCGTCGGGACGGCGGAGGTCGGCGACCAGGTGCTGCTCAACACCACCGCCTGGGCGCAGCGGCTGGGCACCGGCGGGTACGCGCTCGTCGTCGCCGTCCCCGACCGGCTGCCCCCGGACCCGACGGGCCCCGGCCACCTGGTGAAGGGCCGGTACACCCCGCTGCAGGTGACCGTGCAGGGCGTGGACGAGCAGGAGACCCCGCACCACGAGACGATCGCCGCCGCCGAGGACCTGGACGGCATGCCGGTCGTCGTCGCCGACCTGCACTCCGCGCTGCCCGCCGTGCTGGCCGGCGTGCAGGCCACCGACCCGGCGCTGCGGGTGGCCTACGTGATGACCGACGGCGGCGCGCTGCCCGCGGCGTTCTCCCGGACGCTGGACGCGCTCGCCGGGTCGCTGGCCGGCGTGGTCACCGTCGGGCAGGCCTTCGGCGGGGACGTCGAGGCGGTCACCGTGCACACCGGTCTGCTCGCCGCCCGGCACGTGCTGGGCGCCGACGTCACGATCGTCACCCAGGGCCCGGGCAACCTGGGCACCGGGACGCCGTGGGGGTTCTCCGGGGTCGCCGCCGGTGAGGCCTGCAACGCCGTCCACGTGCTCGGCGGGCGCACGGTGGGAGCGCTGCGCATCTCCGAGGCCGACCCGCGGCCCCGGCACCGCGGGGTGTCGCACCACTCGCTGACCGCGTTCGGCCGGGTCGCGCTCGGCGGGGTCGCCCTCGTCGCGCCCCGCGGGCTGGGCTCGGACCTGGGCAACCAGGTCGAGGAGGACCTCGCCGGCCAGCCGGAGCGGAACACCGTGGAGTGGGTGGACACCCTCGGCCTGGACGACGCGCTGGCGGCCCTGCCGGTGCGGCTGTCGACGATGGGGCGCGGGCTGGCCGAGGACCACGCCTACTTCCTCGCCGCCGCGGCGGCCGGCCGGTTCGCCGCCCAGCTGACCCTGTTCGGCCCACCTCCGGCCTGACGGACGACGTGCTCCGTGGTCGCTGGTGCTGTTCTCCCGTCTTCCCTGCTGAGCAGTTGAGTTGGGGACAACGGCTCGACCGTGGGTGATCTCGGCCCGGCTGTCGAACGGCCGGCTGCTCAGCGCCAGCGGCGGAAACCGCCCTCGGCGTCGATCGTCTGGCCGGTGACCGAGCGGGCGTCCGGTCCGGTGAGCCAGGCGACGACCGCGGCGGCCTCCGCCGGGGTGTTCCACCGGCCGCGCGGCATCAGTCGCTGGACGAGCTCGGCCTGTGCCGGGTCTGCCCATCCGGTGTCGGTCGGCCCGGGGTTCAGGCAGTTGACGGTGACGTCGCGGTCGATCAGCTCGTCGGCCAACGACAGCGTCATCGCCTGGACCGCGCCCTTGCTGATCGCGTAGGGCAGCTCGCCGGCCATCGGGCCGCGGTGCTGTCCGGAGGTGAACAGCACGACCGACCCCGGCCCGGCGGCCGGGTCGTACTGGGCGGCGAAGGCCTGGGTGAGCAGCAGGCTGCCGCGGGCGTTGACCGCGAAGCACAGGTCGACCTCCGCGGCGGTCACCTCGGCGAGCCGGCCCTCGGCGCTGCGGGCGTGCGCGGCGACCAGGGCGGTCAGTGGCCCGACGGCGTCCCGGGCGGCCGCGACCAGCCGGGCGGGCGCCGCGGGGTCGGCCAGGTCGATGCTCAGGTGCGGCGGGTCGCCCAGCTCGGCCAGCACGGCGTCGAGGTCGTCGGCGCCCCAGGGTTGCCCCGCGTCGTGCGGCGCCCAGGACTGGACGACGACCCGGTCGCCCCGGTCGAGCAACCGCCGGGCGACCTCGAAGCCGATGGAGCTGCGCCGGCTGACGCCGGTGACCAGTGCGCTGCGCATCCGGGCGAGTCTGGCCCGTCCGGCGCCCGGTCGCGACCGACTTCCGGCAGGGTCCGGCGGCCCGGCCGGGGCACGCCGTCAGGCCGGGGCACGCCGTCAGGCCGGGGCACGCCGTCAGGCCGGGTCGACCGCCCGGCTGACGATCCAGGCGTGCTTGCCCACCTGTCGGACGCGACCGAAACCGTGCGCCTCGAAGAGCTCGACCGTGGCGCTGTACAAGAAGCGCCCGTGCGCCGTGCGGCCGGCGGTCACCTCGGGGATGGCCTCGACCAGCCCGCCGCCGCGGGCGGCGATCTGCTCCAGCGCACCCGCCAGGCCCACGCGCGCGATCCCCTGGCCGCGGTGCCGGGTGTCGACGTAGAAGCAGGTGATGCGCCAGTCCGGGCGCGGCGGCGGGTCCTGCTCGTAGACCCGCCGGTGCTTGATGGTCGGGAGCTCGTCGGGGTCGCCGAACTGGCACCAGCCCTGCGCCACGCCGTCCGGGTCGAGGACGAGCGCGGCGTGCGCGCGGTCGCTGAGCACCCGCTGCTGCTTGACCTCCCGGTGGTCGATCCCCCGCTGCCCCCGCTCGGGGTGCCAGCCGATGCACCAGCACCCGCCGAAGACGCCGTTGTTCCGTTCCACCAGTTCGGCGAAGACGTCCCAGGTGTCCGGGCCGAGCGGCCGGCTGGTGTACGTCGCGTCGGGGACGCTGCCGGCCGGCCCATCCGCTCCCGTGGTCACGAGCGGATCATGCCCCGGTCGCCTACATGCTGGCGATGAGCTTCTCCACGCGTTCGTCGACGGACTTGAACGGGTCCTTGCACAGCACGGTGCGCTGTGCCTGGTCGTTGAGCTTGAGGTGCACCCAGTCGACGGTGAAGTCGCGCCGCTTCTCCTGCGCCTTGCGGATGAACTCCCCGCGCAGCTTGGCCCGGGTGGTCTGCGGCGGCACGTTCTTGGCCTCGAAGATCCGGGGGTCGTGCACCACGCGGTCGACCTGGCCGGCCTTCTCCAGCAGGTAGTACAGCCCGCGGGTCCGGCGGATGTCGTGGTAGGCGAGGTCGAGCTGGGCGACGCGGGCGCTGGACAGCGGCAGGTCGTGCTTCGCGCGGTAGCGCTCGATCAGCCGGTGCTTGATCGCCCAGTCGACCTCCCGGTCGATCAGCGACAGGTCACCGGAGTCGATCGCCTTGAGGGTGCGACCCCACAGCTCGAGCATCTGCCGGTGCACCGGGCCGTAGCCCTCCCGGTCGACGAACTCCGCGGCGCGGTCGTGGTACTCCTGCTGGATCTCCAGCGCGGACATCTCCCGGCCGTTGGCCAGCCGGACCTTGCGCCGTCCGGTCATGTCGTGGCTGATCTCCCGGATCGCCCGGATCGGGTTCTCCAGGGTCATGTCCCGCATGACCACCCCCTGCTCGATCATCCGCAGCACCAGGTCGGTGATGGTGACCTTGAGCAGGGTCGTCGTCTCGCTCATGTTCGAGTCGCCGACGATGACGTGCAGCCGGCGGTACTTCTCCGCGTCGGCGTGCGGCTCGTCGCGGGTGTTGATGATCGGCCGTGACCGGGTGGTGGCGCTGGAGACGCCCTCCCAGATGTGCTCGGCGCGCTGGCTGACGCAGTAGACGGCGCCGCGCGGGGTCTGCAGCACCTTGCCGGCGCCGACCACGGTCTGCCGGCTGACCAGGAACGGGATGAGCACGTCGGCCAGCCGGGAGAACTCACCGTGCCGACCGACCAGGTAGTTCTCGTGGCAGCCGTAGCTGTTGCCGGCCGAGTCGGTGTTGTTCTTGAACAGGTAGATGTCGCCGGTGACGCCCTCCTCGGCCAGCCGCTGCTCGGCGTCGACCAGCAGGCCCTCGAGGATCCGCTCGCCGGCCTTGTCGTGGACGACGAGCTCGGTGACGTCGTCGCACTCGGCGGTGGCGTACTCGGGGTGGCTGCCCACGTCGAGGTAGAGCCGGGACCCGTTGCGCAGGAAGACGTTGGAGCTGCGCCCCCAGGAGACGACGCGGCGGAACAGGTAGCGGGCCACCTCGTCCGGGGAGAGCCGGCGCTGGCCCTTGAAGGTGCACGTGACGCCGTACTCGGTCTCGATGCCGAAGATCCGTCGTTCCACCTCGCCGAGCGTAGGCGTCCGCGGCGCACTCGGCTCGTGTGCCGAGTGCGCCGCGCCGCTCACTGCTCGGGGTCCGGCGCGCCGCCGTCGGTGCCGCCGCCGACGCCGTCCTGGGTGTCGGGCTGGGCGGAGGCACGCTCGGTGCCGCCGGCGGTGTCGACCGCGCTCGGGTCGCCGAGCCCGGCCGGGGTGCCCGGGGCCGGCGCGCTGGGCGCGTGGGTGGCCGCTGCCTCGGCCGGTGCGGTCTCCGGGGCCTCCGACTGCTCGTCGGAGAGCAGCGCGGCGAGCGCGGCGCCGACGACGCGGCGGAAGGTCCGCTTGGGGCGCCGCCGGTCGAGCACGGCGACCTCGAGCTGGGTGGCGGGCAGCTGGTCGTGCGCGCCGCCGTTGGCCGCGGTGGCCGGGCTGACCGCGGACAGCGCCTGGACACCGACCCGCAGGGCGTCGGCCAGCGGCATGCCGGCGGTGAAGTGCTGGCGGAGGTGGCTGGTGACCGCCTCGGCCTGGCCGCCCATCACCACGAAGTCGGACTCGTCGACGATCGAGCCGTCGAAGGTGAGCCGGTACAGCTGGTCGGTCTCCGGGCCGTCGCCGACCTCGGCGACGCACAGCTCGACCTCGAAGGGCTTCATCTGCTCGGTGAAGACCGCGCCGAGGGTCTGGGCGTAGGCGTTGGCGATGATCCGGCCGGTGACGTCGCGCCGGTTGTAGGAGTAGCCGCGGACGTCGGCCAGCCGGACACCGGCCACCCGCAGGCTCTCGAACTCCGAGTACCGGCCGACCGCGGCGAACCCGATCCGGTCGTAGAGCTCGCTGACCTTGTGCAGGGTCGCGCTGGGGTTCTCGGCGATGAACAGGACGCCGTCGGCGTAGGTGAGGACGGCGACGCTGCGACCGCGGGAGATGCCCTTGCGGGCGTACTCCGAGCGGTCGCGCATGACCTGCTCGGCGGAGGCGTAGTACGGCATGGTCATGGCTCAGCCCTGCCCGTCCGCGGCGGACCGCTCCGCGACGATGGTGGTGGCGATGGCGGCGACCTCGTCGTCCGGCAGCCGGACGGCGCCCTCGGCGTCGACCCGGTAGACGATCGGGTAGAGGCGGCGCACCGTGTCGGGCCCGCCGGTGGCGGAGTCGTCGTCGGCGGCGTCGTAGAGCGCCTCGACGAGCGTGCGGGTGGCGGCGTCGGCCGACAGCCCCGGGCGCCACGTCTTCTTCAGTGAGTTGCGGGCGAACAGCGAGCCGGAGCCGACCGAGGCGTAGCCGCGCTCCTCGTAGTTCCCGCCGGTGACGTCATAGCTGAAGATCCGGCCGGGGCTCGCGCCCTCGGCGGCGTCCAGGTCGTAGCCGGCGAACAGCGGGACGACGGCCAGGCCCTGCATCGCCGCGCCCAGGTTGCCGCGGATCATCGCGGCGAGGCGGTTGGCCTTGCCGTCGAGGGACATGGTCAGGCCCTCGATCTTCTCGTAGTGCTCCAGCTCGACCTGGTAGAGCCGGACCATCTCGATGGCGATGCCGGCCGCGCCGGCGATGCCGATGACCGACCAGGAGTCGGCGGCGTACACCTTCTCGATGTCCCGGCTGGAGATCAGGTTGCCCATCGTGGCCCGCCGGTCGCCGCCCATCAGCACGCCACCGTCGAAGGTGGCCGCGACGATGGTGGTGGCGTGCGGGGCCAGCTCACCCACCGGCAGGCCCGGCAGCGTGCGGCGCCCGGGCAGCAGGTCGGGGGCGGCGGTGCCCAGGAAGTCGGTGAACGAGGAGCCCACCCGGTCCAGGTAGGCGGGTGGGAACCCGCTCCGGCCAGCTGACGCGTCGGTCACCCATCCACCTCTCCTGCCGTCCCGAGACGGCCGTCTGTGCTGGTCAGTCGAGTGCGCCGCCACCTCGGAGGTGCTCCCGGCGGCCGCTGTGACGACACTACCGGCGGGCTCTGGGGCGGGCTGACCAGTGCTCGCACCGCGGGGTCGCCCTGTGCCGCACGGCCGGCGCTGTGCGCCTCGACGTAGCGCGCGGCGGCTCGTAGCAGCGCCGGATCGTCCTTGAACTGGCCCAGCCCGCCGTTGCAGTTGAAGCAGAGCAGGTCGCGGACTGCGCCCGTCGCGTGGTCATGGTCGACATGATGCGCCGGCGCCGCGCGGCAGAGCCCACACAGCCCTCCCTGGTCGGCGAGCATCTGATCGGCCTGATCCGCCGTGATGCCGTACCGCCGCGTGAGGTGATATGAGCGGGAGCCGCCGACCTTCGCGAGGCTCGCGCGCCCGCGCGCGTTGTGGCAGGACTTGCAGTAGCTGTGCCGGCCGGTCCGGCTCGCCGGTGTGGTGGGGAAGGCGGTCAACGGCTTCACGGAGTCGCAATCCGGGCACCATTTGCTCCCGGCCGGGACCGGGCGGTCCAGGACGTGCCGCGTCTTCGGAGGTCCCTGTCGCCTGGCTCTGGACTCCCTCAGCCGCAGCCGTGCATGCTGTCGGCAGTAGAAGGCGAGCCCGTCTCGACGCCGCCGGTCACGCGTGAACTCGTCCAACGGTCGGACCTGCCCGCAGTCCGGGCAGTGTTTACCGTCGACCATTTCGAATTAAAAGAAATGGCGGCCGTCGACCATTCACTCCCCCCCTTTTTGTACGTAGCTTCTAACGAATTCTTCGGCATTTTCTTCCAATACGCCGTCGATCTCGTCCAGGAGTGAGTCGACGTCGTCGCTCACCTCCTTGGTGCGCTCGGACGCCGTCGTGTCGACCGACGCCTCGACCTCCTCGGTCTCCTCACGCGAACGCGTGGACCGCTGTTGCCCGCCGGTGTCCCTCGTGGCCATCTGACCCTCCGTGCCGAGTCGAAGCTGTCGCCAGCTGAGCTGGTGCGGCGAACGCTACCCGCGGGATGTGACAGTCCGCCGGACTCGCGCCTCTCCGGTGACGATCGGTGCGCGGTCCGCGGATCCGTCCGGGGCCAGAGGACCGGATCGGCGTCGGGAGGCCGATCAGCGGGCGTCAGCCGCCGGTGATCCTGTCGACCAGCTCCGCGGCGGTCGAGGTCGACTCGAACAGGGCGGCCACGTGCTCCCGGGTGCCGCGCAGCGGCTCCATGGTCGGGATGCGCACCAGGGCGTCCCGGCCGACGTCGAACACCACCGAGTCCCAGGACGCCGCGGCCACCTGGGCCGGGTACCTCCGCAGGCACTCGCCGCGGAAGTAGGCCCGGGTGTCGGCCGGCGGTGTGGTCATCGCCCGGGTCACCTCCTCGTCGGTGAGCAGCCGCTGCATGGCCCCGCGGGCCACCAGTCGGTGGTAGAGGCCCTTCTCCGGCCGGACGTCGGAGTACTGCAGGTCGACCAGCTTGAGCCGGGCGTCGCCCCAGGAGAGCCCGTCGCGCTGCCGGTAGCCCTCCAGCAGCCGCAGCTTGGCCGGCCAGTCGAGCCGGTCGGCCAGCTGCATCGGGTCGACGGCTAGCTGGTCGAGCACCTCCGACCAGCGGCGCAGGACGTCGGCGGTCTGCCCGTCGTCGTCCCCGTTGTCGGCGACGAACTTCTGCGCCTGGGCCAGGTACTCCCGCTGCACCTCGATCGCGGTCAGTCGCCGCCCGTCGCGCAGCCGCACCGTGTGGGTCAGCGACGGGTCGTGGCTGATCGCCTGCAGCGCCTCGACCGGCTCCTCGATGGTCAGGTCCTGGGTGAGCGCCCGGGCCTCGATCATCGCCAGCACCAGCGACGTCGTCCCGACCTTGAGGTAGGTGGAGAGCTCGGCGAGGTTCGCGTCGCCGATGATCACGTGCAGCCGGCGGTACTCGTCCGGGTTGGCGTGCGGCTCGTCGCGGGTGTTGATGATCGGCCGCTTGAGCGTCGTCTCGAGGCCCACCTCGACCTCGAAGAAGTCGGCCCGCTGGGAGAGCTGGAACCCCTCCCGGCGTCCCTCCGTGCCGATGCCGACCCGGCCCGCGCCGGCGAAGACCTGGCGGGTGACGAAGAACGGGATCAGCCCGCGGATGATCTCGATGAACGGCGTCGAACGGCTCATCAGGTAGTTCTCGTGCGCGCCGTAGGAGGCACCCTTGCCGTCGGTGTTGTTCTTGTACAGCTGGATGGGCTGGGTGCCGGGCACCTGCGCGGCCCGGCGGGCGGCCTCGGCCATCACCTGCTCCCCCGCCTTGTCCCAGAGGACGACGTCACGCGGGTTGGTGACCTCCGGGGTCGCGTACTCCGGGTGCGCGTGGTCGACGTAGAGCCGGGCGCCGTTGGTGAGGATGACGTTGGCCATCCCGGCGTCCTCGTCGAGGTCGTTGTGGTCCAGCGCGGTGGCCGGCGACAGGTCGAACCCGCGGGCGTCGCGCAGCGGCGACTCCTCCTCGAAGTCCCACCGCGGCCGGCGCGGCGTGGGCGCCCCGGCGAAGGCCCAGGCGTTGACCACCTGGCTCGACAGCGTCGTCGGGTTGGCCCCCGGCTGCCCCGGCACCGAGATCCCGTACTCCAGCTCCGTGCCCATCACCCGTCGCACGCTCATGGGACCAGGCTATGTGCCCGCGGCGGACCACTGGTCGACGGAGCGGGAACGTCGACCGGCCCGTGCCGCGAGGGGCGGCACGGGCCGGTCGGTGCCGAGTCGGTCGGCGCTCGGCCGGTTACAGGTACTGGCCGGTGTTGGTGGCGGTGTCGATCGCGCGTCCGCTGTCGGCGCCCTTGCCGCTGATCAGCGTGCGGATGTAGACGATCCGCTCACCCTTCTTGCCCGAGATCCGCGCCCAGTCGTCGGGGTTGGTCGTGTTGGGCAGGTCCTCGTTCTCCTTGAACTCGTCCACGCACGCCGCCATCAGGTGCCCGACCCGCAGGCCCCCGACGCCGGTCTCCAGACGGTCCTTGATCGCCATCTTCTTCGCGCGGTCGACGATGTTCTGCAGCATCGCCCCGGAGTTGAAGTCCTTGAAGTAGAGGACCTCCTTGTCACCGTTGGCGTAGGTGACCTCCAGGAAGCGGTTCTCCTCCGTCTCGGTGTACATCCGCTCGACGGTGCTCTGGATCATCCCGGCGATGGTCGCCTCGCGACTGCCCCCGTGCTCGGCCAGGTCGTCGGCGTGGATCGGCAGGGTCGTCGTCAGGTACTTGCTGAAGATGTCCCGTGCTGCCTCGGCGTCCGGCCGCTCGATCTTGATCTTCACGTCCAGCCGGCCGGGCCGCAGGATCGCCGGGTCGATCATGTCCTCGCGGTTGGAGGCGCCGATGACGATGACGTTCTCCAGGCCCTCGACGCCGTCGATCTCGCTGAGCAGCTGCGGGACGATCGTCGACTCGACGTCGGAGGAGACCCCCGACCCGCGGGTGCGGAATATCGAGTCCATCTCGTCGAAGAAGACGATGACCGGCGTGCCCTCGCTGGCCTTCTCCCGGGCCCGCTGGAACACCAGCCGGATGTGCCGCTCGGTCTCCCCGACGTACTTGTTCAGCAGCTCCGGGCCCTTGATGTTGAGGAAGTAGGACTTCCCCTGGGTGGTGTCGGAGTCACCGCGGACCGCCGCCACCTTCTTGGCCAGCGAGTTGGCCACCGCCTTGGCGATCAGCGTCTTGCCGCAGCCGGGCGGGCCGTACAGCAGGATGCCCTTGGGCGGGCGCAGCTCGTACTCCC
The DNA here is from genome assembly GCF_054177765.1 of Modestobacter lacusdianchii. NCBI lineage: Bacteria > Bacillati > Actinomycetota > Actinomycetes > Geodermatophilales > Geodermatophilaceae > Modestobacter > Modestobacter lacusdianchii. The sequence goes on along the minus strand of NZ_JBJJTJ010000006.1, from coordinate 74,473 downwards.
GGAACAGGTCGGCGTGCAGGAACGGCAGCTCGACGGCGTCCCGGATCTGCTCGATCTGCCGGGAGAGCCCACCGATGTCCTCGTAGTCGATGTCGGGGACCTCTTCGAGGACGAGCTCCTCGACCTCGCTCTTGGGGATCCGCTCGTACACGTACCCCGACCGGGACTCCAGCAGCAGCGAGTCGCCGCTGCGCAGCGGCTGGCCCGCCAGGGAGTCGGCGAGGCGGACCACCCGCTCCTCGTCGGTGTGCCCGATGACGAGCGCGCGGCGCGGCTCGCCCTCCACCGGCTCGAGCAGCTCCTTGAGCATGACCACGTCACCGGCCCGCTCGAAGCCCCGCGCGGCGACGACGTTCATCGCCTCGTTGAGCATGACCTCCTGGCCCTGCCGCAGGTCGGTGACCTCCAGCGCCGGGGAGACCGTCACCCGGAGCTTGCGGCCGCCGGTGAACACGTCGACCGTGCCGTCCTCGAAGTCCTCCAGGAAGACGCCGTAGCCCGACGGCGGCTGCCCGAGCCGCTCGATCTCCTCCTTGAGCGTGACCAGCTGCTCACGCGCCTCGCGGAGCGTGCCGGCCAGCTTGTCGTTGCGCTCGGAGAGGAAGGCCGCCCGGCCCTCCGCCTCGGCGAGCCGCTCCTCCAGCGCGCGCACCTGGCGCGGGCTGTCGGAGACCTTGCGTCGCAGCAACCCGATCTCCTCCTCGAGGTAGGAGATCTGGCTCACCAGGGAGGCGACGTCACGTTCACGCCGCGCTCGGAACTCATCAGGACCAATGCCGCCCATCGCGCACCTCCGCACACATCGGGGGGAGCCAGGAGGCCAATCTATACACGCGTGGACCGACGGCGCCGCTGGATCGTGAACGCGTGCGGACGCTGGGTCAGGACGTCATCCGACCGACACGCGAGCCCGCTCAGGCGAGCTTCTTGCGCCGCTGCCGCAACGGCGCCACGGCTCCCTCGGCCAGCCGTCGGGCGGTCACCAGGAACGCCGTGTGGGCCACCATCCGGTGCTCCGGACGCACCGCCAGACCCTCGGCGTGCCAGGGCCGCAGCATGGTCTCCCAGGCGTACGGCTCGGTCCAGACGCCCTGCGCCCGGACCGCCTCCACGTAGGTCGACAGCTGGGTCGTGGTGGCGACGTAGCCGATCAGCACGCCCCCGGGGCGCAGCGCCGCGGCGACCGTGGGCAGCACCGCCCACGGCTCCAGCATGTCCAGGACGACGCGGTCGACGGTCTCGGTGGCCGGGTGGTCGGCCAGGTCGCCCAGCCGCAACGACCAGTTCGCCGGCACCTCGCCGAAGAAGGCGCCCACGTTGCCCCGCGCGACGTCGGCGAAGTCCTCCCGCCGCTCGTAGCTGGTCAGCGTGCCGTGCTCGCCCACCGCACGCAGCAGGGAGCAGCTCAGCGCGCCCGAGCCGGCGCCGGCCTCGAGCACCCGCATCCCCGGGCCGATGTCGCCGAAGCCGACGATCTGGGCGGCGTCCTTGGGGTAGATCACCTGCGCGCCGCGGGGCATGGAGAGCACGAAGTCGGCCAGCAGCGGCCGCAGCGCCAGGTACCCGGTGTTCGCCGTCGAGTGGACGACCGAGCCCTCCGGTGCACCGATCAGCTCGTCGTGGCTGATCGCGCCGCGGTGGGTGTGGAACTCCTTGCCCGGCTCCAGGACGACGGTGTGGTGCCGGCCCTTGGGGTCGGTGAGCTGGACCCGGTCGCCGACCCGGAACGCGCCGTCCACCGGCTCGGCCGCCGCCGGCGGGGCCGGGTCGCCGTCGACGACGACCGGCTCCAGGGGGACGTCGGCGAGCAGCTCGCTCGCGGTGGGGTCCGGGGCCGGGAGCACCGCCGGAGTCTCGACGGTGTCGTCCTGCGGCTGCTCTGGCTGTTCGCTCACGTACCGGGAGGGTACGGACGGCGGATCGGCCGGCCCTCGGCGCACGCGCCGGACCGGCTGACCGGGAATGTCGGTGGCCCGACCTAACCTCGGGGCCATGACGGTGACGCTGGACGCCGGCCGGTCCCCCGGGGCCGAGCCGGGCACGACTGCCCCGGAGACGACCACCCTCGTGGAGGCCGCCGCCGAGCGGACGACGGCTGCCGACAGCACCCCGCGCCGCCCGTCGCTGTCGCCGTCCCGGGCCGCCGACTTCAAGTCCTGCCCGCTGCTGTACCGCTTCCGCACCATCGACCGGCTGCCGGAGAAGAAGTCGCGGGCGGCCGTGCGCGGCACCCTCGTCCACGCGGTGCTGGAGAAGCTGTACGACCTGCCACCCGCGCAGCGCACCGTCGAGGCGGCCCGCACGCTGGTCGACCCGGCCTGGGCCGAGCTGCGCGAGGAGCCGGGCATCACCGAGCTGTTCGAGGCACCCGAGGGCGCGGACGCGCCGGTGGCGGAGAGCCTGGAGGCCTGGCTGGCGTCGGCCGGTGAGCTGGTCGATACCTACTTCCGGCTGGAGGACCCGACCCGCATCCAGCCCGCGGGCCGGGAGGAGCTGGTCGAGGTCACGCTCCCCGACGGGCTGCTGCTGCGCGGCTACGTCGACCGGCTCGACGTCGCCCCGACCGGTGCGCTGCGGGTGGTCGACTACAAGACCGGGGGCATGCCCCGGGAGGCGTTCGAGGGCAAGGCCCTGTTCCAGATGAAGTTCTACGCACTGGTGCTGTGGCGCACCCGCGGGGTGGTCGCCGCCCAGCTCAAGCTGCTCTACCTCAAGGACGGCGACGCGCTCACCTACTCCCCCGACGAGGCCGAGCTGCTGCGCTTCGAGCGCACCCTCCAGGCGATCTGGGCGGCGATCGAGCGGGCGGTGGAGACCGGTGACTTCCGGGCCAACAAGAGCCGGCTGTGCAGCTGGTGCGACCACCAGGCGCTGTGCCCGGCCTTCGGCGGCACTCCCCCGCCGTTCCCGGCCGAGGCGGCCGCCGCCGCGGGCTGGCGCACCACCCTGCCGGTCACCGCCGCGAGCTGACGCCCTGGTCCGGATGGCTCAGCCGGCGTCCGGCCGGCGGACGTCGTGCAGCACGAGCGTGGCGAACCCGAGGTGCCGCCGCCAGCCACGCAACCAGGCCGTGCGGTGCGAGCGGGCGATCTCCAGCGCGTCGGTCCGGTCCTGCTGGGTCGGTGCGTCGTGCAGCGCCCAGGTGGTGAGCGAGCCGGTCCAGGACAGCTCGTACTCGTCCCACTCGGCCAGCGAGCTCACGTGACCGTGGCCGGGCTCCCAGCCCGCGGCCTGCACCCGCTCGACCAGCCCGGCGAGGTCGGGCCTGTCGTCTGCCCCGATCTCCAGGTGCTCCAGGGCGGCCGGCGAGGGCGGGGCGTCCCAGATCCCGTCACCGAGGACCAGTCGCCCACCCGGGCGCAGGTGCCGGCGCGCGGCCTGCAGGGTGCCGTCGAGGCCGCCGAAGGCGTGCGTGGCGCCGACGCAGAGCACCACGTCGACGAGCTCGTCCCCTGTCCAGTCCTGTGCGTCGGCCTCCACCCACCGGACCCGGCCGGTGAGGCCTCGGCCGGTGGCCTCCTGGGCGAGGCCGGCGGGGAGCACCCGGTCGACCCCCACTCCGGTGGTCCCCGGGTGCGCCGCGAGGGCCTCCATCAGCCACCTCCCGTACCCGCAGCCCAGGTCGAGGAAGGTGGCCCCGGCGGGCACCGGCCCCAGGTGGCGGACCAGGGCGCGCACCGCCTCGGGCGCGACCGGCGCCGCGATCGGGTGCTCGGCGTGCGCGATGTCGCTGGCCCTGAGGAAGTCCATCGGCCGGATGCTGCCAGGGGGTCGGCGCCGGGTCGATCGACTTCCTCGGCCGATCCGGAACACTGAGCGGGCCTCGCGACCCGGGGACTCCAGTGGCTGTAGCCAGACGACGGGGACCTGGTCAGGCCGGTGGCGAGCTCCCGGCGCGGACGTCGTCGACCAGCGCGGCGAGGTCCGCGACGGTGAGGCCGACCAGGGATGCGCGGAGGGTGAGCAGCCCGCCGGCTTCCAGTGGCTGCAACGACGGGACGCCGAGCACGACCGCTCCGGCCGCCAGGCCCGCGGCCACGCCGACCTGGGAGTCCTCGACCACCAGGCAGCCACCCGGCTCCACCCCCAGCGCCGCCATGGCCTGCAGGTAGGGGGCCGGGTCGGGCTTGCGGGCCGGCACCTCGTCCCCGCAGACGGTCACGTCGAACGGCATCCGGCCCAGGTCTGCGCTGATCGAGTCGATCACCAGGGCGGCGATCCGGCGGGGGGTCGTCGTGACCAGCGCGGTCGCCAGGCCGGCGTCGGCCACCGCGAGCAGCAGCTCACGGGCGCCGGGCCGCCAGGGCATGCCGCGGCTGGTCATCAGCGCCGCCGTCCGCTGCTCGACCCACTGCGCGTCCGAGACCAGCTGCTCCTCGTCGCGGGTCAGGCCCAGGTCGGCGTAGAGCACCTGCATCGCCACCCGCATCGAGGCGCCGACGGTCTGCTGGCGCCCCTCCGCGGAGAACACCCCGCCGAGCTGGGCGGCGAGCTCGTCCATCGCCTCGCCCCACAGCTCCTCGGTCTCCACGAGGGTGCCGTCCATGTCGAACAGCACCGCCTGCAGTGACTGCACGGACACGCTGCTCACCGGGGTCGCCGACACCCGGGCAGTCTAGGGAGCCGGCCGGCGGCGGCCGCTCAGGCCGGCTCGGTGCGCACGAGGGTCGCGAAGGCGATCACGTTGTCCTCGTAGCTGCGGACCGACGAGTCGAAGTCGCCACCGCAGGTGATCAGCCGCAGTTGCGCGTCGGCGGTGTTGCCGTAGGCGGCGAGGGTCGGGAAGTCGTCCTTGGGGTGGGTCTCCACCCGGTCGACGGCGAACACGGCGGTCGTGCCGTCCGCGCGGTCGACACGCACCTCGTCCCCGGGCTGCAGGCCACCGAGGTCGAAGAAGACCCCCGGGCCGTGCTCGGCGGAGTCGACGTGGCCGAGCAGGACCGCAGGTCCGATCGCCCCGGGCGCCGGGCCCCGCTCGTACCAGCCGGCCTGGTCGTCCGGGCCCAGCGGCGGCACCTCGACGGTGCCGTCGTCGTTGAGGCCCAGGCGCAACAGGTCGCTGGTGACGTCGATGGCCGGGATGCTGACCGCCACCGGGGCGGCGACCGGCTGGGCGGCCGTCTCGGCGTCCGTCGAGGGGGCCGCGGAGGACGGCGCGGGCGGTGCGACCGTGCTGGGCGGCGCCGAGCTCTCCGCGCGGTCGGCGGCTGGTGCCGGCCGCGGCGCCTCCTGCTGACCGGTCACCGCCACCACCACCGCGACGAGGGCCACGATCGCGAGGGCGACGGCCAGCGCCGTCCAGGTGCGGGTGCTCGGCCGGCGGCCGCGGGGCTCGGTCACGGGGTTCCTTCCGCAGGGTGGGGTGGGGGTGCCGTGCCGCGCGGGGAGGTCGCCCTCCCCGCGCGGCACGGAGCCGGATCAGGCCTGGTCGGCCTGACGACGGCGGTAGGCGACCGCACCGGCGGCGGCGGCACCGACGGCGGCGAGGGCGCCGACGCCCATGGCCGTGGTGTTCTCCGTGCCGGCGGTGCTGCCGGCACCGGTCTCGGCGCCACCGGCGGGGGCGGCGCCCATCTGCGCGGCATCCAGCGAGCCGCAGGCGGCCGGGGCGGTGGCCTCCATCGGCAGCGACGGGTCGAGGTCGCTCTTGACGTCGCCGTCGTAGGCGCCCGACCCGTCCTTGTCCACCCCGTGCAGGACCAGGACGGCGGTGCCCGCCTCGAACGCCGCGTGGACGTCGTCGGAGACCTCGAAGGTGCGCTCGTAGCTGATCGAGCCGCCCTCGGCGGTCGGGAACCGGTCGATCGCCAGGCCGCTGTCCGGGCTGGTGTCGCCGGTGGTGGTCAGCGACGTGCCGATGGCCCCGTAGTACTTGGCGGCCTCGGTGACGCTCACGAAACCGTCACCGTTGGCGTCGTCGGACAGGTCGTTGCTGGGGCAGGTGCCCATGGCGCCGATGTGGAAGTGCTGGGCGTGCGGCGAGCCGGCGAGCAGCCCGGAGGCCTCGATCATCACCGTGGCGGTGTTTCCGTCCAGCGTGACCATGCCGGTGCCGGAGACGCCGGACTGGTTCACCGCGCCGAGGTCGGCCTGGTAGCTGTGCGTGCCCTCGTGCGCCGAGGCGGCGGTCATGGTCAGCAGCGGGAAGGCCGCGGCCGCGGCGACGGCCGGGAGTGCGAGTGCCTTGCGCATTGATGCTCCTCGTTGTCGGGATGCGGTCGCCTCCGGGGAGGTGGCCGCAGGACGGCGGTTGGGAACCACTCGCCCGTCGTGCCGGCGGACGCGTCGGTGCGCCCGCTGTCGATCAGGTCCGTGAAGACCACGACCGGCTGCAGGTCGGCAGCTGGGTGGTCTCCGCTGCCGCGCCGATCGCCTGTGGTTCGGCCCCGGGGGCCGGAGCGGTTCACCCGATCCGGATCTTTTTCTGTCCCCCGGCTGTGCAGCCGATGGGAGCCCCTCGCTGTGTGGCCGGTGGAACCCGCCGAGGCCGCGGCGCGGGACGCCGCCACCTGCGTCGGCCCAACCGGATCGACCGTCACGCACGAACACCGGGCATGACTGCGCTCCGAGCCCTGTCGCCGGTCCTCCGGGTGACCTCCGCCCGGCGACGGTGGACGGCGGGTCTGCCGGCTCTGCTGACCGTGTTCGTCCTCGCCGTCCTCGTGCTGGCCGCCGGCGCCGGTCCGGCCCGCGCCCACGACGGTCTGGTCCGCACCACCCCGGGGTCGGGGGCGGCCGTGACCTCCTCCCCCACCGTCGTCGAGCTCGAGTTCACCGGGGAGCCGCTGCCGCTGGGCACCCAGGTGGTGGTGACCGGCCCGGACGGCCAGTCGGTGTCCGACGGTGCCGCGGAGATCAGCGGCAGGTCGGTGGTCCAGCCGCTGGCCGGCGGGGTGCCCGCGGGTGCCTACAGCGTCGAGTGGCGGAGCACGTCCTCCGACGGCCACGCCCTCACCGGCAGCTTCGCCTTCACCGTCGCGACCGCCCCGGCACCGGCGCCCTCGGCCACAGCGCCCGCCGAGGGCGCCACAGCCCCCACCGCGGGCACCCCGGGCACGACCGCCACGGGCCCGGACCCGGCCCAGGACGGCGACCCCGCGCTGGCGGAGGCCGGCCGGGCCACCGGGAGCGGGCCGGCCGTGGGCTGGCTGATCGCGGCCGGCGCGGTGCTGGTCGGCGCGGTGGCGGCGCTGGTCCGCAGCCGGCGTCGGTCGTGAGCAGCGCGGTCGCACCGGCGCCCACCGAGCAGACGGCGCCGGCCGGTACGCCGGGCCCGAGGCGGCCGGCGCCCCTGACCCTGGCCGTGGCGGGCACCGTGGGCCTGCTGGCCGTCCTGGGCGGCGCACTGGCGGTCGGTGGCGCTGCCGGAGCCGAGGGGGCGGCGGGCCTGCGGCAGGCCGGGCAGCTCGTCGAGGTGGGCGCGCCGGTGGTCACCCTCATCGGCCGGGTCGCCGCGGTGGGCACCGTCGGTGCGCTGCTGGTCGCCGCCGTGCTGCTCCCCGGTGGGCCGTTGTCCGAGCCGGCCCGGCGGGCGCTGCGCGCAGCCTCGGGCTGGGCCCTGCTCTGGGCGGTGGCGACGGCCCTCGGCGGTCTGCTGACCGTGAGCCGGCTGGTCGGCGTGCCGCCGACGGCGCTGGACCCCTCCTCTCTCCGGGTCTTCTTCGTCGACACCGGCGCGGGCCGGGCGGCGCTGCTGGTCGTGGCCCTCAGCGCCGCGGTCGCACTGGCGGCCCGGCGCCGCGGCGGCACCGCCGGCGCGCGCCCGCTGCTGGTGGTCGCCCTGGCCGCGCTGGTCGTCCCCGTCGTGCTGAGCGGGCACTCGTCGGCGGCCGACGACCACGTGGTCGCCGTGACGACCCTCGCGGTGCACGTCGTGGCCGCGAGCCTGTGGGTGGGCGGCCTCGGGGGCCTGCTGTGGTGGGGCCGCGCGCCGGTCGCGGCAACCGAGCGCTTCAGCGCCCTGGCACTGACCTGCTGGGTGGCGACCGCGGTCTCCGGCGTGCTGGCCGCCGGCCTGGTCCTCGGCGGCGCCGGGGCGGTGGTCGCGGCTCTCGGCAGCGGTTACGGCGCGCTGCTGCTCGCCAAGACGCTCGGCCTCACGGCAGCCGGCGTGCTGGGCTGGTGGCACCGGCGGCGGACGCTGCCCGAGCTGCGCGCCGGTCGGCCCGGTGCCTTCCGGCGGCTGGCGGTGGTCGAGGTGGCCGTGCTGCTGGCGACCGTCGCGCTGGCGGTCGCGCTGGCGGCGTCCCCTCCCCCGCCCGCCGCGACGCTCGCCACTGCGCAGGCCGGCTCGGCTCCGGCGGCCGGGGAGCCGGCGGCTGTCGACCCGGCGGCGGTGGACCCGATGGCCGGGCACGACCACGGCGAGCTGACCGTCGGGGTGCTGGTCGACGAGACCCGCTTCCACGTGGCCGGCCCGGTCGCGGCCGGCCAGCGGGTGACCGTGCACAACGGCACCGACCAGGAGGTGACGATCACCGCGGACGACGGGTCGTTCGACGTCGAGGTCCCCGGCCGCACCCTGCTGACCTTCCTGGCCCCGGACGAGCCCGGCGAGTACGCCTTCGCCAGCCGTCACTCGGCGACGTACACCGACGTCCTCGTCGTCGAGTGACCCCGACCCCCGGCCCCCGTGCAGGGGCCCGCGCCGAGCGGAGCGAGGCGTGGGGGGCACGGGGGTCCTCCAGCTTCACTCGTCCTCGGTGCGGTAGCCCAGGTTCGGCGAGAGCCACTTCTCGGCCTCGGCGACCGTCCAGCCCTTGCGCCGGGCGTAGTCCTCGACCTGGTCGCGGCCGACCCGGCCGAGCACGAAGTACTGCGACTGCGGGTGGGAGAAGTAGAGCCCGCTGACCGCCGCGCCCGGCCACATCGCCATCGACTCGGTCAGCTCGATGCCGGTGTTCGCCTGCACGTCGAGCAGCTCCCAGATCGTCTGCTTCTCGGTGTGCTCCGGGCAGGCCGGGTAGCCCGGAGCCGGCCGGATGCCCCGGTACCGCTCGGCGATCAGCCCGTCGGCGTCCAGCTGCTCGTCGGGGGCGTAGCCCCAGAACTCGGTGCGCACCCGCTCGTGCAGCCGCTCGGCGAACGCCTCGGCCAGCCGGTCGGCCAGCGACTCCAGCAGGATCGCCGAGTAGTCGTCGTTGTCCTCCTTGAACTTCGCCACCCGCTCCGCGGAGCCGAGGCCGGCGGTGACCGCGAAGGCGCCGACGTGGTCGCGCAGCCCGGTCTCCTCGGGCGCGACGAAGTCGGCCAGCGACTTGCGCGGCGAACCGTCCCGGCCCTCGGTCTGCTGCCGCAGCTGGTGCAGCGTCGCCCGGACGGCTGTGCGCGACTCGTCGGTGTAGACCTCGATGTCCTCGCCGTCGACCCGGGCGGCCGGGAAGAGCCCGAGGACGCCGTTGGCCTGCAGCCAGCGCTCCTCGACGATCCGGTCGAGCATCGCCTGGGCGTCGTCGTAGAGCCGGCGGGCGGCCTCGCCGCTGGCCGGGTTGTGCAGGATGTCGGGGAAGCGCCCGCGCATCTCCCAGGCGTTGAAGAACGGCTGCCAGTCGATGTAGTCGCGCAGCTCGGCCAGCGGGTAGTCGGTGAAGGTGCGCACGAACTGGGTCGCGTGGCCCTGCGGGTGGTCGCAGACCGGGCCGGCGCAGACGTCGCGGGTCTGCTGGAGCAGCATCCGCGGCCGCGGCGGGGTGTAGCCGCTCCAGTCGACCGGGGTCGCGTTCGCCCGTGCGGTGGCCAACGGCAGCAGCGCCCGGGTGTCGGTGCGGGCCGCGTGCCGCTCGCGCAGCGCGGCGTACTCGGTGTCGGTCTCGGCGAGCAGGGCCGGCCGCTGCTCGTCCGACAGCAGGGCGGCGACGACCGGCACCGAGCGGGAGGCGTCCTTCACCCAGATCACCGGGCCGGAGTACTTCTGCGCGACCTTCACCGCGGTGTGCGCCCGGGACGTGGTGGCGCCCCCGATGAGCAGCGGGATGGTGAACCCCTGCCGCTCCATCTCCGTCGCCAGGTTCACCATCTCGTCCAGCGACGGGGTGATCAGCCCCGACAGCCCGATGACGTCGGCGCCCTCGGCCTTGGCGGTGTCCAGGACCTTCTGCGCCGGGACCATCACGCCCAGGTCGACCACGTCGTAGTTGTTGCACTGCAGGACGACGCCGACGATGTTCTTGCCGATGTCGTGCACGTCGCCCTTCACGGTGGCCATGACGACCTTGCCGTTGCTCCGCTCGGCGTCCCCGGGCTGCTTCTCCGCCTCGATGAACGGGATCAGGTGCGCGACGGCCTTCTTCATCACCCGGGCGCTCTTCACCACCTGCGGCAGGAACATCTTCCCCTGCCCGAACAGGTCACCGACGACGTTCATGCCGTCCATCAGCGGGCCCTCGATCACCTCGATCGGCCGGCCGCCGCGGGCGCTGATCTCCAGCCGCAGCTCCTCGGTGTCGGTCTCGACGAACTCGTCGATCCCCTTCACCAGCGCGTGGGTGATCCGCTCCCCCACCGGCAGCGCCCGCCACTCCTCGCTGGCGACCTCCTTGGCCGCGCCGTCGCCGGCGAAGTCCGCGGCGATCTCCAGCAGCCGCTCGGTCGAGTCCGGCCGCCGGTTCAGGACGACGTCCTCGATCCGCTCGCGCAGCAGCTCGGGGACCTCGTCGTAGACCTCCAGCGCGCCGGCGTTGACGATGCCCATGTCCATCCCCGCGGCGATGGCGTGGAACAGGAAGACGGCGTGGATCGCCTCCCGCACCGGGTTGTTGCCGCGGAAGGAGAACGAGACGTTGGAGACGCCACCGGACACCAGCGCGCCGGGCAGGTTCTGCTTGATCCAGCGGGTCGCCTCGATGAAGTCGACGCCGTAGGTGGCGTGCTCCTCGATGCCGGTGGCCACGGCGAAGACGTTCGGGTCGAAGATGATGTCCTCGGCCGGGAACCCGACCTGCTGGGTGAGCACGTCGTAGGCGCGCCGGCAGATCTCCGTGCGGCGCTGCAGGCTGTCGGCCTGCCCGTTCTCGTCGAAGGCCATCACCACCACCGCCGCGCCGTGCTTGCGGCACAGCCGGGCCTGGTGGACGAACTCCTCCTCGCCGTTCTTCAGCGAGATCGAGTTGACGATCGCCTTGCCCTGCACGCACTTGAGGCCGGCCTCGATGACCTCCCACTTGGAGGAGTCGATCATCGTGGGCACCCGGCAGATGTCCGGCTCGGTGGCGACCAGCTTGAGGAAGCGGTCCATCGCCGCGACCCCGTCGATCATGCCCTCGTCCATGTTCACGTCGATGACCTGCGCGCCGGCCTCGACCTGCTGGCGGGCCACGGCCAGCGCCGCCGGGTAGTCGCCTGCCTTGATCAGGTTGCGGAAGCGCGCCGACCCGGTGATGTTCGTCCGCTCGCCGACGTTGACGAACAGGCTGTCCTCGGTGACGGTCAGCGGCTCCAGCCCGGACAGCCGCAGCGCCGGCGCCGTCTCGACCGGGGTGCGCGGCTGGGCGCCCGCGACGGAGCGGGCGATCGCGGCGATGTGCGCCGGCGTCGTGCCGCAGCAGCCGCCGACCAGGTTCACGAAACCGCTCTGGGCGAACTCGGCGACGATCGCCGCGGTCTCCTCCGGCGACTCGTCGTACTCACCGAAGGCGTTGGGCAGCCCGGCGTTCGGGTAGCAGGAGACGAAGGTGTCCGCGATCCGCGACATCTCGGCGATGTAGGGCCGCATCTCCTTGGCCCCCAGCGCGCAGTTCAGCCCGACCAGCAGCGGCCTGACGTGCCGCACCGAGTGCCAGAACGCCTCGGTCACCTGGCCGGAGAGGGTGCGGCCGGAGGCGTCGGTGATGGTGCCGGAGATCATCACCGGCCAGCGACGGCCGCGCTCCTCGAACAGCGTCTCCAGGGCGTAGACGGCCGCCTTGGCGTTGAGCGTGTCGAAGATCGTCTCGATCAGCAGCACGTCCGCGCCGCCGTCGACCAGCCCGTTGGCCTGCTCCAGGTAGGCCTCGACCAGCTCGTCGAAGGTGACGTTGCGGGCGCCGGGGTCGTTGACGTCGGGCGAGATGGACGCCGTCCGGCTGGTCGGACCGAGCGCGCCGACGACGTAGCGCGGCTTCTCCGGGGTGCTGACCGCGTCGCAGGCGGCGCGGGCCAACCGGGCGGAGGCGACGTTGAGCTCGTAGGCCAGCTCCTGCATCCCGTAGTCGAGCAGCGAGATGCGGGTGGCGTTGAAGGTGTTGGTCTCGATCAGGTCGGCGCCGGCCTCGAGGTACTCGCGGTGGATGCCGCTGATCACGTCCGGGGCGGTGATGCTGAGCAGGTCGTTGTTGCCCTGGACGTCGGTGGGCCAGTCGGCGAACCGCTCCCCCCGGTAGCCCGCCTCGTCCGGCCGGTCCCGCTGGATCGCCGTCCCCATCGCGCCGTCGAGCACCAGGATCCGCTGCCGGAGCAGCTCGGTGAGCTCGGCGGTGGCATCGGGACGGAGCTGTGGATCCTCGGGCTGTGGGCTCTCGAGCAGGGCGTTCTCGGGCACAGGGCGGTCCTCGGGATCGATCGGACACGGTCACGGAGGCGTCCGGCGCCAGGGCCCTGGCAACTCCGACGGGCAGCGCGGCGCCTCGTCGTCCTCGAACAGCTCCCCCATGGTCTCACTTCCCGCGCCCGGGACGCCCGAGCCGGGGCCCGCGCTCGTCCGGGGCACCCCACCGGCCCCGCGGGCACCCGGGGTGGTCGGCGAGATCGACGTAGGCTCGAAGGGTGATCGATCCGAAGTCCACCGCAGACGACCTGCCCGAGCTGGACGACCCCGTGGTCGTGGTCGCGTTCGAGGGGTGGAACGACGCCGGGGACGCAGCGACCGGGGCCGTGGAGCACCTGGAGCTGAGCTGGGACGCCACCCCGCTGGCCGCACTGGACCCCGAGGACTACTACGACTTCCAGGTCAACCGACCCACCGTCTCCCTGATCGACGGCATCAGCCGCCGCATCGAGTGGCCCACCACCCGCCTGTCGGTGGCCAAGCCCGCCGGCAGCGACCGGCACGTGGTGCTCATCCGGGGCATCGAGCCGAACATGCGCTGGCGCACCTTCTGCGAGGAGCTGATCGAGCTGATCCAGGAGCTGGGCGCCACGACCGTCGTCGCGCTCGGCGCGCTGCTCGTCGACACCCCGCACACCCGGCCGACGCCGGTCACCGGCTCGGCCTACGACGCCGACTCGGCGGCGGCGTGGGGCCTGGAGACCTCCCGCTACGAGGGCCCCACCGGCATCCTCGGCGTCTTCGCCGACGCCTGCGTCCAGGCCGGGCTGCCGGCGGTGAGCTTCTGGGCGGCGGTGCCGCACTACGTCTCCCAGCCGCCCTCGCCCCGGGCCACCGTCGCGCTGCTGCAGCGGGTCGAGGAGGTGCTGGAGATGACCGTGCCGCTGGGCACGCTGCCGCAGCAGGCCGACGAGTGGGTGAAGACGGTCGACGAGATGGCCCAGGAGGACGACGAGGTCGTCGAGTACGTCCGCTCGCTGGAGGAGCGGCAGACCGCCACCGACCTGTCCCAGGCCAACGGCGACCAGATCGCCCGCGAGTTCGAGCGTTACCTGCGCCGCCGCGGCGGCGCGAGCTGACCTCGGCCCCGTCGCAGGGGCCCACCGCGAGCCTGCGAGTGGTGGGGGGCGACGGGGTCCTTCCGCTGCGCCGCCGCGGCAGCGCGAGCTGACCTCGCGGCCTCGCCGACATCGGTGAGGCGCCGACATCGGGCTGGTGGTCGTCATCCGTGACCGGAGACGACCACCAGCCCGTTCTGGCTCTCGACTGGAGTCGCGAGGCGTCGGCGGGCCAGTCGCCGACCGGCCGGCGACCATGATCAGCGCCTCCAGGGGCCGGCGGGCCCTGCCCTGGGGTCAGGGCGTGACGAGCAGCGGGCGCATCCGCACGGAGGCGGTGTCGTCGAAGAGCCGGTCGTGGGTGGCCAGGGCGAACCGGTCGGTCATGCCGGTGACGTAGTCGACCACCTGGGTGAGGACGTCGGCCTCGGTGTCGCGGTAGCTGGCCGGGATGAGCTCGGGGTGAACCAGGTGGTGGTCGACGAGCCGCCGGATGACGTCGATCGCCACGTGCTTCTGCCCGGCGGCGACCTCTGACCCGTACACCCGCTCGAACATGAAGGCCCGCAGCTCGTGCATCGCCTCCAGGGCGTCGGGGTCCATCCGCACCGACGGCGCCGGGCGCCCACCGGGGCCGGCGTGCCGGGCGTCGTCCATCGCCTGGCGGAACGAGCCGTCGACCACCGCCTCGATCATGGCACCGACCATCGCCCCACCGGGCGGGCCGAAGGTGGCCAGCGTGCGGGCCGGCAGGTCGCCCGGGCGCAGCACCCCGGCCCGGACGGCGTCCAGCGCGTCGTGGGACAGGTAGCCGATCCGGTCGGCGAACCGCACGCACTCGGCCTCGCGGGTCGCCGGGGGCGGGTCGATCTTCCAGCTGTGCGCCCGGACGCCGTCGCGCACCTCCCAGGTGAGGTTGAGGTCCTCGAGCACCTCGACGATGCGCACCCCCTGGGCGGCGTGGTGCCAGCCGCCCGCCACGTAGGGCTCCAGGGCGTCCTCGCCGATGTGCCCGAAGGGCGAGTGCCCGACGTCGTGGGCCAGCGCGATCGACTCGGCCAGCGTCTCGTGCAGGCCGAGCGCGCGGGCGAGGGAGCGGGCCACCTGGGTGACCTGCAGGGTGTGCGTGAGCCGGGTGACGAAGTGGTCGCCGTCGGGGTGCAGGAACACCTGGGTCTTGTGCTTGAGCCGGCGGAAGGCCTTGGCGTGCAGGATCCGGTCGCGGTCGAGCTCCCAGCAGGTGCGCAGCTCGTCCTCGGGCTCCGGGCGCGCCCGGCCCCGCGACTGCGCCGACCGGGCCGCGGCCGGGGCCAGCTGCGCCTCGGCGTCCTCCCGTGCCTGCCGGTCGATCCGGGAGAAGGCGGGCGGGTGCGCCAGCCACTCGTGACCCGTGCCGCCCCCGCTCACGGCGTCAGCGCGATCCCGAGCAGCGCGTCGACGAGGTCGGCGACGACGACGGGTGACTGCTCGTCCCAGTCGTCGCCGGCCTGCGCGACCGGGACGCCGCCTCCCGAGGCCGCCTCGGCGAGGCTGGCCGCGGCCCACGCGTCGACGGCGGCGAGGGCGCCGGGGGTGTCCAGGTCGTCGGCGAGGCGCTCACGCACCGCGGCGAGCACCGGGCCGGCCGGCGCGCCCAGGGGCAGGGCGGCGGCGCGGCGCCAGGTGTCGAGCCGGCGCACGGCCCGGTCGAGCAGGTCGGGCGTCCAGGCCCGGTCGGTGCGGTAGTGGCCGGAGAGCAGGGCCAGCCGGATCGCCATCGGGTCGACCCCGTCACCGCGCAGCCGGGAGACGAACACCAGGTTGCCCCGGCTCTTGCTCATCTTCTCGCCGTCCAGGCCGATCATCGCCGCGTGCACGTACGCCTGCGCGAACGGCTTGGTGCCGGTGAGCGCCTCGGCGTGCACGGCGGAGTACTCGTGGTGCGGGAAGACCAGGTCGCTGCCGCCGCCCTGGACGTCGAAGCCCATGCCGATGGTGTCCAGGGCGATGGCGGCGCACTCGATGTGCCACCCCGGGCGGCCGGCGACGCCCCGCGGGCCGGGCCAGGACGGCTCGCCGTCGCGGGCGCCGCGCCACAGCAGCGGGTCGAGCCGGTTGCGCTTGCCGGCCCGGTCGGGGTCGCCGCCGCGTTCGGCGGACAGCTGCAGCATGGTGGACTCGTCGTAGCCGGACTCCCCGCCGAAGCCGGGGGCCTGGGCGACGTCGTGGTAGACGTCGCCGGTGCCGTCGTCGAGCTGATAGGCCAGGCCGGCGTCCCAGAGCGACTCGACGTGCGCCACGATCCGCGGGATCGACTCGACCGCACCGACGTAGTCGTCCGGGGGCAGCACCCGCAGCGCCGTCATGTCCTCGCGGAACAGCGCCGTCTCGCGCATGCCGAGCACGATCCAGTCCTCGCCGTCGCGGTCGGCCCGCTCGAACAGCGGGTCGTCGACGTCGGTGACGTTCTGCACGAAGTGCACCGCGTGCCGCGCGTCCCGCCAGACCCGGTTGACCAGGTCGAAGGCGAGGTAGGTGGCGGCGTGGCCGAGGTGGGTGGCGTCGTAGGGGGTGATGCCGCAGACGTACATCCGGGCGGTGCGGCCCGGCTGCGTCTGGACGACCTCGCCGCGCGCGGTGTCGTACAGCCGCAGGGCGGGGCCGGACCCGGGCAGGGTCGGGAGCAGTGGAGCGGGCCAGGAGAGCACGGAGCGAGCCTAGATCCGGCCACCGACGGTCCGGCACGCCACCCGGTGCGACCGGGCTCGGTCGCCGGGTGGTCAGGGCCAGGTGGTGGCGTGCCGCTCGAACTCCTCGCCGGTCTGGATGCCGACCACGCAGAACAGCAGGCCGGCAGGGTCCTTCATCTGCCAGAAGCCGCCCATGTCGGCGATCCGCACCGCGCCCAGCTGCTCCAGCCGGGCGACCTCGGCGTGCACGTCGTCGGTCTCGATGTCGACGTGCCAGCGGGGCGGGGTGCCCTCACCGGTGCGCTGCACCTCGAGATGGAACCCGTCGGCGAACGAGCCGAGCGAGGACCAGTGGTCGTCGATCCCGTCGGGCTCGACCGGGTGCCCGGTGGCCCGGGACCAGAACTGCTGCCCCCGGTCGTGCAGGTGCGGCGGCAGGTCGATGAGCAGGATCGCCAGACGGCTCCGGTGCGGCACCCGGTCACCCTGTCAGCGCCCACCCGACCGCGGCAACGGTCGGGGCCCGCGGGCGAGTCGCACCGGGACCGGACCACCGCGGGTGACCGCCGGCTGGAAGGCGACGACAGCGCCGCGCCAGCGGCTCTCCGCGAAGGGGGGGCCGGAGGCTCCCGCGACCGATCGGAGGGAGCGGCTCAGCGGCGGCCGGGGACGGCCGTCGGCCGCGGTGTCATCCGGAGGATGACGACGTGCTCAGAACGGCGGCCAGGGCAGGGCCGGCCAGTCACCGCTGGGCTGGGGGTGCAGCTTGGTGCGCAGCAGCTCGGCGACCCGCTGCTGGGTGCGGCGGACCTCACGCCGGGTGAGGTGCTCGTGCAACTGCTCCCCCAGGTCGCCGCGCAGCTGCTCGTCCAACCGCTCCAGGACGGCCAGGTGCTCCAGCAGCAGCGGCTTGCCGGCCCAGCGCCACAGCAGGGTGCGCAGCTTGGGGTCGGCCGAGAAGCAGATGCCGTGGTCGACGCCGTACACGTGGCCGTCGGGCATCGGGATGATGTGGCCGCCCTTGCGGTCGGCGTTGTTGACCACCGCGTCGAAGACGGCCATCCGGCGCAGCCCGGGGTCGTCGCGGCGGACGAACTCGGTGAGGTCGACGGCCGGGTCGGCGTCCATCCAGAGCTGCACCATGCCGCTGCCGAACGGCCCGTCACGCAGCAGGGTCGGGGGGACGACCGACCAGCCGGTCGCCTCCGACACCAGGTGGGCGCTGATCTCCCGGCCGGCGAGGGTGCCGTCGGGGAAGTCCCACAGCGGCCGCTCCCCCGCCACCGGCTTGTAGACGCAGGTGCCGGCGAGGGTCTCCGTCCGGATGGCCCCGATGAGCGTGACGTTGCTGGCGTCGAGCAGCCGGCCCTCCAGGTCGAGCTCGCCCTCGCGCAGCAGGGTGGCGACCTCCTCGGCGCCGGCCGGCGCACACCGGTCACCGTGGTCGAAGGCGGCGAGGTCGAGGGTGCGGACGTCCTCGTCCCCGTCCTCGGGGTCGTACTCGTACTCGAGTCCGTCGGCGTCCTCGACCGGCTCCTCGCCCGGGCTCACGGGGGCGGTCATCGTGGCGACCCGGCGATCAGCGCCGGTAGCCGTTCTGCCGAGGGCACACGTGCCCGGCCGGGTCGAGCGGCAGGGAGCACAGCGGGCAGGACGGGCGGCCGGCGGCGATCACCCGGCGGGCACGGGCGACGAAGGCGCGGGCCGCGGCCGGGGTGATGGTCACCCGCAGCGCGTCGGGGCCCTCGTCGCTGTCGGAGAGGATCACGTCCTCCTCGATCGGCTCCTCGCCCGCGGCCACGGCCTCGACGACGACGGCGTCGGCCTCGCCGTCCCAGGCCAGGCCCATCGCGGCGACCCGGAACTCCTCGTCCACGGGCGCGGTGAGCGGGTCGAGGTCGTCGACGTCGGCATCGGGCGGGACGACGACGGAGGCCCGGCCGGCCACCTCGTCGAGCAGCTCGCTCATCCGGTCGGCCAGCACCTGGACCTGCGTCTTCTCCAGCGCCACGCTGATCGTGCGGCCGGCCTCGTCGGAGGCCTGCAGGTAGAAGGTGCGGTCGCCGGGCTGGCCCACCGTGCCGGCGACGAACCGGGTGGGACGGTCGAAGAGGAAGACCTGACGAGGCACGGCGATCAGGTTACGCGGCGCCGGAGCCCGCGCCGCCGCCGACGACCGCGTCGGAGGAGGCCTTCCGCCGACCGCGCTTCCTCTTCGGCGGGATGAGCGCCGCGACGTCGCCGCCGGTGTCGTTGACCCGGACGACGAAGGGCCGGGTGTCGGTGTAGCTGACCACCGAGATCGACGCCGGGTCGACGACGATGCGCTGGAAGGAGTCCAGGTGCATGCCGAACGCGTCGGCCAGCACGGCCTTGATCACGTCGCCGTGGCTGCAGGCCAGCCAGACGGCGTCCGGGCCGAGCCGGGCGTTCCACTCCCGGACGGCGGCGACCGCGCGGGCCTGGGTCTGGGCCAGCCCCTCGCCCTCGTCGCCGGGGAAGACCGCCGCCGAGGGGTGCTGCTGCACGACCTTCCAGAGCGGCTCCTTGGCCAGCTCCTTGATCGGCCGGCCGGTCCAGTCGCCGTAGCGGGCCTCACCGAGCCGGTCGTCGGTGCGCAGCTCCAGCTCCCGGCCGGCCACCACGGCACCGGCGGTCTGCTGGCAGCGCTCCAGCGGGCTGCTGACCACCGCGGCCAGCGGCACCGCGGCCAGCCGCTGGGCCACCGCCTGCACCTGCCCCTGACCGGTCTCGTCGAGCTGCACGCCGGGGGTCCAGCCGGCGAGCACGCCGGCGGTGTTGGCCGTCGTCCGGCCGTGCCTGAGCAGGATGACCGTCGTCATGGGGTGCTCCTCCTCGATCGGCCCGCGGCTGGGCCCGTGCTGGTGCGCGAGCTTATGGGCCCGTGCCGACAGCCGTCCGGGCCGGCGGAGCGGAGGGGCTCGGAGATCAGGTGGGGTCGAGGACGCCGGCGCCGACGAGCGCCAGCACCAGCAGGCCCAGCGCGATGCGGTAGACGACGAAGGGGGTGAAGCTGCCCCGGTCCAGGTACTGCAGCAGCCAGGCGATCACGGTCAGCCCCACGCCGAAGGCGATGACCGTCGCCAGGACGGTCGGGCCCCAGGCGATGGCCCGGCCCTCGGTGTCGCCGGAGAGCGCCTCGTAGGCCTGGAAGAACCCCGACCCCAGGACGGCGGGCACGGCGAGCAGGAACGAGTAGCGGGCGGCCGCGGCCCGCGAGTAGCCGAGGAAGAGGCCGGCGGTGATCGTGCCGCCGGACCGGGAGACGCCGGGGATCAGGGCCATCGCCTGGGCGAAGCCGAAGGCGATGCCGTGGCCCACCGTGAGGTCCTGGAGCTGGCGCTGCTTGCTGCCGATGCGGTCGGCCCAGAACAGGATCAGCGAGAAGACGATCAGGGCCACGGCGACGATGCGCAGGTCACGCAGCGTCGTCTCGATCGAGTCCTGGAACAGCAGCCCCAGGACGACGATCGGCAGGGTCCCGACGATGATCAGCCAGCCCATCCGCGCGTCGGGGTCGCCCTTCCGGCGGCCGACGAGCGACTGGCACCAGGCGACGACGATCCGCGCGATGTCCTTGCGGAAGTAGAGGAGGACGGCGGCCTCGGTGCCGATCTGGGTGATCGCGGTGAACGCCGCACCCGGGTCCTGCCACCCGAACGCCTCACCGACCACCCGCAGGTGGGCGCTGGAGGAGATCGGCAGGAACTCGGTCAGGCCCTGGACGAGCCCGAGGACGACGGCTTCGACCCATCCCATGGTCAGGCTCCCCGCTCGTCGGTCAGCGGGTGGGCAGGGCAGGTCGAGGGCTGTCGCACGACAGGCACCCTAGGTGGCGGGCCCGTCGAGGCCGGGGAGACCGCTCCGAGAGGTTCGTCGCTGCCGGGGCCCGTCGGTGGGCAACGGTAGGTTGACCCGTCGTGGAACAGCGGGCGCTCGGGCGCAGCGGGCTCGTGGTCTCCCGGCTCGGTCTGGGCACCATGACGTGGGGCCGGGACACCGACGAGGACGAGGCCGCGATGCAGCTCACGGCCTTCGTCGACGCCGGTGGCACGCTGGTCGACACCGCCGACGTCTACGCCGACGGCGAGAGCGAGCGCACCCTCGGGCGGCTGCTGGCCGACGTCGTCCCGCGCTCGGACGTGCTGGTCGCCACGAAGGCGGTGGGCCGCACCGCGCCCGGGCCGATGGGCCGCGGGGCGTCCCGGGGCCACCTGCTGGCGGCCCTCGACGCCTCCCTGGAGCGGCTGGGGCTGGACCACGTCGACCTCTGGCAGCTGCACGCCTGGGACGACGTGACGCCGATCGAGGAGACGCTGGCCGCGTGCGACACCGCGGTGGCCTCGGGTCGGGCACGCTACGTGGGGATCAGCAACTTCACCGGCTGGCAGACCGCGCAGGCGGTGACCTGGCAGCGGGCCTGGCCCGGCCGCACCCCGATCGTCAGCACGCAGGTGGAGTACTCGCTGCTGCAGCGCGGGATCGAGCGGGAGGTCGCCCCGGCGGCCGAGGCGCTCGGGCTGGGCATCCTGCCCTGGTCGCCGCTGGGGCGGGGGCTGCTGACCGGCAAGTACCGGCACAGCACGCCCACCGACTCGCGGGGCGCCTCGACGCAGTGGCAGGGGTTCATCGACGGGCTGCGCTCGGCCACCGCCGACCGGGTCGTGGAGGCGGTGATCACCGCCGCGCAGGGGCTGGGCACCACGCCGCTGGGCGTGGCGCTGGCCTGGCTGCGCGACCGCCCGTGCGTGGTCGCCCCGATCGTCGGGGCGCGTACCGCCCAGCAGCTGCAGGCCGCGCTGGACGCCGAGGGCGTCCGGTTGCCGCCGGCGATCACCACCGCGCTGGACGACGTGTCCGCGCCGCACTTCTCCTATCCCGAACAGCACCGTGAGCACTGATCAGATGAGCACCCCTGCCGCCACCGGTGACCCGGTCTTCGCCGCCTTCTGCACCGCCGGCCTGTGGCCCGGGCTGGGCAAGCGGACGGCGGCCGACCTGCCCGCCGCCGGCATCACCAGCCCGGACGACGTCACCGCCGACCGGCTGCTGAAGCTGCCCCGGGTGGGCCGCCAGCGGGCCGAGCGGCTGTTCAGCTCCTTCCTGGCCGCGGCCCCCACCTACGAGGTGGTCGAGCTGCTGGTGGGCGCCGGCCTGAACGCCCGGCTGGCGGTGAACTCCGCCGACGCACTCGGTCAGGACGCCGCCCGCCGGCTGCGCGACGACCCGTGGGCGCTGCTGAGCCTGTCCGGCGTGACGCTGTCCGACGCCGACCGGCTGGCGATCACCGTGCTGTCCGGCGCCGACCGGCAGGACTCGCGCCGCGGCCGGGCGATCGTCGGCCTCACGCTGCGCACCGCGACCCGCGACGGGCACACCGTGCTGCCGGCCGACCTGGTCGTCGCGGCCCTGCGGGCGGAGGGCATCGCCGACCCGGCGGCGGCGGTGGTGGCCGCGGTCGAGTCCGGTGAGGTGCTCGAGCACGAGCCGCCGGAACCGCCCTTCGACCCGGACGCCGAGGACGAGCCGGCCGAGCCCGACCCGGCGCTGCGGATGCTGTCGCTGGCCCGGTTCGGCATGGCCGAGGAGGCGGTGGCGGAGAACGTGCACCGGCTGGCGGCCACCAGCGGCCGGATCGCCGACCCGGCCTCGGTGCGCTCGGTGGCCAAGGGCCTGGACCCCGCACAGCAGGCGGCGGTCGCCCAGGTGCTCGGGGCGGGGATCTCCCTGCTGACCGGCGGCCCCGGCACCGGCAAGAGCCGCACGGTCGCCTCGCTGGTGGAGCTGCTGCAGGCCAAGGGCACCGAGGTGGCCCTCGCCGCGCCGACCGGCCGGGCGGCCAAGCGGCTGGAGGAGCTCACCGACCACCCTGCGGTCACCGTGCACCGGCTGCTCGGCGCCCAGGGCATGACCGGCGGCTTCGCCCGCAACGAGGAGTGGCCGCTGGACGCCGACGTGGTGGTGGTCGACGAGGCGTCGATGCTGGACGTCGAGCTGACCGCCGCGCTGCTGGAGGCCTGCCCCGACGGCACCCACCTGCTGCTCGTCGGCGACCCGGCGCAGCTGCCCTCGATCGGCCCGGGGCACGTGCTCGGCGACCTGATCGACTCCGGCGCGGTACCGGTCACCGAGCTGACCACGCTGCACCGGCAGGCCGCCGGTGGCGCGATCGCCCGGCTGGCCACCGGGGTGCGGGGCGGTGAGCTCGTGCACGTCGACTCCCCCGACCGCGAGGTGGTCATCGTGCCGGCCGTGGGCAGCGCCGAGGCGGCCAAGCGGGTGGTGCAGCTGGTCACCGACTCGATCCCCCGGGCGCTGGGCATCGACCCGTCGACGGTGCAGGTGGTCACCCCGGTGCACCGCGGCCCGGCCGGCACGATCGAGCTGAACAAGGCGCTCAAGGCGCGGTTGAACCCCGGCGACGGCGCGGTCTTCGGGTTCGACGTCGGTGACCGGGTGGTGGCCACCGCCAACCACCTGGACCTGGAACCGATCGGGTTCGCCAACGGCGAGGTCGGCGTGGTCACCGGCACCGGCGAGGGCTCGCTGACCGTCGACTTCAGCTCCGGGCCCGTGACGGTGACCGGCAACGCGCTGCCCGACCTGCGGCACGGTTGGGCGATCACGGTGCACCGGGCGCAGGGCTCCGAGTGGCCCGGGGTGGTCGTCGTCCTGCCGCCGGAGGCCGGCGGGATGCTCTCCCGTCCGCTGGTCTACACCGCGCTCACCCGGGCGCAGAAGCACCTGTCGATCGTGCACGCCAGCGGCGCGGCGCTGGCCCGCGCCGTGCGTGAGGTCGACGTCCGGCCCCGGCGCACCAGGCTCGCCACTCTGCTGGCCGAACTGGCTGAGTGACCACCCGATCAGGTGACCGGCGTTTGACCCGTTGATCTTGAGGGCACCCAGCTGCCATGGGCATCATCGGATTCCTCGTCTTCGGCCTGATCGTCGGCGCACTGGCGCGTCTCATCAAGCCGGGCAAGCAGAACCTCAGCATCCTGGCCACCCTCGCCCTCGGTGTCGTCGGCTCCCTGATCGGTGGCGTCGTCGCCACCGCGCTGGGCACCGGTGACTTCGGCGAGCTCAACATCATCGGCGCGATCGTCGCGATCGTCGCGGCCGTGCTCCTCATCGGCGTCGCCGAGGGCATGAGCGGCGGCCGTCGCAAGGTCCACTGACCTCGCGACTCACCCCGGAACACCTGCGCCCGCCCCGGGTGCCGACCACGCCGTCGGCGCCCGAGGCGGGCGCGTTCGCCTTCGGGGGTCGCCTCAGCTGCCTGGGCAGGCCTGCCGGGCCGCGCACATCAGCCGGTTGATCGCCGCCGCCAGCTCGTCGGGCCCGCTGACCGGCGCGGCGAAGGGCATGCGGACGTCACGGTGTCCGCGGCGGCCCTCGACCCGCAGCCGGAAGCCCCAGCGGTCCAGCCCGAGCGGCCGCACGACGCCCCCGTCGCCCAGCCACGCGCGCGGCACCCGGGAGGCCAGCAGGGCCAGTTCCTCGGGGTGCGCCTGGTCCAGGTGCTGCAGTGCGTGCGCCTCGACCTCGGCCAACGGGTCGGGCGCGGCGGCCAGGTAGTCCTCCGGGGTCAGCTCGGTGACGGTGCCGCACTCCCCCAGCATCACCTCCGCCAGGTCCAGTCGCAGCAGCGTGGCGCCGCGGCCGACGTCCAGCAGGGCGCCCACCGGGGCCACGTCGGCGAACGCCAGCGCGGCGGGCCGCAGGTCGGCCGGGAGCATCGGGGTCAACCACCCCGACAGCCAGACCTGAGCCCGCACCGGGTCGCGCAGCTCGACCGGTGCGTGGTCGGTGACCAGCAGCAGCGCGGCCAGGTCGCCGTCGGCGGAGCGCCGCACCGCGGTGGCGACGTCGCCGTCGGTGGGGACGACGACGAGCACCTGCCCGTCGGCCGTCGTGGCGTGCGCGAGGACCCGGCTGCCGTCGATGCCGGCCGCGCAGACGGCGGCTCCGGACCGGCCGGCCACGGTGCGGGCCCGTTCGGCCGGCGTCGGGCCCTGCCGCTGCGGTGAGCGCCCGGGCTGCCCGGGTGCGGGGCGGGTCGATCGCGTCATGCGTTCCTCCGTGGACGGCCGACCTGGCGTCGGGGGTAAGGTGAGCCTAACCGAACTCGGAGGCCCGTGTGAACCAGTCCCGTCCCAAGGCCCGGCGCTCGCGCGCGCTGGGCATCCCGCTCACCCCCAAGGACGTCCGCTATTTCGAGCGGCGCCCCTACCCGCCGGGTGAGCACGGCCGCAAGCGCAAGAACACCAGCGACTACAAGACCCGGTTGATGGAGAAGCAGCGGCTGCGCGCGCAGTACGACATCAGCGAGACCCAGCTGCGCTCTGCCTTCGACCGGGCCCGGCGCGCCGGGGGCAAGACCGGTGAGGAGCTGATCACCCACCAGCTCGAGGCCCGGCTGGACGCCACGGTGCTGCGCGCCGGCTTCGCCCGCACCATCTACCAGGCCCGGCAGACCGTCAGCCACCAGCACGTGACCGTCAACGGCAAGCGCGTCGACCGGCCCAGCTACCAGGTGCAGCCCTACGACGTCATCGAGATCGCCGAGAAGAGCAAGAGCAAGGTGCCCTTCCAGGTGGCCGCCTCAGGCGCGCACGCCGCGGCCCCGGGCTACCTGGACGTCCAGCTCGCGCAGCTGCGCTGCACCGTGCTCCGCCGCCCCCGGCGCGACGAGGTGCCGGTGATCTGCGAGGAGCAGCTGGTCGTGGAGCACTACTCCCGCTGATCCACCGCCGGTGGCGCCGCCCTCGGGGACACGGCGCCGCCGGTGGCCGGACCGGAGTTGCGGGTGATCGCCAGCTGCGGCGCACGGTGCCGGAGGTGCACGAAGGCGGCGAAACAGCCCCACTGCAGCAGGTTCAGCCAGTAGGGCGCGCTCCACTCGCCGCGCACCAGACCGACGACGCCCAGGCCGAGCAGCAGCAGGCCCCACGCCAGCACCAGCAGCACCAGCCCGCTGCGCAGCGCCGGGCGTCGGTGGGCGTCGCACGACGCCTCGGCCCAGTCGACGACGGCGGCCCGCAACCGCGGCTCGGTCAGCGCCCTGCCGGTGGTGACGGCCCGTTCCACATCGGCCTGCTCGGTGGTGCTCAACTCGTAGCGGAGCACGACGGCCCGCTGCCTCTTCCGGGCCTCGGAGTACTGCACGGCCTGCACGGTCCAGACAGGTCGGCGCGCCACCCACCACGCCAGCAGCGGCGATCCGATCAGGAGGAGCAACCCAACGGCGATCGCGACGGTCATGGCTGCACGGGCGTCTCGGACGGCGGCCCGCTGTTCAGCTCGATGGCCCGCCGTGTGGTGCGCCGCATCCAGATCGGGCTGACGAACGCCACCACCGCGGGCAGCAGCCCGAACCACGGGACGTCGGAGAGACCACCGAAGGCGAGGGCGAAGACGGCCCCGGCGACCAGGAGCACCGTCCAGACCACGAACAGCAGGGTCATCACCCGCTGCGCCCGCGTCCCGTTCTCCGGCCACAACTGGAGCTGGCCGAGCGTCGCTCCAGCCAGGTCGACCGCCGCCCGGCGCAGCCGCTCGTCGTCCAGCGCGGTGCCCTTGGACACGGCGTTCTGCACTTTCATCGCCTCGCTGGTGCTCAGCCGGTGGGAGCGCACGAAGTCACCCCACGGATCGGGGCCGCGGCCGGGCGTGAGCCGGTTCCAGAAGCGCCGGCCGCCGACCCACCAGGCCAGCAGCGGCAGGCCGACCAGGATCAGCACGATGATCACTCCGGCGGTCACGATCGATGATCATCGGGCACCGCCGCCGATCGCGCTCAGCGGGCGATCAGCCGGCGCACCTCCGCGGCGATCTGCCGTTCCTCCTCCGGGTGCACCAGCACCACCGGTACCTGCGCC
Organism: Modestobacter lacusdianchii; assembly: GCF_054177765.1. Lineage (NCBI taxonomy): Bacteria > Bacillati > Actinomycetota > Actinomycetes > Geodermatophilales > Geodermatophilaceae > Modestobacter > Modestobacter lacusdianchii. Next base: position 48,324 of record NZ_JBJJTJ010000006.1, on the reverse strand, counting down.
CCGATCGGGCTGACCACCGCGTCGACGTCCTGCGCCGTCGACAGCCCCTCCCGCAGCCCGAGCACCGGCAGGCCGGCGGCCACCGCCTCACGCACCTCGGGCTGGTCGGCGCCGATCTCACCGGTGAAGACGACGGCGTCCAGCCGGTCCAGCGAGGCGGCAGCCACGGCGACCTCCTGGCGCAGCCGCAGGGCGAAGACGTCCAGCGCCAGCTGCGCGTCGGCGTTGCCGTCGGAAGCGGCGGCCACCAGGTCGCGCGTGTCGCCGCCCAGCCCGCCGGAGAGCGCGGTGAGCCCGGACTCGTGCTCCAGGGCGTCGGAGACGTCGGTCGCGGAGAGCCCGTGCCGGGTCTGCAGCCAGGTGATCATCCCGGGGTCGACGGTGCCGCTGCGGGTCACCATGACCAGGCCCTCCAGCGGGGTGAAGCCCATCGACGTCCACACGCTGCGCCCGCCGGCCACCGCGCACACCGACGCGCCGCTGCCCAGGTGGCAGGCGACCAGCTGCAGGTCGGCGACGTCCCGGCCCAGCAGTTCGGCGGCCCGCGGCACCGCCCAGGCGTAGGAGAGGCCGTGGAAGCCGTACCGGCGGACGCCGAGCTCCTCCCGCCACCGCGCCGGGACGGCGTAGGTGCGGGCTGCCTCGGGCAGGCCGGCGTGGAAGACGGTGTCGAGGCAGGCGATCTGCGGCACGTCGGGCAGCCGCTCCCGGCAGCGGTCCAGCGCGGCCAGCGCCGGGGGGACGTGCAGCGGCGCGAGGTCGGCGGCGGCGTCCAGCGCGGCCCGGACGTCGTCGTCCACCAGGGCGTGGTCGCTGAGCCGGTCGCCGCCGTGCACGACCCGGTGGCCGACCGCCGTGACGTCGTCGGCCTCGTCGAGCGCCCGGTCCAGCAGCTCGGCGGCCTCGGTGGAGTCCGGTGGTGCGTCGACGGTCCAGCTGCCGAGGTCGTCGTCGTCCGGGCCGAGCAGCCGCAGCTTGAGGCTGTGGCCGCCGGCGTTGACCACCAGCACGGTGCTCATGTCCAGCTCCAGTCGGTGATCCAGTCGGGGTCGACCCCGGTGCGGCGCAGCTCGGCCCGGACGTCGTCCCGTTCCCGGGCGTAGGCGACCGCCAGCTCGCCGCCGGTGGTCGACCAGCCGGTCGCCCAGCGCAGCGCGGCGATCGCCAGGTCGTGCCGGCTCACCCCGTTGCTGGCCAGCAGCTCGTAGGGGGTGGTCGTGGTGCCCTCCTCGACGTACCCCTGCACGTGGAAGCGGTCCGGTCGCGGCCGGCCGTGCAGGCACTCGTGCACCGCCGACGGGTAGCCGTGGAAGTCGAACACCACCGGGGTGTCGACGCCGAACAGGGCGGCGAACTCCTCGTCGGTCATGCCGTGCGGGTGCCGGTCGGCCGGGGTCAGGGAGAGCAGGTCGACGACGTTGACCACCCGCACCCGCAGGTCGGGGGCGTCGCGGCGGAGCATCCAGGCCGCGGCCAGGGTCTCCACGGTGGGGATGTTGCCGGCGCAGGCCAGGACGACGTCGGGGTCGCGGCCGCCGTCGGTGGAGGCCCAGTCCCACACCGAGGCGCCCGCCCGCACGTGCGCCTCGGCCTGCTCCAGGGTCAGCCACTGCACCGCCGGCTGCTTGCCGGCCACCACCACGTTGATCCGGTCGGTGGTCTGCAGGCAGTGCCGCATGATGACCAGCAGGCTGTTGGCGTCCGGCGGGAGGTACACCCGGGCGACCGAGGCCTTCTTGGTCAGCACGTTGTTGATGAAGCCGGGGCCCTGGTGGCTGTACCCGTTGTGCTCCTGCCGCCAGCCCTCGCTGGTGAGCAGGTAGTTCAGCGAGGCCACCGGCTCCCGCCAGCGCACCTCGGCAGCCATCTTCAGGAACTTGGCGTACTGGTTCACCATCCCGTCGACGATGGAGACGAACGCCTCATAGCAGGGGAACAGGCCGTGCCGGCCGGTGAGCAGGTAGCCCTGCAGCCAGCCCTGGCAGTCGTGCTCGGAGAGCACCTCCATCACCCGGCCGTCCGGCGCCAGGTGCTCGGCGTAGCCCTCGACCGGCCACTGGTACGCCCGGTCGGTCACCTCCAGCACCGCCTCGAGCTTGTTGGACTCCAGCTCGTCGGGGCAGACGATGCGGAAGTCCCGGCGGGCCTCGCTGCGCCGGAACACCTCGGCCAGCCACGGGCCCAGCGCCGGCGTGGCACCGGCCGCGCCCTGCCCCGGGGTGGGGACGTCGACGGCGAACGGGGCGAGATCGGGCAGGTCCAGCGGCTGCCGCAGCCGGCCGCCGTTGGTGCCGGGGTGCGCGCCCAGCCGCAGGTCGCCCCGCGGGCAGACGGCCAGCACGTCGTCCGCGGGGCACCCGGCGTCGTCGAACAGCTCCTCGGGCCGGTAGGAGCGCAGCCATGCCTCCAGCGCGGCGAGCTGCTCCGGGTCGTCGTGCACCTTCGCCAGCGGCACCTGGTGGGCGTGGAAGGTGCCCTCCACCGGGGAGCCGGCCACCTCCCCCGGGGCACCCCAGCCCTTGCGGCTGCGCAGCACGATCATCGGCCAGACCGGCCGGTCGGGGCGGTCGCCGGCGCGGGCCCGCTCCTGCAGCGCCCGGATGTCGGCGTGCGCGGCGTCCAGCGCGTCGGCCAGGACGGCGTCCGGGTCGTGCTCGCTGCTGCCGTAGGGCTCCCGGACGTCGACGATCCGCGGTGACCAGCCGTAGCCGCGGTACAGGTCGAGCAGCTCTGCGTCGCTCATCGTGCCCGACTGGGTGGGCGAGGCGATCTTGTAGCCGTTGACGTGCAGCACCGGCAGCACCGCGCCGCAGGTCACCGGGTCCAGGTACTTGGTGGAGTGCCAGGCGCCGGCGGTCGGGCCGGTCTCGGCCTCGCCGTCGCCGACGATGCAGGCGACCAGCCGGTCCGGGGCGTCCAGCGCGGCGCCGAACGCGGTGGCCAGCGCGTAGCCCAGCTCACCGCCCTCGTGCACGACGCCGGGCACCTCGGGTGAGAGGTGGCTGGGGAACCCGCCGGGCCAGGAGAACCGGCGGACCAGCTCGGTGAGCCCGGCCTCGTCCCGGGAGAGCTCCGGGTCCAGGTCGCCGTGCGTGCCCTCCAGCCACAGGTTGGCGTGGTTGGCCGGGGCGCCGTGCCCCGGACCGGTGACCAGCATGGTCTGCGCCCCGGTGCGCTGCACCAGCCGGTTCAGGCCCGCGTAGACGAACGTGATGCCTGGGCAGGTGCCCCAGTGGCCGAGCAGCCGGGGCTTGAGGTGCTCCACCCGCAGCGGCTCGCGGAGCAGCACGTTGTCCTGCAGGAAGATCATCGCGGCGGCGAGGTAGTCAGCGCTGCGGCGGTAGCGGCGCAGCTGGTCCGTGGTCAGGTCCGGCACCCCCGCCCCCTACCCGGTCCCCCGGGACTTGCACGCCGTCGGCGGGGGGCGCGATCGCCGATCGCGGCGGACCATCGGGTCATGCGACGACGCCGTGCCACCGCCGTCCTGCTCCTCACGCTGCTGACCGGCCTGGCCGGGTGCTCGGGCGCCGACGAGGGCGGTGACCCGGCCGAGGAGCAGCCGGGAGCCGCCGAGCCGGCCGACTCCCCCGAGCTGACCGCCGATCCGGCCGGCACCGTCGTCCCGCTGGACCCCGATGCCGAGGGCATGGCCTTCGACCCGGTCACCGAGCTGCTGGCGGTGGCCGTCCGCGACCCGAACCGGCTGCTGCTGGTGGACCGGGACGGCGCGACGGTGCGCGAGGTGCCGCTGCCCGGCCACGCCCGGCACCTGCAGCTGGCCGCGCCCGGCGGCCCGGTGCTCGTACCGGCGGAGGACTCCAACACCCTGGTCGAGGTCGCCCTGCCCGGCGGGGAGGTCAGCGAGACCGCGGTCGGGGACTACCCGCACGACGCCGTCCAGCTGGCCGGCGGGCAGGTGCTGGTCGCCGATGAGATGGGCGGCACCATGTCGGTGGTCACCGACGGCGAGGTGACCCAGCGGTTCGACAGCCAGACGCAGCCCGGCGGGGTCGCCGCGGTGGGCGACACCGCCGGGGTCGTCGACGTGGGCGCGTTCACGCTCACGACCTACGACGTGGCCGCCGGGGACCTGGTGGACGTGGTGGACGCCGGTGCGGGGCCGACGCACCTGGTCGCGGACGCGCAGGAACGGTTCCTGGTGGCCGACACCCGCGGGGACGCCGTGCTGACCTACACCGCCGACCCGCTGCGGCAGACCGGGACCTTCCCGCTGGCGGGCACGCCCTACGGCCTGGCCGTCGACCCCACTGCCCAGGTGCTGTGGGTGACGCTCACCGCCACCAACGAGCTCGTCGGGCTGTCCACCGCAGGTCCGGAGCTGTCCGAGGTGGCCCGGTTCGCCACCGTGCGGCAGCCGAACACGGTCGCCGTCGACCCCCTGACCGGCCGGGTGTTCGTCGGCAGCCGGGCCACCGGTGAGCTGCAGCTCATCGACCCCTGAGCCCTCAGCCGCGGACGTCGTCCTCGTCGTCGGGCACCGCGGTCTGCTGCTCGAGCACGTCGTACTCGTCGGCCTCGGGGGCGCTGCGCCACGTGCTCGTGCCGCCGGGGGTCGCGGTGAGCTGCTGCTCGATGGCGTCGGCCTCCGGGACGTCGTCGGCGGGGGTGGTCACCTCGTCGGCGAGCTCGGGGCCGCTCGGCGACGCGGTCGCCCGCTGCTCCAGACGGTCGGCGTCGGTGGCCTCCGGGTCGGTCACGGCGCGCTCCTCTCGGTCGATGGGCCGGGCGGGTGGCCCGGCGTGCGCCGTCCTCCCCTGCCCCGGTGGCCCGGCGGCGACACCCCAGCTGGCGACCTGGTGGTGACCACCACATGACCGGGACGCGTCCGGCGGGCACAATCGGGCGGGTGTCAGCAGCCGGCGAGTACGAGTACGCCCCGCTGCGCATCCCCGCGGGCACCTCACGCTCGGCGGCTGCGCAGCTGATGAGCATGCAGTCCGACACCGGCGGCTGGGAGCTGGCCCGCCTCCAGCTGCACGCCGACGGCACCCGCAAGATCATCATGCGCCGGCGGATGCGGCTGTCCTACCTCCCCCGCCCCATGGTCTGAGGGCCCCGTCGCCTCCCACCACTCGCGGGCTCGCGGCGGGGCCCTACGACGGGGCCGTCAGGGGGTGAGGACGACCTTGCCGACGGTGCTGCGGTCGGCGATCGCCGCCATCGCCTGCGGCAGCTCGGTCAGCGGCATCGACGCGCCGACCAGCGGATCGATCGCGCCGGCGGCGAACAGCCGGCACAGCTCCTCGTGCACCGCGCCGATCCGCGCGGGGTCGTGCTTGCGGTACAGCCCCCAGTGCAGCCCGACGATGCTGTAGTTCTTGACCAGCGCGTGGTTCACCGGCGCCTGCGGGATGGTGCCGCTGGTGAAGCCGACGACCACCAGCCGGCCCTCGAAGGCGATGCACTTGCGCGACTTGTCGAACACCTCGCCGCCGACCGGGTCGTAGACGACGTCGGCACCGTGCCCGCCGGTGATCTCCTTGACCAGGGGCACGAAGTCCTCGGCGGTGTAGTCGATGACGTGGTCGGCGCCGAGCGAGCGGCAGACCTCGGTCTTGCGCTGCCCGCCGGCGGTGGCGATCACCTTCGCCCCGGCGGCCTTGCCGAGCTGGATCGCCGCCGTGCCGACGCCGCCGGCACCGGCGTGCACCAGCAGCCACTCCCCCGGCTGCAGCGCCGCCCGGCGGTGCAGGCCGACGTAGCCGGTCTGGTAGGTCAGGTACAGGGAGGCCGCCTGCTCGTCGGACATCGCGTCGGGCACCGGCCACGCCGCGGCGGCGTCCATCAGCGCGTACTCGGCGAAGGCACCGGGCCCACCGGCCGGTGACCCGAGCACCCGCTGCCCGGTGCCGACCACCTCGCCGCACAGCTCGACCCCCGGGGTGAAGGGCAGCGGTGGCTTCTCCTGGTACATGCCCATGGTCATCAGCACGTCGGGGAAGTTCAGCCCGGCCGCCCGCACCCGGACCAGCAGCTGGCCCTCTCCCGGTGTCGGCTGGTCGACCTCGTCGAGGGACATGACCTCGGCCGGGTCGCCGAGGGAGTGGACTCGCCATGCACGCATGCCCCGACACTGCCAGAACCCCGCGTGACGCGGGTCACCAGGGTGTGGCGGTTCCCCGGCGTCGCGCGGCCGGGCCGTTAGGCTGCTGACGATCTCTGATGATCATGGGCGTGTGGCGCGGGGCCGCACGGACGGGAAGGGCGCTCGGTGAACCGGCGGCTGCGCACGCGGCACCTGCTCCCCCTCGGGGTCCTGGTGCTGTTCAGCCTGCTGAACCTGGTCAGCGAGCCCGGCCAGGTGGTCGTCGGGCTGCTGGCCATGGCACCGCTGGTCGCAGCGACCGTGCTGGGCCGGCGGGCCACCGCCGCCTACGGGGTCGCCGCCCTCCTGCTGGCCGTCTTCTTCGGGTTCTACGGCGACCAGTACTCCGCCGGCACGGTGGTCGCCCAGTCCATCCGGCTGATGGGCGTCGCCCTCGGCGGGGTGCTCGCCCTGTTCGCCTGCACGCTCCGGCTGCGCCGGGAGGAGGTGCTCACCCGGCTCAGCGCCGAGGCGGCGATGGCCCGCGGCGCGGTCCAGGTCGCCGAGACCCTGCAGCGCAGCCTGCTCACCGACCCACCGGCCGTGCCCGGCCTGGCCATCGCGGTCCGCTACCTGCCCGCTGTCCAGCACGCCCAGGTCGGCGGTGACTGGTACGACGCCTTCCCGGTGCCAGGCGGCTCGACGATGCTGGTCATCGGCGACGTCGCCGGCCACGACGTGGCCGCGGCCGCGACGATGGCGCAGGCCCGCGGTGTGCTGCGCGGGATCGGGACGACGGTGGCCGGCTCGCCCGCGCTGGTGCTCGGGGCGCTGGACCGGGCGATGGCCCAGCTGCAGGTGCACACCCTCATCACCGCGGCGGTGGCCACGGTGCACCCGCCCACCGCCGAGAGCGGGCCCCGGCTGGACTGGTCGAACGCCGGTCACCCGCCGCCGGTGCTGCTCTCCGCCGACGGCCGGGTGCAGCTGCTGGACCGCACGCCGGACCTGCTGCTGGGCGTCGCCGCCGGCGTCCAGCGGGCCGAGCACCACCTGACGCTCGCCCACGGGGACACGCTGGTGCTCTACACCGACGGCCTGGTCGAGCGCCGGGGGGTGCCGCTGGACGCCGGCACGAGCTGGCTCACCGAGCGACTGGCCGGGCTGGCCGGCCTGCCGCTGGAGGAGCTGTGCGACGAGCTGATCGCCGGGATGTCCGGCCGGCTGGACGACGACGTCGCGGTGCTCGCCGTCCGGGTCTGCTGACCCTCCCTCAGCGCAGCGACGGCGGGATCAGCGCCTCCGGGACGACGGCGGTCTCCCCGCTCGCCGTCCGGGCCGCCGGCACGCCCTTGAACCGGTACGGCACCGCCCCGACGCCGGGCTGGACGACGTAGGCCGCACCCGGCTCCGCCCCGGCCCAGGCGGCCTCCATGGCCTGGGCCACCTCGTCGGCGGAGAGCACCGGGAAGTCGGCGGCGGCGAACTCGTCGCGCAGCGGGTCGATGATCGCGGTGTCGGCGAACCCGGGGCAGATCGCGGAGATGGTGATCCGCTCGCCCACCAGGCGGGGTGCCATCGACCGGACGAAGGCGATCGCCCCACCCTTGGCGACGCTGTAGCCGGGGTCGGTGGCCACCGGGGCGAGGCCGGCCAGCGAGGCGGTGACCACGATCGACCCGCCGCCGGCCCGGCGCAGCGCCGGGAGGGCGGCCTCCGCGCCGTAGACGACGCCGAAGAGGTCGACGTCCACGACGTGCAGGAACTCGTCGACGTCGAGGGCGTCGCGGCTCTTCCCGGCGATGCCGGCGTTGAGGAAGGCGGCGTCCAGCCGGCCGTGCTCGGCCTCCACCTGCGCGACCACGGCCGCGTTGGCGGCCCGGTCGGTCACGTCGAGGGGCACGAAGTGGGCACCGAGGTCGGTGGCGGTCTGCCGGGCGCGCTCGCCGTCCAGGTCGGCCAGGACGACGGTCACCTCCCGGGCGCGGAGCCGGGCGGCCAGCGCACGGCCGAAGCCGCCGGTGCCCCCGGTGATCAGGGCGACGTCGCCGGGGCGGGGGGATCCGGGAGCAGCAGTGGTCTCGGTCACCCGCTGATCACATCACGCCTGCCGGAGGAACCGGTCGAGCACCCGGATGCCGAACTGCATCGAGTCGACCGAGATGCGCTCGTCGATGCCGTGGAACAGCGAGGCGAAGTCCAGCTCGGCGGGCAGCTTGAGCGGGGAGAAGCCGAAGCAGCGCATGCCCAGGGTCTCGAAGCTCTTGGCGTCGGTGCCGCCGCTCATGGTGAACGGGACGGCGCGGGCGCCCGGGTCCTCGGCGGTGAGCGCCTGGACCATGAGGTCGACCGACGGGCCGTCGAAGGTGGTCTCCACGGCCTGGTCGTAGGTGATCCACTCGCGGGTGACGCCCTCGCCGATCAGCTCGTCCAGCTGCTTCTCGAACTCCGCCTCCTGCCCGTACAGGAAGCGGCCGTCGACGGTGGCGCTGGCGCTGCCGGGGATGACGTTGGTCTTGTAGCCGGCGTCGAGCATCGTGGGGTTGGCGGTGTTGCGCAGCGCGGCGCCGATCATCCGGCTGATGCTGCCCAGCCGGGCCAGCGCCTGGTCCGGGTCGTCGGGGTCGATCTCGATGCCGTAGGCGTCGCCGACCTCGGCGAGGAACTGCTTCATGGGCGGGGTGACCACGGTGGGCATCCGGCTGGAGCCGATCCGGCTGACGGCCTGGGCCAGCCGGGTGACGGCGTTGTCGTCGTGCACGAACGAGCCGTGGCCGGGCCGGCCCTGCGCGGTCAGCTTCATCCAGGCCAGCCCCTTCTCGGCGGTCTGGACCAGGTACAGGCGCAGGTCGTCGCGGACGGTGATGCTGAAGCCGCCGACCTCGCTGATCGCCTCGGTGCAGCCCTCGAACAGGTCGGCGTGGTGGTCGACCATGAAGTGCGCGCCCTTGCGGCCGCCGGCCTCCTCGTCGGCGACGAAGGCCAGCACGATGTCGCGGTCGGGCTTCACCCCGGTGCGGGCCCAGTCGCGCACCAGCGCCAGGGTCATCGCGTCCATGTCCTTCATGTCGACGGCGCCGCGGCCCCACACGTAGCCGTCGCGCTGCTCGCCGCTGAACGGGTGCACGCTCCACTCGGCCGGGTCGGCCGGGACGACGTCCAGGTGGCCGTGCACCAGCAGGGCGGGGCGGTCGCGGTTCGTGCCCTCGATCCGGGCGACCAGGTTGGCCCGGCCCGGCTCGGACTCGTGGACGACGCTGCTGATGCCCACCTCGTCGAGCTTGGCGGCGACCCACTCGGCGGCCTTCCGCTCCCCCGCGCTGGTGGCGGAGTCACCGGTGTTGGTGGTGTCGATCCGGATCAGCTCGGACAGCAGGTCCGCGACCTCGGACTGGGCACCGGCCAGGGGCGTGGGGGTGGGCTGCGACATGCCGTCGATGGTGCCACCGGCCCCTGTCCCGGGCCCGGGGTGGCCTCGGTTATGCTCGTCCAGGCGCTCCGCGGAGTGCCCACCTTGTCCGGGTGGCGGAATGGCAGACGCGCTAGCTTGAGGTGCTAGTGCCCTTTATCGGGCGTGGGGGTTCAAGTCCCCCCTCGGACACCACATCGCCCCGGCGTTCCTGCAGGTCAGGGGGCCGGGGCGTTACCGTTCGAACCCCACTTCGTGGCCCGTGATACCCCGGTGATACTTCGGACCTCATTCGGGGTCATCGAGGAGCGCCGCGAACCGGTCGGCGGCCTGCCGGCCCATGCCTGGGTGCACGTGCTGGTAGACGCCGAGGGTGATCGTGGCGTTGGCGTGCCCTAGCCGCTCGGACACGACCTTGACGGGCTCGCCGTCGGCCAGGAGGAGGGTCGCGTGGGTGTGCCGGAGGTCATGCAGCCGGATCCGGGGAAGCTTGTCCTCTCCGAAGGCGCGGCGGGCGCGGGTGACATGGCTATTGAACCGCCGCGAGAACCGCTCGGGGTGCCGGTATGCGCCGTCGAGACCACCCAGCACCAGGGCGCTGTCGCGGACGAGCTCCGCTGAGATGTTCGACCGGCGGCTCTTGTACGAGCGCAGCTCTTGGACTGTGCCGGCGTCCAGGTCGACGACGCGCGACTGGCCAGTCTTGGTGGGGCCTTCCACGAGCTCCTCTCCCCTGTCCTTCGTCCTGACCAACCCCACGCTGCGCCGGACCGCCACGCGCATGACGTCGAGGTCGACATCCCTCCACCGGAGCGCGAGGGCCTCACCGCGACGCATGCCGGTAAATCCGAGGACCCGCCACGCCATCGCCGCGTCGGAGTCGAACGACTCGCTCCACGTCAGGAATCGCGCCAGCTCGACGGCCGTCCACGCGAGCATCTCCGGTGGGCGAGCCTGCGAGGGTGTGGGTGGGCTGCACCGGTCTGTCGGGTTAACGGCGAGGTGCCCGTGCTTGACGGCGTCGCTGAGGGCGGAACGGAGAATGGTGAAGATGTAACGGACCGTCCGTGCGGACAGTCCGCCCTTGCCGTCCGCCCGGCCGGATGATTCGAGCTTCCGCATCCAGGTGTCGATCGACATCGCGGTCAAGCGGTCAAGGGGAGTCCGGCCGATGTACTTGTCGACGTGGAGTCGGATGTTCTTTTCGTAGCTCGACTTCGTCGACGGCGCCAACCGCTGAGCGCCGATCCACTCGTGCAGGTATGCAGCCAACGTCTCCTTCGACAGGTCGACCCACTCACCGGTCTCGACCTTCCGCACCTCGGTCCGCAGGGCGGCGGCAGCCTCGCGTCGGGTGGCGAATCCTCTCTTCAGCACCACCTTGGTCGAGCCGTCCGGTCGGATGGCGTTGTACTTGATGAGGAACCTGGTGCCAGTCGACGTCTGGTACTCGCTGATCCCACCCTCACCTGCTTGCCGCCTCTTCGTCCTCGCCACGGTGTTCCTCGCCTACTTCCTTTGGCCCGACAGGCCGTTGTCCGCCACGGGCTCATGCAAGGCCCTGGAGCTCGGCAGCAGGGGCGGAAGCCGCAAGCTGTGGACGGCGTGGGCTACCCACAGGAAGAGGTGGCGGCCAGCGCGGGTGCGTGACAGGAACCGGCCAACCCTCGAGCCCCAGCGCGGCGTCCGCCGGGCAGCCGTCATCAGGGGGGCTTCGGCGGCACCTAAACGAGCAACCAACTCGGTTGCCTCGAAGCACCCAGGTCGAGGCGGTGATTGGACGGCACCGGCGAGAGGACGGCCATGTCGATGGACCTGGATGATTTGGTGAACAGCAGCTCGGCAGTAGTGACCGTCGCCCAGGCCGCAGAACTCCTGGGGGTGGACGTGCGCACGGTCTCGCGAGCGATGAACAACGGCGACCTACCCGCTCTCCGCGTCGGACGTCGCCTGCTAATCCCGCGACTGCTACTCATGGCACACCTCGGGGTGGGGACTGCCGGGCCGTCTGCATCAGGAGGCGCTCTCGCCTCCTGATTGCCGATGACTTTGCTGTCGGTCAGAACGCCAAGAAGCGTGTTGCGGTCTCCTCCAACAATCAATGGTGAAGTAAGTGAGTTGCTGTCGGATCAAAACCCAGGACCTGGGGGTTTGTGGTCCGTTGAATTCGGCACGGATTTCGGTCAGCAGTCTTCGTGAGCGACCAGCACATTGGCCGGACGCATCGAACATGAGTCCAGTAGCTCACAAACGGGGGTTCGTGGTCATACAGCGTCGCCCTGCACCAGCGACAGTGCCGGTGCAGAGACGAGCCCTGGTGCAGGTGGGGCCAGGGCACCGGGGACGAGGTCGAGGGCGGCGAGCATGCGAGCGGTCTCGATGAAGTCGTTGACCGGTGGGGCGTCCATGTCGTTGCGCCAGGCGATGGCCAGGGTGGAGGGCGGCAGGCCGTCGACCGGGATGAAGGTCAGTCCCGGGCGGTCGTAGAACCGTTGGGTTGAGGCCTGGGTGAATGCGACCCCGCGGCCGGCCAGGATGGCTTCGAAGCATTCGTCGACGCTGCCGACGTCGGCGCCGAGCTTGACGGGATGGGAGCCCCGACTGTCGGTGGCGAGCCAAGAATCCCGCCAGTACTCCGGGGCACGTCGCCCGACGAAGGCCTCGCTCGCGACCTCCTCCACGCTGACCCGCGGCCGGCCAGCCAGCTCCGAGGCCGTGGAGGTGACCAGCAGGCGGGGCTCGATGAACAGGGTCTCGATGTTCAGCCAGTCGTGCACCAGCAACGGAGGCCGGACGAAGGCGACGTCGACGCTGCCGTTGACCAACCCGACGTAGGGGTCGGCGAAGTCGTGGGAACGCATCTCGACCTGCACACGCGGGTGCCGGGTCTGGAAAGCGGTAAGGATCTTGGGGGTCAGCTCGGCGGCGGCGTTGCCCTGGAACCCGACGACCAACGTGCCGTGGACCCCGCGCGCGGCTTCCCGGGTCGTTGCGACCAGCCGATCGGCACCGGTGAGAAGACGGTGGGCTTCATTCAGCAGCACCTTGCCGACCACCGTCAGCTCGACGTGCCGGCTGGTGCGCTCGAACAGACGGGCCCCAAGGGAGTGCTCGAGCTTGCGGATCTGGACGCTCAAGGAGGGCTGAGAAATGTGCAGCCGGGTGGCGGCTTTCCCGAAGTGCAACTCCTCGGCCACGGCGACGAAGTACCGGAGCGAACGCAGCTCAGGGGTATCCGGCACCACCTGGAGCTAGGCCCTGGCCTGCGCGAACACCAATAGACGGTGCCTATAGGTCCGTAGGAAGCAGGTATTGGACGTGTGGGGCGCGCCACCGTCTGATGACGACGACCGCCACGGGGACAGCCCCGGCCGGCCAATCCTGTTCATCTCAGAGAGGACTCAACGATGAGTGCGCCCACCCGCGCCCCGTCGGCCGAAGCATGGGCCACGGCCTTCACCGACGCCAGCAACAACGACCCCGAGATCCAGGCGCACGGCAAGTACTTCACCTGCTCCTACCTCCTGGACGCCACCGACCGCAGCTACGTGATCCAGGTCGAGTCCGGGAAGGTCACCCACGTCACCGTGGACCCCGGCCCGCTGGACGTGGCCTACCAGTTCGCGATCCGGGCCTCGGCGCAGACCTGGCGGGAGTTCGGCGAGGAGACCCCCGCCGCGATGTTCCACGGGATCTGGGCCGCCAGCTTCCAGCGCGACATGAAGCTCGAGGGCGACATCCTGGTCCTCATGCAGAACCTGCGCTGCATCACCCGCCAAGTCGAACTCCTGCGCGTCGTCGGCTCCCCGGTCTGAGGAAGGAACAACCACCATGAGCAACAGCAAGATTTCGCCGGTCACCGGCCACTACGTGACCGTGGACGTCGACGGCCTGGAGTACAAGGTCTTCTACCTGGAGAACGGGACCGGCCAGCCGATCCTGTGCCAGCACACCGCCGGCTGCCACAACCACCAGTGGCGCGGCCTGCTCGAGGACGAGGAGATCACCGCCAACTACCGCGTGATCGCCTACGACCTGCCCCGCCACGGCAAGTCCGACCCGCCGGAGAACACCGAGTGGTGGAAGGAGGAGTACCAGCTCTCCATTGACCACTACTCCAACTTCATCGTCGCCCTGGCCGACGCCCTCGAGCTGGAAAACCCCATCTTCATGGGCTCCTCCTTCGGCGGGAACGTGGCCCTGCAGCTGGCGCTGCGCCGACCCGACCGGTTCGCCGGCGTCCTGAGCGTCGAGGGCGCCGACTACTCCCCCGGCTCTTACCTGGACTGGTGGCAGCACCCGCACGCCAACGCCGCCCAGGTCTGCGCCAGCGGCACCTGGGACCTAATGGCACCCCAGTCCCCCGAGGCCGACCGGTGGAAGACCTGGTTCTACTACACCCAGGGCTCCGAGGCCTTCAAGGGCGACCTGCACTTCTACTCCGTCGACCACGACCTGCGCGGCAAGCTCGGGGACATCGACGGCGAGAAGTGCCCGGTGGTCATGATGACCGGCGAGTACGACTACCTCACCACCCCCGAGGACAGCGAGCGCACCGCCAACGCCATCACCAACGGCTCCTTCATCTACATGCCCGCGATCGGGCACTTCCCGATGAGTGAGAACCACGCGGTGTTCCGCACCTACCTCATCCAGGCACTGCAGCTGCTGCAGGACAAGCACGAGAAGCAGGCCGTCTCGGCCTGACTTACCACCGCAGGTGGCCGACCCGCCGAGGGTCGGCCACCTGCAGTGTCGTCATGCCCGGCAGTTCACCGAAGGGACCTCAGTGCAGCCCACCTCGACCCCCATCCGCGTCGCCGGCGCCCAGGCCTGGGGATCGCAGACCCAACCGGTCAACCGCCCCGACGGGGGTGACCCCGCCGGGCACGTGACTGTCGCCGACCCCAAGCACGTCGAAACCGCCGTCGCGGCTGCCCGCCAGGTCGCCGCTGAGTTCGCTGGGCTGCCCGCACACCGCCGCGCCGACGCCCTCGCCCGCGTCTCCCGCCGGCTCACCGAGTCCCGCGAGGAGCTCGCCGCGGTCATCGTCGCCGAAGGCGGCAAACCCATCCGCTGGGCCCGCGCCGAAGTCGACCGCGCCGCCGCAACGTTCCGCCTGGCCGGCGAGGAAGCCCGCCGCTGGGTCGGTGACCTGCAGCGCCTGGACACAGATCCCTCCGGCGAAGGCCGCGTCGCCCTCAACCGGCGGGTCAGCCGAGGCCCCGTCCTGGGCATCACTCCGTTCAACTTCCCGCTCAACCTGGTCGCCCACAAGGTCGCCCCCGCCCTGGCCGTGGGCGCACCCATCGTGCTCAAGCCCGCACCGGCCACCCCGCTGTCAGCGCTGTTCCTAGGCGACCTTCTCGCCGAGACCGACCTCCCGGCAGGCTCCTGGTCAATCCTCACCGTGCCCAACCACCGCATGGACCCACTCGTGGCCGACCCGCGACTACCGGTCGTGTCCTTCACCGGGTCGGGACCCGTCGGCTGGGGCATCCGCGACCGTGTGCCCCGCAAGCACGTCACCCTCGAGCTCGGAGGCAACGCCGCAGTCGTCATCTGCGCCGACTGGAACACCCCCGCCGACCTGCAGCGCGCCGCGGCACGCATCGCAGCGTTCGGGGTCGGCCAAGCCGGCCAGTCCTGCATCTCGGTGCAACGAGTCATCGCGGACCGCAGCGTCTTCGACCAGCTGCGCGATCTCGTCGTCGCCGAAGTCCAAGCCCAGGTGCTGGGTGACCCCGAGGCGGAAGACACGACCCTGGGCCCGATGATCGACGAACGGGCCGCCCAGCGTGCCCACGCCTGGATCACCGAGGCCCTAGACGGCGGGCCCGCACACTCACCGGCGGCGGCCGCAACCACGCCCGCCTTGAACCCACCGTGCTGGTCGACGTGCCCCCCGGCGCCCGCGTCGACCGCGACAAAGTTCTCGCCCCAGTGCTGTCCCTGCGCGCCGTTGACGGACTCGATGAGGCCTTCGCCGCCGTCAACGACTCCGACTTCGGACTCCAGGTCGGGGTCTTCACCCACGACATCGCCACCGCGTTCCGCGCCCACCGTGACCTCGAGGTCGGCGGCGTCATCGTGGGGGACGTCCCCAGCTACCGGGCCGACCAGATGCCCTACGGCGGCACCAAGGGGTCAGGCATTGGACGTGAGGGAGTCCGATACGCGATGGACGATCTCACCTACGACCGGTCCCTCGTCCTCACCGGCGTGCACCTCTAGCAGACAAGCAATTTCGGACCAGGTATTGGGCCGGATCCTGTAGGACCGAATACCGGGGTTTGTGGACTACGCCGCCCGACCGTTTGCTCAACGGGACGACTACTGGAGTTGACCCGCTTCGGTGGACACGTCGTTGATGCGGTCTGAGGTTCAGGCCGCGGTGCTGACAGTGTGCGCGGCCTCGAAGGCGGCCGGCGATGTCTGGCCGAGGGCGGAGTGCCGCCGGCGGGGGTTGTAGAAGGTCTCGAGGTAGTCGAAGACGGCGAGCTTGGCCTCGCGGCGGGTCGCGAACCGGCCGCCGGGCTGGCGGTCGAACAGCTCGCACTCCAGCGTCGCGAACAAGCTCTCGGCCAGCGCGTTGTCGAAGCAGTCCGCGACCGACCCCATGCTGGCCAGGGCGCCGTGCCGGCGCAGCTCACGCTCCAGGGCGTGCGAGCTGTACTCCCCGCCGCGGTCGCTGTGATGGATGACGCCGGGCACCCGGCCGCCGCGGCGGTGCACCGCCATCGTGACCGCGTCGACGACCAGGTCGGTCTTGCGGTGCGAGGCCATCGACCAGCCGATGATCATCCGGCTGAACACATCGGTGACGCAGGCCAGGTACAGCCAGCCCTGAACCGTGGGCACGTAGGTCACGTCGGCCACCCACAGCTGGTTCGGGGCGCTCGTGACGAACTTCCGGTCGACCCGGTCCGGTGCGGCCTCCGCCCGCGGGTCGGCACGGGTGATGCCGAAGGGTCGTTTGCGCCGGTGACAGCCCTCGAGCTGCGCTTCGCGCATCAGCCGGGCGACGCGTTTGCGCCCGACGCGCAGGCCGGCGGCGGCGAGTTCGGCGTGGATCCGCGGCGCCCCGTAGACCTGCCGGTTGTCGTCGTAGGCGGTGCGGATCTGCTCGGTGAGCACCGCGTCGGCGACCGCCCGCGCCGAGGGCGGACGGGAGGCCCAGGCGTAGAAACCCGACCGGCTGACCTTCAGCAGCCGGCACAGCGCGGCGACGTCGTAGCAGGCCTTCTCCTGGTCGATGAAGGCGAACCGCGTCACCTCGTCGACTCCGTCGCGAAGAAGGCCGCCGCTTTTTTCAAGATCTCCCGCTCGGTCTTGAGCTTGGCGTTCTCCCGCCGCAGCCTCGTGAGCTCGGCCCGCTCCTCAGCGGTCAGCGGCAGCAGCCCGCTCGAGTCCGGCTCGCCTCGTTCGGCGCGGTCGGCCTTGACCCAGTTGCCCAGCGTCGTGTCGTTGATCGACAGGTCACGAGCGACCTCAGCCACCGTCTTCCCGGTCGCTCTCACCAACTCCACGGCCTGCTCCCGGAACTCCGGGGAGTACTTGCTCGGTCGGCCCATCAGGACCCCTTCCTCGGGCGATGCGCCCAAGCTCAGGGTGTCCACCGAAGCGGGTCAACTCCACTACATCGTCGTCGGCCTTCGCTGGGTTGACTCGGGGCCAACTGGCGTTGCGTCCAGATCCATGAGCAGTAGGACAGTGGTGAGTACCGCTCACGATGGTTGAGCCCCCTTGAGCTGGGGCAGTCCGATGGTGCACCACATGCGCTGGGGGCGATGTTTCCAAGTACCCCCGCGCTCATGCACTAGTTTTTGGAGGACACCATGCGCGCACTCGTTTACAATGGCCCCCGCGACGTTGCGGTCGAACAGGTCCCCGACGCCACGGTGGAGCAGCCCACGGACGCGGTCATCAGGATCACCGCGACCAACATCTGCGGCTCCGACCTGCACATGTACGAGGGCCGGACCGACCTCGAGACCGGCATGGTCATCGGCCACGAGAACCTCGGCGAGGTCGTCGAGGTCGGCTCGGGCGTCACCAAGCTGAGCATCGGCGACCGCGTCGTGCTGCCGTTCAACATAGGATGCGGGTTCTGCGAGAACTGCGAGCAGGGCCGCACCGGCTTCTGCCTCACCGTGAACCCCGGCGTGGCCGGCGGCGCGTACGGCTTCGCCGGCATGGGCGGCTACGCCGGTGGCCAGGCCGAGTACCTGCGGGTGCCCTTCGCCGACTTCAACGCCCTCCAGCTCCCCGAGGACAGCGTAGAGAAGGAGAACGACTACGTCATGCTCGCCGACATCTTCCCCACCGGCTGGCACGGCACCCGGCTCGCGAAAGTCGCTCCCGGCGACTCGGTTACCGTCTACGGCGGCGGCCCGGTCGGGCTGATGGCCGGCTACTCGGCGGTGCTGCAGGGCGCCAGCGAGGTCTACGTGATCGACCACCTGGCCGAGCGGCTCGCGCTGGCCGAGGAGTTCGGCGCGATCGGCATCGACTCGAGCAAGGGCGACCCGATCGAGCAGATCAAGGACGCCACCAAGGGCCGCGGCACCGACCGTGGCGTGGAGGCGATCGGCTACCAGGCGCACGACAGCCAGGGCGTCGAGCAGCCCAACATGACCATGAACGGCCTGGTCGAGGTCGTGAAGGCCACCGGCACCATCGGCGTCGTCGGCCTGTTCCTGCCCGAGGACCCGGGCGCATCCGACGAGCTCGCCAAGAAGGGCCAGCTGGCCTTCGACTACGGCAAGTTCTGGTTCAAGGGCCAGACGATCGGCAACGGCCAGGCCAACGTGAAGAACTACAACCGCGCACTGGCCCGGCTCATCCACCAGGGCAAGGCCCAGCCCTCGAAGCTGGTCAGCCACAATCTGGGTCTGGACGAGGCGCCCGAGGCGTACCGGCACTTCGACGCCCGCGACCAGGGCTGGACGAAGGTCGTCCTCAACCCCACCAGGGGCTGAGACCGCCGACCGGGCGTCGGGTCGAACAAGGACCCGACGCCTGGTTGCCACCCGCCAGTGTGAGCCGATGGAGCTCATCCGCCACTCCTGGTGGGTACGGCTGGCTAGCAAGCCGCCGAGGTCCAGAGCCCCCCGGCGGTTGCGCAAAGTCGTGTCAACTGACACCTGAGCGCTTGGTGGTCGCCAGACTGTGCCGCGAATGCACGCCCACCAGGGCGATACTGGCGGGGGCGCAGTCAGCAGCACGGCGTCGCCGGGGTGGACTCCGCCGCGGCGGGCGGCGCCGTACTCGATCGTCAGAGCGGCGGGCAGGGTCGCCGCACCGGCCGATGCCAGGGTCTCAAGGGACGGCGCACGAGGGGCACCTGATCTTCCTCGCGGTGTTCCCGGCCGGGTTCGTCTACCGGACCCCTATCGCCTGACTCAGTGACTGTCCCGGGACCACCGGTCCTGCCCCGCCAGTGTCACTTCGGAAAGACATCCGCTAGAGCTGGTCCGGGTCCCGTACGAGAGGTGTGACCAGGGGTAGCTGCGATCGCCGCAGCCCCAGGAGTGCCTGAGGCCTGGCCAGCAATCGCAACCACATGGCCCCTCAGCTCGATCGCTCAGCAAGCGTGAACCGCCCCGGCATGTCCGGAGACTTCATCGCTTGGGAAGGATGGAGTCATGGCAGGAAGTTCGACCACGAGGTACTCCGCTGAGTTGCGTGAGCGGGCGGTGCGGATGGTCGCCGAAGTCAGGGGCGATCACGGCTCGGACTGGGCGGCGATGGGCCGGGTCGCCGAGCTGCTGGGCATCGGCACGGCGGAGACGGTGCGCAAGTGGTGCCGCCAGGCCGAGATCGACGGCGGGCAGCGGCCCGGGGTGAGCAGCGAGGAATCGGCTGAGGTGAAGCGGTTGAAGCGGGAGAACGCCGAGCTCAAGCGCGCTAACGCCATCTTGAAGGCGGCGTCGACTTTCTTCGCGGCCGAACTCGACCGGCCATCTCGCTGATCGTGGAGTTCATCGACACCCACGTCGGTGAGCGACCCGAGGGTCTGCGTTGGGGTGTCGAGACGATCTGCGCCCAGCTCACCGAGCTGGGCGCGAAGATCGCCCCCGCGACCTACTACGAACACCGCGCCCGGACCCCGTCCAAGCGGCAGTTGCAGGATGAGACGCTGCGGGCCGAGATCGCCCGGGTGCACGCAGCCAACTACGGCGTCTACGGCGCCCGGAAGGTGTGGCTGGCCCTCAATCGCGAACGCCCCGCCGGCGCCCCACCGATCGCCCGATGCACCGTGGAGCGGCTGATGGGCGAGCTGCAGCTCACCGGGGCGGTGCGCGGCAAGGTCAAGCGCACCACCATCGCTGACCCCGCCGCCCCGCGGGCAGCTGACCTGGTCGGGCGGCAGTTCGGGCCGCTGGCACCCGACCGGCTATGGGTAGCCGACTTCACCTACGTGTCGACCTGGGCCGGCTGGGTGTACGTCGCGTTCGTGGTCGACGCCTACGCCCGCCGGATCATCGGCTGGCGCTCAGCGACCACGATGACCGCCCAGCTCGTGCTGGACGCCCTCGACCACGCCGTCTGGACCCGGGCGCGGGAATGCCGCGACGTCAGCGGGGTCATCGCCCACCATGATCACGGCAGTCAATACACGTCGATCGCCTACAGCGAACGGCTCGCCGCCGACGGCATCCGACCCTCGATGGGCGTGGTCGGATCGTCCTACGACAACGCCCTGGCCGAGACGATCAACGGCCTCTACAAGACCGAACTGATCAAGGCCCACGGACCCTGGCGCAGCGTCGACCAGGTCGAAGTCGCCACCGCCGAATGGGTCGACTGGTTCAACCACCGACGGCTTTACCAGTACTGCGGCGACATGCCCCCGGCCCAGATGGAGGACGCTCACTACGCTCAACAACCGACCCTGACGACCGCCGGGGTCACAGACAGATGAGTCTCCGGACATGCCGGGGCGGTTCAAGCGTTCCTCGTCATGACTGCGAGGGCATTCACTAGCCTTGGGGCACCTGTGGTGGTGCGTCCGCCCTCCACAGGCAGAACCACGCCCCTGGCGAAGCCTGCTGGTGGCGGGAACCGAGATGCGACCATGGCGGCGACCTCGGCCAGGTGCCCAGCGGAGCGGATGCAGCTGCGTCGTCTCCGTGGTCGACGTCCGGATGCTGAGCTCGGCGCTGCTCAGAACCCGCAGTCGTGATCGACGCGGTAGGAGTGAAGACTTCGGTTCTTGCCTTCGCGGTCGCCCATGGCAGCGCGCCGCGGTGGGACGTTGTCGGCAGGCGCTGAGACATCCGCGAGCCGCCCGCGGCGGGCGAACCCACCGCGGGCGCCGCCTGTTCTATGCGGGCTGCTTCTCGGCGACGACGTCGAGCTGCTCGATCACGGGTGCCTCGAAGAGCACACCCGTGTTCTCGCCGAGCGCCTGTGCTACCGCACCCGACAGGTGCGCCTGGCGCCCTTCGTCGTCGGGGAAGGCGTCGAAGATCCCGAACGAGGAGGGTCCGAACTGGATGCCGAACCACCTGACGGTCGCGGGTTCCCCCTCGACTATCGACAGCCCCTGGTTCAAGAAAGCGCGGACGTCGTCCTCCCTGCCAGGTAGCGCCTCAAGGCGCACCAGAAGGGCTTTGCTGACTTGTGTCGCCATCTCGGGTTTCTCCTTCGGTGGTTCGCGTTGTCACGATGACCGGAACGCCGCTAGGGCGGAGGATGGACCAACATTCGGGCCGACTTCTCTTGTCCAGCGTGCCGGTCCATTCGACACTGTCATGCCGATCCCCACGGCGTCCATCTGGGGATTCGTCGATGTCGGCGAGGACGCTCGCTCCAGTGACCATCTGCCACCGTGACGACCGTCTCTGCAGGTGGCCCTGGTCTCGAGCTGGTGGTTGGGAGAGCCGAGTCGACGGCCTCAACCGCCGAGGCCTCAACCTCCGAGGCCTCAACCTCGGAGGCCTCAACCTCCGAGGCCTCAATGACTGGAACTGGCAGCCATCAGAGCATCTCGAGCGGCACCTTGCTCGATGGCGGTGGGAACATCCGGTCGAGTTCTTCCAACTCTGCGGTGCTGAAGCTGATCTCCATGGCGGCGCGGTTCTCCGTCACCCGCGCGGGAGAGGAGGCTTTCACGACAGCGAACACCTGGGGGAGTCGCAGCACCCAGGCGAGGGCCAGCTGGGCCGCAGTCGCCCCCTTGGCGCTGGCCATGTCGCGGACCGCGGGGTTCCCGAGCAGCCGACCATGATCGACCGGGGAGTAGGCCATCAGGGGCACGCCGGCCTGGCGGCATCTCGGGAGGAGGTCGTACTCGAGTCCGCGGCGGTTGAGGTTGTAGAGCACCTGATCGGTCTGCACGCGCTCCCCGCCCGGCACCGAGGCCACCTCGTCGAGGTCTCTGACGTCGAAGTTGCTGACACCCCAACCCCTGATCAACCCGGCCTGCACCAGGTCCTCGAACCCGGCCACGGTCTCGGCAAGCGGCACTCGCCCGCGCCAGTGCAGCAGGTACATGTCGAGGTGATCGGTGCCCAATCGCCGCAAGCTGGCCTGGCATGCCTCCACTGTCCCTCGTCGGGTGGCGTGGCTGGGTAGCACCTTGCCGACGAGGTAGACACTGTCCCGCCGCCCCGCGATGGCCTTGCCGACGAGTTCCTCGGCGGCGCCGTCGCCGTACATCTCGGCGGTGTCGATCAGCGTCAAGCCGCAGTCCATGCCCGTGCGCAATGCGGCCACCTCGGTGGCCCGCGTGGCGGACTGCTCACCCATGTACCAAGTGCCCAGGCCCAGTGCCGGGACTGATGCCCCATCGGGCAGGGTCACGGTGCGGATGGTGGGTGCGCTCATGGTGCAGCTCCTCGGGGTGGGGGGCAGCGGAAGACACAAGGGTCCGAACAATCCTCGACGGTCCCCGTGTCTGGAGCTGTCTGCGGCCGCATGTGAAACCGTATGTGCCGAGCGATCCACGCTCGGGCCGTGGTCGCACGTCGGACCCCAGGAGCGTGACGAGGCCCCGAATGTTCGTCTTCAACGCCTCGTGTATCGGGTAACCATAGATGCGGAAGCAATCAGACCCCGGGCGGCACAAAGCAGTAGGCGCCGGTTTCGGACCACGTTGTGAGCCAAATTTCGTAGGAACGCATACGGGGGTTAAAGGATCGCGGCAGCACGCTGATGGTGGTCAGCGGACACGCTTGGGCCGGGCCAACCTTGGGCTGCAGACCCCGGCTGACCGCAGCCACACAACAGCCGTAGCGCACCATCTCCGGTCATGAGTCTCGACGACGTCGTCATCTGCTCTCCGCTGCGCACCCCGGTCGGCCGGTTCGGCGGCGTCTTCGCCGGGCTGACCGCCGCCTCGCTCGCGGCCACCGTGCTGCGCGAGCTCGCCGCGCGCAACGGCCTGGGCGAGGGCGACGTGGACGACGTCGTCCTCGGGCAGTGCTACCCCAACGGCGAGGCGCCGGCGATCGGCCGCATCGCGGCGCTGGACGCGGGGCTGGGCACCGGTGTCCCCGGGCTGCAGGTCGACCGGCGCTGCGGCTCGGGGCTGCAGGCGGTGCTTTACGCCTGCATGCAGGTGGCCACCGGCGCGGCGACGACCGTGGTGGCCGGCGGCGTGGAGTCGATGAGCCAGGTGGAGCACTACGCGCTGGGCCTGCGCACCGGCGTCCGGGGCGACGGCACGATGCTGCACGACCGGCTGGCCCGGGCCCGGGAGACCGCCGGCGGCATCCACCACCCGGTGCCCGGCGGCATGCTGAAGACCGCGGAGAACGTCCGCCGTGACCACGACGTGGACCGGCTGTCGCAGGACGCGTGGGCGCTGCGCTCCCAGCAGCGGGCGGGTGCGGCGATCGCCGAGGGCCGGTTCGCCGACGAGGTGGTCGGCGTCGAGGTGCCCGGCACCCGGAAGGCGCCGGCCCGCACGGTCACCGAGGACGAGCACCCCCGGCCGGGGACGACGATGGAGGACCTGGCCGCGCTGCGCCCGGTCATGGCCCGGGTCGACCCCGCGGCCACGGTGACCGCCGGCAACGCGTCGGGGCAGAACGACGGCGCCGCGATGTGCCTGGTCACCACCCGCGCCGAGGCCGACCGCCGCGGCTGGGACCCGTTCCTGACCCTCCGTGGCTGGGCCGTGGCCGGGGTGGCGCCGGAGACGATGGGCATCGGCCCGGTGCCCGCCGTCGCCGCCGCGCTGGCCCGCACGGGCCTGACGCTGGCCGACATGGACCTGATCGAGCTCAACGAGGCCTTCGCCAGCCAGGTGCTGGCGTGCCTGGCGGCCTGGGACCTCACCGACGCCGACCGGGAGCGGGTGAACGTCAACGGGTCGGGCATCTCGCTGGGCCACCCGGTCGGCGCCACCGGGGCCCGGATCCTCGCCACGATGGCCCACGAGCTGCGCCGGCGGGAGGGCCGCTACGCGCTGGAGACGATGTGCATTGGCGGCGGCCAGGGCCTGGCCGCGGTGTTCGAGCGGGTCAGCTGACTGGGGGCGATGCGGTCGAGCGAATCCTGGTCGCGGCCCGGATCAGTAGAAGCCCTCGTAAGCGGTCGGCCGAGTTTGAGCTGGCCCGAAGCCAAGCTCGCTGCTGATCCGGCTCGCGGTCTCCAAGAGGAGTGGGATGACCTCGCGCTGGAGCTCGTCAGGGTTCGAGCGCCCCGTCGAGGTCGATGTGGCCAGCGCGGCCACGACCGTGCCGCTGCGGTCACGCACGGGGGCAGATGCTGAGAGCAGACCGGGCTCCAGTTCTTCGCTCACGATGGACCACCCCTGCTCCCGGACCAGGTGCAGCGCGTCCCGGATGGCGATGCCGTCGGTGATCGTGTTCGCCGTGAGCGCTACTGGAGGTCGCCGGGTGAGTACGTCGTCGACCACTGCCGCTGGGGCCCAGGCGAGCAGCACCCGGCCCATCGACGTCGCGTGCGCCGGGATCCGCGTGCCGATCTGGACGTTGATGCTCATGATCCGCCGCACGGGCACCCGGGCGACGTAGACCACTTCGGCGTCGTCCAGGACCGCCAACGACGCGGATTCCCCCGTGCGCTCGGCCAGCTGGAGCAGGTGGGGCTGTGCGACGCCGATGAGCGCGTGGGACTCGGTGTAGTGCTGCCCGATCAACAGGACGCGAGGGGTGAGGGAGAACCGACCGCCGTGGGCTCGCACGTAGCCCAGCCGCTCGAGGGTGATCAGGAACCGGCGGACCGCCGGGCGGGAGAAGCCGGTCAGCTGGGCGAGCTCGGCCAGGGTGGGGTCGGGGTGCTCCCCGTCGATGGCCAACAGCAGCGCCAGGCCGCGGTCCAGCGACTGGACGTAGTCGCGGTCCGATCCCGCTGCGCCCGTCGTTTCGGTCGCCTGTTCGTCTGGGTCCTTCGCCGCCATGCCCTCAGTCTTTCCCACGTGTTGAGCAGCAAGTGCTTGACGACCGCCGTGACCGGCGGCACACTCCCCTTCACGACGCACTGCGTGCAATATGTACGCACAGCGTTCGGAGGAAGGGACGGTGCAATGGAGCCCAGAGTCGTCCGGAACGCGTTCGGCAAGTTCGCCACCGGGGTCACCGTCGTGACGTGCGCCAAGGACGACGGCGTCCCGCACGGGGCCACCGTGAACGCCTTCACGGCGGTGTCCCTAAATCCGGCGCTGTGCCAGGTGACGCTGACCCGCCAGTCGAAGGCATGCGCCTACCTGGAGGGCGCCCCGTTCGCGGTCAACGTTTTGTCCGCCGACCAGGTCGACGTGGCCTGGCACTTCGCCGGCCGACCGGCCGACCCCGCACCCGAATGGGCGCAGGGGCCGACGAGCCCGGTGCTGCTCGGCAACGCGGCCACCATCTCCTGCCAGCCGTGGCGCACCTACGACGGCGGCGACCACCTCATCGTCATCGGCGAGGTCACCGACATCGACGTCAGCGACCGGGATCCGCTGCTGTTCTTCGGCGGCAAGTTCCGCGAGCTAGGCCAGCCCCGCCCCAGCGCGCACTGGGGCGCCTCCCTCGACTCTCCCGAGAGTGGCTGGTTCGACGCGGCCACCACCTTCACCGCCCTCCCGGCGCACCGCGACCGAGTCGCCTCCTGATCTGCCAGCCACAACGGCTGGCCATCGAGAACGAGCACCACCCCACCGGAAGATCGAACACCCGTCTCCACCGACGAAGAAGGGTTCCCTCGTGACGCTGCAGGAAGACCGCCCGATCGCCCCGACCACGGGCGCCATCGATCTCGACAAGCCCACCGCCACCCGCCCAATGACCGGTGACGAATACATCGAGAGCCTCAAGGACGACCGCGAGGTCTGGATCTACGGCGAGCGGGTCAAGGACGTCACCACCCACCCCGCGTTCCGCAACCCGGTGCGGATGACCGCCCGGCTCTACGACGCCCTGCACGACCCGACGCAAAACCAGAAGCTCACCGTCCCCACCGACACCGGCAACGGTGGGGTCACCCACCCCTTCTTCCGCAGCCCGCACTCGGTGGAGGACCTGCTCGCCGACCGCGACGCCATCGAGGGCTGGGCCCGGATGAGCTACGGCTGGATGGGCCGCAGCCCCGACTACAAGGCCAGCTTCCTCGGCACCCTGGGCGCCAACAGCGAGTTCTACGCACCCTTCGAGGACAACGCGAAGCGCTGGTACAAGGAGTCCCAGGAGAAGGTCCTCTACTGGAACCACGCCATCATCAACCCCCCGGTGGACCGCAACATGTCCCCCGACGAGGTCGGCGACGTGTTCATGCGCGTCGAGCGCGAGACCGACGCCGGCCTGATCGTCTCCGGCGCCAAGGTCGTCGCCACCGGCTCGGCCATCACCAACTACAACTTCATCGCCCACTACGGACTCCCCATCAAAAAGAAGGAGTTCGCCGTCATCTGCACGGTGCCGATGGACGCACCGGGCGTGAAGCTGATCTGCCGCACCTCCTACACCCAGCAGGCCGCCGTCATGGGCAGCCCCTTCGACTACCCGCTGTCCTCCCGCATGGACGAGAACGACACGATCTTCGTCTTCGACAAGGTCCTCGTCCCCTGGGAGAACGTCTTCCTCTACGGCGACGTCGAGAAGATCAACGGCTTCTTCCCCGTGTCCGGATTCATCCCCCGGTTCACCTTCCACGGCTGCATCCGCCTCGCCACGAAGATCGACTTCATCGCCGGGCTGCTGCTCAAGGCCCTGGAGATCACCGGCAGCAAGGACTTCCGCGGCGTGCAGACCCGGGTCGGTGAGGTCATCGGCTGGCGCAACACCTTCTACGCCCTCGCCGACGCCATGGCCCGCAACCCCGACGGCTGGGAGAACGGCGCCCTGCTGCCCAAGCTGGACTACGGCCTGACCTACCGCATGCTCATGATCCAGGCCTACCCCCGGATCAAGGAGATCATCGAGTCCGACGTCGCCAGCGGGCTGATCTACCTCAACTCCCACTCGATGGACTTCAAGACCCCCGAAGTTCGGCCCTACCTGGACAAGTACGTCCGCGGCTCCAACGGCTACGACGCCGTCGACCGGGTCAAGGTCATGAAGGCCCTCTGGGACGCGGTGGGCAGCGAGTTCGGTGGCCGCCACGAGCTGTACGAGCGCAACTACTCGGGCAACCACGAGAACGTCAAAGCCGAGCTGCTGTTCGCCGCCGAGGCCCAGGGCACCACCGGGGCGATGAAGGGCCTGGCCGAGGCATGCCTCAACGAGTACGACCTGGACGGCTGGACCGTGCCCGACCTCATCGGCAACGACGACGTCTCCTACTTCAGGAACCGTCGCAACTGAGATCTGACCGGACCACCCCGCTGGTGCCGGCGACCGCCTCAGGGCGGTCGCCGGCATCAGTGGGACATCAGCGCCACCGACACCGGGTGACCTTCATCCACCACTCCCGACTGGAGCCAGCACCATGACCACCACCGACAACGCCGTCGAGCAGTCGGCCATCGACCACAGCGCCGCCGCCACCTCCCCCACCGCCGCGGACTCCGGCGCCTCGGCCAGCGCGTCCTTCCGCTCCACCAGCCAGTACTCCGGCGCCGGCGCCGTCAGCGACACCGCCCGGGTCGACACCCTGGCCCGGGCACTGCTGGGCGCAGTGCACCAGGTCATCAGCGAGCACGAGGTCACCTACCCGGAGTTCCAGGCCGCCAAGAAGTGGCTGATGGACGTCGGCGACGGCGGGGAGTGGCCGCTGTTCCTCGACGTGTTCGTCGAGCACGCCGTCGAGGAGGTCGCCGCCCGCACCCAGACCGGCACCAAGGGCACCATCCTGGGCCCCTACTACCTCCCCGAGCAGGTGCAGCTGACCTCCCCGGCCACGCTGCCGGCCCGCCCCGATGAGAAGGGCACCCCGCTGTTGTTCCGCGGGCAGGTCACCGGCACCGACGGCTCGCCGGTGCCTCACGCCGTCCTGGACATCTGGCAGGCCGACGAGAAGGGCTACTACTCCGGCTTCGCCCCCGACATCCCCTCCGGCAACCTGCGCGGCGTGGTCACCACCGACGACCAGGGCCGCTTCGAGATCACCACCATCCAGCCCGCTCCTTACCAGGTGCCCACCGACGGCCCGACCGGAGCGCTCATCTCCGCCGCCGGCTGGCACCCCTGGCGCCCGGCCCACCTGCACCTGCTCGTCAGCGCCGAGGGCCACCGCACGGTGACCACGCAGCTGTACTTCGCCGGTGGGGAGTACCTGGACTCCGACGTCGCCGAGGCCACCAAGCCCGAGCTGATCCTGGACCCCACCGACGCCGGGAACGGCACCCGTGAGGTCACCTACGACTTCGTGCTCGAGCGCAACTGACCCTGTTACACCCGCGGGCACCCGGCCATGCGGCCGGGTGCCCGCACCAGCGCTGAGGAGACCACCGTGCACGACCTGACCATCGACCGCGTTGACACCGCCATCCTCGATGTGCCCCTTGTGCGCCCACACCGCTTCGCACGCACCGGCATGACCGCCCAACCCCTGCTGCTGGTCACCATCCACACCGCCGGCGGCGCCACCGGCACCGGCGAAGGCGTCGTCCCCGGCGGCCCGTGGTGGGGCGGGGAGTCGGTGGAGACCATGCAGGTCATCATCGAGAACTACCTCACCCCCCAGCTGATCGGCCGACGCGTCGACGACATCGCCGCGATCTACCAGGCCATGGACGATGTCGTGGCCAACAACCTCTACGCCAAGGCCGCCATCGAGGTCGCCCTGCACGACGCCTGGGGCCGCGCTCTGGGCGTCCCCGTCCACACCCTGCTGGGTGGACTGGCCCGCACCGCCATCCCGGTCACCTGGGCGCTGGGCACCGAATCGGCCAGCGAAGTCGTCGCCGAAGCCCAGGCCAAGCTCGACGCCGGCCTGCACACCTCCTTCAAGTTGAAGATGGGCGCCCAGGAACCCGCCCAGGACGTCGCCCGCATCATCGAAGTCACTGAGAAGCTGCGGGGCAGCGCCGGCGTGCGGGTCGACATCAACGCCCGCTGGGACCTGCAGACCTCCCTGCGCTGGCTGCCCCACCTCGCCGACGCCGGCATCGAGCTGATCGAGCAGCCCGTGCCCGGCCCGGAATTCGAATGGCTCGCCGAGATCAACGCCGCCCTGTCCATCCCCGTCATGGCCGATGAGAGCCTGCGGACCCCCGGCGACGCCCTCCGCCTGGTCAAGCACCGAGCGGCCGACGTGTTCAGCCTGAAGACCACCAAGTCCGGTGGCCTGCGGCGCACCGCAGCCATTGCCTCGATCGCCGCCGCCGCCGGCGTGCCCTGCCACGGCGGAACCTCCATCGAGGGCCCGATCGGCACCACCGCGTCCCTTCACCTGGCCTGCGCATCCCCCGCAGTCACCGCCGGCAGCGAGCTGTTCGGCCCGCTGCTGATGAGCGAAGGGCTGCTCACCGAACCGCTGCGCTACAGCGACGGGCAGTTGCACCTGCCCGAAGGCCCCGGACTCGGTGTGGACCTCGACGCCGCCGCGGTCGCCCGGTTCACCCGGGCCTGACCCTCCAGCCGACCGACGCCCAGGAGGCATCGTGCTCTTCCACGTCCGGATGGACGTCGCCATCCCCCGCGACCTCGACCCCGACGAGCGCACCGAGCTCGTGACCACCGAGAAGGCCCGAGCCCTGCAGCTGCAGCGCGAGGGCACCTGGGTCCACCTGTGGCGGGTGGTGGGCCAGTACTCCAACATCTCGATCTTCGATGTCCCCGACTCGACCGCGATGCACGACCTGCTGTGGTCCCTGCCGCTGTTCCCGTTCATGACCGTCCAGGTCACCGCCCTCACCGAGCACCCCTCGGCGCTGTCGGCCAACACGGCCCCATGACCTCCGCCCACACCGAGCACCCCCCGGCCGTCCACGACGCCGACAAGTCCCCGGTGAACCTGTGGTGGGGGCTAAACGACGTCCCCGCCGACTGGGGCCCGTGCGTGGTCACCGTCGGCGTCTTCGACGGCGTGCACACCGGCCACCAACAGCTGCTGGGCACCGCAGCCGCACACGGCGATCGGTTGGGCCTGCCCGTCGTCCTGGTGACCTTTGACCCCCACCCCGCCCGAGTCGCCGGCCCCGCACGGGACACCTCGGCGCTCACCAGCCCCCGGCGGCGCGCTGAGCTGGCCGGCGAGAGCGGCATCGACCGGGTACTCGTGCTGACCTTCGACCGAGATCTTGCCGGGGAGGCCGCCGACTCCTTCGCCCGCCGCGTACTGGGCGACGGTCTGCACGCGATGTCCATCGTGGTCGGTGAGGACTTCCGGTTCGGCTCCCGAGGACGAGGGGACGTCGCCCTGCTGCGCGCACTGGGCCCCGAACTCGGCTGGACGGTGACCGCGGCCCCGCTGCACCCCCACGCGGGAGTCCGCTGTTCCTCCACCGGGGTCCGACAGGCTCTGGCCGCCGGCGACGTGTTCGGTGCCGCCGGCATGCTCGGCCGACCCCACCGCCTGGAAGGCAGCCTGCTCGCCGCGGGCGGGGCTGCCGGCAGCGTGCTGCACCCCAGTGACCCCACCGCGGCCATCCCGGCCCCCGGCCTCTACCGAGTCCGGGTCACCCGCCCCGTCGCAGGTCCCGGGCCGCTGCTGCTCGTCCAGGTCACCGACCGGGGTCAGGTGCTGGTCCCCCTCGCCACCCCACGACCGGGCACGGCGTGGTCGGGGCCGGTCGGCCTGGACTTCCTCGAGCCCGCGTGAACCCCACGCCCACACGGGACCCGATGGCCGACCTCCGGCGCAGGATCGCGGTGCTCGAGGACCGCGAAGCCATCCGCGAGCTCGACGCACGCTACTGCAGGTATCTCGACCAGGGACAGTGGGACGAGCTCGTCGACTGCTTCACCCCGGACGGCACCTTCGACGGCCTGTCGGTGGTCCGTGGCCGATCCGATCTGGTGCGGTTCTTCGCCGGCCTCGCCGACCAGGGCCTGACCACCTTCTGGCACCACATCTCCAACCTGGAGATCACGGTGCACCCCGGCGCGGACGAGGCCCATGCGACGTCCCTGCTCTGGCAACCCTGTGTCGTGGACGGCGTCCCGCACGTGGCCGCCGGTCGCTACCAGGACACCCTCACCCGCACACCGAACGGCTGGCGCTACCAGATCAAGCAGGTCCGCTTCTCCTACTTCGCCCCCCTTAACCAGGGTTGGGACCACCACCGGTTCACCCTCGACAGCGCCCGGGCCGCCGCACTCCCCCGGCCCAACGCCTCCGGCAGGTCCGGAGCCCGGACATCCGACGACGCACCGACCCCGTCGACCCCACCAGCAGAGCCGACACCGACGAGGAACCCATGACCACCGCCACGCTGCACCACGTCATCGACGGCCCCACACACGCACCCGTGCTGGTGCTCGGCCCCTCCCTCGGCACAAACCTCCATCTCTTCGACGCCCAAGCCGCAGCCCTGTCCGACCAGTTCCGGGTCCTGCGGTTCGACCTGCGCGGCCACGGCCACAGTGCCGTCGTCGCTGGACCCACCACCATCGCTGACCTCAGTGGCGACGTCCTCGCCCTCCTCGACCAGCTAGGCGTCGCGACCTTCCACTACGCCGGGGTGTCGATCGGCGGTGCGATCGGGCTCCACCTCGCGGTGACTGCGCCGACCCGGCTGCCCACCCTCACCATCATCGCCTCGGCCGCACGGTTCGCCGACCCACCGTCCTGGCCCCTCCGGGCCGCCAAGGTCCGTGCGGAGGGCACCGAGTTTTTGGTCCCATCACGAACCGGCGCCTGGTTCACCCAGGAGTTCGCCGCGCAGCACCCCGACGAAGCAGGTCGGCTGCTCGCCATGCTCCGGGACACACCACCTGAGGGCTACGCCGCCGCATGCGATGCCATCGCAGCGTTCGACATCCGAGACCGCCTGCGCGAGATCACCACCCCCACCCTGGTGATCGCCGGCGCAGAGGACCCAGCCACACCGCTGCCCATGGTCCGCGCGATCGCCGACGGCATCGAGGGAGCTGCCTTCCTGTCCATCCCCAGGACGTCGCACCTGGTCAGCGCAGAGGCACCCGACGCCGTCTCCGACGCGATCCGTGGCCACCTCCGTTCCCGCGACTGATCCGATCGGCTCCGGCTCGTCGCTGGCCGTGGCCGACTCCTGCGGCCAGGCGTCGAGCACGGCGCGGACGAGGTCGCCGGGGTCGACCTCGGGCACGTCCGAGCCGGCCGTCTCGTCGTTGTCGGTGGAGGACGGGTGAGCGCCGAGCACCCGGATGCACGGGGCGGGCCGGGCCTCGGCGGGCTTGCCTGCCGTGCACTCTTGCAGCAGCCCACCCCTTGACCAACCGCTTCGTGCGGGGTGTTCGTCAGCATCCGCGCACGACTAGTTTCCGGAGGTCAGGGGGCAAAGACAACCGTGAACGTTCTCCCGCGCCTGCCGCCGTCCAGACCGCGTTGCTGTACTGGCTGCTGTCCTCGCCGCATCCGAACCGTCGGCCGGCGTGCCTAGATCGGCATCTGCTCCGGTGGCCGGCGGGCTCACCGACGAGCAGGAGAACGACATCGCGGCGTGGCTGCCGCCGGACGCGGAGTCGACCCGGGCGCTGCAACTGCAGACCGAGCTCGGCTCCGACCCCGACCTCATCCCCGCGGTCGTCGTCTACGAGCGGAGCACCGGGCTGACCGCCGAGGACACCGCGGCGGTCCAGGCGGACGTCGCGGCCTTCGGGCAGCTGGGGGCCCTCGACGGCGAGGTGGTCGGGCCGGTGCCCGCCGAGGACGGCGAGGCGGCGCAGCTCATCGTGCCGCTCAACGTGGGCGAGGACGGCTGGGAGCAGATCGCCCCGATCGTCGACGACATCCGCGCCGAGGCCCAGAGCGGCTCCGAGGGCCTGGCCGCCTACGTGACCGGACCGGCCGGCAGCGCCGCCGACTCGGCGGAGGCGTTCGAGGGCATCGACGGCACGCTGCTGTTCGCCGCGCTCGGCGTCGTCATCCTGATCCTGCTGTTCACCTACCGCAGCCCGGTGCTGTGGGTGCTGCCCATCTTCTCCGCGGTCATCGCGTTGTCCGTGTCGCAGGCGGTGATCACCCTGCTGGCCCGGCACGCCGACCTCACCGTCAACGCGCAGAGCGCCAGCATCCTCACCGTCCTGGTGGTCGGTGCCGGCACCGACTATGCGCTGCTGCTGGTCGCGCGCTACCGCGAGGAGCTGCGGCTGCACACCGACCGGCACGAGGCCATGACCGAGGCCGTGCACCGGGCCGGGCCGGCCGTGCTGGCCAGCGGCGGCACCGTCGTGCTGGGCATGCTGTGCCTGGTCGTGGCGGAGATGAACTCCACCGCCGGGCTCGGTCCGGTCGCCGCGATCGGCGTCGCCGTCACCCTCTGCGTGTTGATGACGCTGCTGCCCGCGCTGCTGGTCATCTGCGGACGCTGGGTGTTCTGGCCGGTGCGGCCGGCCTTCGGCAGCGCCGAGCCGAGCGCCACCGGGCTGTGGGCGCGGGTGGGCGCCCGCATCGCCCCCCGGCCGCGCGCCACCTGGCTGGTGACCGGCGCACTGCTGCTGGCCGCCTGCGCGGGCGTGCTGCTGCTGCAGCCCAGCGGTCTCACCCAGGCGGAGAGCTTCCGTGGCACCCCGGAGTCGATCGAGGGCGACGCGGTGGCGTCCCGGCACTTCCCGGCCGCTGCGGGCAACCCGGTGTACGTGCTGACCACGGCCGGCTCCGTCGCCGAGGTCGCCGAGGCCACCGCCGCGACGCAGGGGATCGCCGCCACCCAGCCACCCCAGGTGGTCGGCGACCGCGCGCTGGTGGAGGCCTCGCTGGTCGAGCGATTCGACAGCGAGGCCGCCTACGCCACCATCGAGCGGCTGCGGGCGGTGCTGGACGACGCCGGCGACGGCGAGGCGCTGGTCGGCGGCAACACTGCGCTCAACCTCGACGTCCAGAACGCCTCCCAGCGGGACAACGTCGTCATCATCCCGTTGATCATGCTGGTCGTCCTGGTGGTGCTGGGTGTGCTGCTGCGGGCGCTGGTCGCGCCGGTGCTCCTGATCGCCACGGTCGTGCTGTCCTACGGTGCCGCGCTGGGGCTGAGCGCCCTGCTCTTCGACTGGACGCTCGGCGTGACCGCGACCGACAGCTCGTTCCCGCTGTTCGTCTTCGTCTTCCTCGTCGCCCTGGGCATCGACTACAACATCTTCCTGATGACCCGGGTGCGGGAGGAGGCCGTCGACCACGGCACCCACCGGGCCGCCCTCATCGGGCTGGCGGCCACGGGCGGGGTGATCACCTCGGCCGGTCTGGTGCTGGCAGCGACGTTCGCGGTGCTGGGCACGTTGCCGTTGACCTTCCTGACCCAGCTGGGCATCGCCGTGGCCCTGGGCGTGCTGCTCGACACGATCGTCGTGCGCTCGGTGCTGGTCACTTCGCTGACCCTGGACGTGGGCCGGGGCATGTGGTGGCCGAGCAGGCTGGCCCGTCGCCCGGCGGAGGACGTCGGCCCGGCCGGGGACGTCGTTCCCGAGCGCAGCCGGTCGGGTGCCTCCGCCCAGACCTGACGCCGACCCGGGCTGCTGCCCGGCACGCCGACCGGCCGGGTGCCGTCGGCGTCTCAGCCTCGGCGGGCCGGGCGGCACCCCGGCCCGGCGAGCCACCCCGCCGTCGACAGCGGAGCGCGACGTGTTCGTCTCGCGCGGTATCGGGTAGGGCGCAACCGACGTCGGCAGCAGCGCCGGCGGAACCCCGACGGTCGAGGAGATCGCCCCGATGAGCATGACCAGCTCCGACGCAGCAACCGGCTCCCGCGACATCAAGGCCCACGAGACCACCAGCTTCGCCGACCTCGGCAAGGAGATGTGGTCGTACCTCACCGGCAAGGGCGCCGCGATCAACTACGAGTTCGTCGACATGGTCGTCGAGGTGCCGCGCGAGACCGGCGCCGATGCGCCGCGCGCCGTCTGGCGGCTCAACGGCACCCTGCGGATCACGACCGCCGAGAACGCCAGCCGGGGATGACGGAGCCGCACGGCCCGCTCCACCTGTCCGGCCAGCTGTCGCTGGAGGTGGACGGGTCGGGCGTGCAGGTGCACGCCGACGGCGCTGACGTGCGGGTCGTCGCCGAGGACGTCGGGGCCTTCGTGACCCGGCTCCGCGAGGCGGCGACCGCGCGCACCGGGGTGGCACCGGGCCGGCGGGACGTGGGCGGGCTGGCCGACGCCCTGGCCGCGGCCGGCATCACCGCCCACCTGGAGTCGCCGTCCCGTCCGGTGGCCGTCGCCGGTGCCGGCGTCGACTCACCGGCCGGTGGGCTCCTGCTCGGTACCCGGCGGGTGCAGCCGCGGGTCGCGGTCGTGGTCATCGCCGCCGACCGCGGCCGGTGGGTGCTCGCCGCGGTGGCCGTCGCGGCGGGGCTGGTGGGCGTCCTGGTCCGCCGCCGCAGGTGAGCGGCGGTGGGCGCGGCCGGCAGCGAGCCGGTCGCGCCCACCGTCGTCGGCCACCGGCGCACCAGCAGCCCCGTACCCACGGCTGCTGGTGCGCCCGGGCGGCCGGGCACGCCGCTGGGTGCGCGAACCGGCCGGCGGGACCGGTGCCCACCTCGGCAGCGGCGATGCCGTGGTCGGGGCTCCCGGATGGCCGTGCGGTCGGGTGAGGATGGCGGCATGAGCACCCAGCCGACGTCCTCCCGAGTCGTGATGAGCCTGACCTCCGGCGCGCTGACGGCCCTCTGGTACGCGAGCCCCGACCTGGTCCCCTCCCGCACCGCCCGCGCCTGGGCGAAGGCGGGGCTGCTGACCGCGTCCGCGGCCGTGGCGGTCCGCCAGCTGCGGGCCACCCCGCCCGCCACCGGTGGGGAGCCCGCGTCCGAGGAGGGCGCCTCGCTCCCGGAGACCCTGCGCGCACTGCCCCTGCGCACCAAGGCCGTCGCGGGTGGGGTGCTGACCGCCGCGCTGGCCGGGTCCGTCGCCGGGACGGTGGCCGCCGAGCGCTGGGCCCACCGCCGGGGCCAGGCCCGCGCCGCCGCGGGCAAGCGGCTGCCGCACACCGGCCCGGCGCTGGTCTACGGCGCGCTGATGGCAGCCCTGGGGCTGCTCCCGGCGCCCACGGAGAGCTGATCGGATCGCGCGGCGGGTCCGACCCCGGCGGCCGGGCCCTGTCACCGGGGGCGGCGCGCAGCGGGGAACCGTCGGGGGCGGTGCGACCGTTGCCTCCCCGACGGCGCACGCCCCGAGACGAGGAGTCGCATGACCACCCCGCTGCCGACCGGCCAGGCCGCTGCCCTGGACGTCCGGGCCGACGACGAGCTGGCGTGGCTGGTGTCGCTGGACCCGACCGTGCTCGCCGTCCTCGGTGGCGTGTTCCTGGTGCTCGTGATGGCCGCCCTGCTGATCGGGTGGCTGGCGGTGCGGCGGGTCCGGCGCAGCCCGCTGGTGGCCCGGGCCCGCACCCTCGGCGCGCACGGCGCCACGGCCGTCGCTGCCCGCCGCCTGCCGCCCGGCCCGCGGCGCACGGCCGCGGAGCTCCAGCTGGAGATCGCCCGGGCCCGCGAGCGTGTGCGTCGACAGGTGGCCACCGCGCAGGCCGCCGGTGCGCACCTCGGCGACGTGCCCGCACTGCTGCCCGGCCTGGAGAACGAGGGCGCCCGGCTCGAGCAGCTGTTGCGACAGGCGGCGCTGGCGGGCCCGGCCGGGCGGGCTGACGTGGAGTCCGATGCGCGCGCGTACCTCCACACGCTCGCGGAGGTCTGCGACGCGGTGCTGGCGGCGGAGCGAGCAGCACCGACGGCCGGCCGGGTGACCACCGACGTCGCCGAGGCGGTCAGTGCCCTGCGCGCCCACACCACCGCCTACCGGGAGCTCACCACCCCACCGGCGCTGCCGCCCTGGCCGCCGTCGTCGCAGGCCCCCGACCGGGCGGCCGGTCAGGGCTGAGCCGACCACCGGACGCCGGCGCCGTCAGGTGCGCGGTGCGCGTCCGGCGGGCTGCCGGGGCTCCTCCAGCAGGGGCGTCGGAGCGCGGAGCGGCGCCTGGGCCGGGGCCGCTGCCGTGACGGTCAACGGCACCCCGTCCACGACGACCGGCACCGGCCCGTCGCCGCGCACCAGGGTGACGGTGGTGCCCGCACGGGTGGTCTCGACGCGGAGCAGCCGGCCGCGCCAGGTGACCGACCAGGCGGTGCGGGAGAGCGCGGAGGGCAGCAGCGGCGCGATCTCCAGCTCCTCGTGGTCGTCCCGGAGCCCGCCCAGGCCGGCGACGAACGCCAGCCAGGCACCGGCCACCGAGGCCAGGTGCAGCCCCTCCCGGGTGTCGCCCCGGACGTCGCGCAGGTCCACCAGGGCGCACTCGCGCAGGTAGCGCAGCGCCAGGTCGGGGTGCTGCGCCTGGGCGCACACCACCGCCTGGACCGCCGCGGACAGGGAGGAGTCGCGGACGGTGCGCGCCTCGTAGTAGTCGAGGTCGCGGGCCACCTCCTCCGCGGTGAACTCGTCGCGGCACCACCACAGCGCCTGGACCAGGTCTGCCTGCTTGAGCACCTGCCGCCGGTAGAACCGGGCGTAGTGGTGGTGCTGCTCGATCGGGTAGCTGTCCTCCAGGTCCTCGAACGGCCAGTCCGCGTAGGTGGTGAAACCGGAGTTCATCGGGTGCACCCGCAGCGCGTCGTCCCACGGCACGGACACCGCGTCGGCCGCGGCCCGCCAGGCGGCCATCTCGTCGGTGTCCACGCCCAGGTCCGAGGCCTGGTGCGCCAGCCGGCGGCAGGCGTCGGCGGCACGCCGCAGGTTGGCCCGGGCCATCAGGTTGGTGAAGACGTTGTCGTCGACGACGCCGGTGTACTCGTCCGGCCCGGTGACGCCGAACAGGTGCCAGGCGCCGGAGTCGTCGGCGTGGCCCAGCGAGAGCCACGCGCGCGCGGTCTCCACGAGCACCTCCAGCCCGCCGACGGACTCCAGGTCGGCACCGGTCGCGTTCTCGAACAACCAGAACGCGCGGGCGATGTCGGCGTTGACGTGCACCGCCGCCGTGCTCGCCGGCCAGTACGCGGAGACCTCCGGCCCACTGATCGTGCGCCAGGCGAACACCGCGCCCGCCACCCCGAGGGTGCGGGCCCGGTCCCGGGCGGAGTCCAGCGTCGCCGCCCGCCAGCGCAGCAGCCGGGCCGCCGCGTCCGGCCGCAGCAGGGTCAGCGTGGGCAGCACGAAGCCCTCGACGTCCCAGAACGTGTGGCCGCTGTACCCCATGCCGGTCAGCCCCTTGGCCCCGACGGGCGCGCCGGAGATGCAGGCGGCCGAGCAGAACACCTGGAAGACGTCGTAGCGCAGCGCCTGCTGCAGCTCGGGGTCGCCGTCGACCTGCACGTCCGCCGTGGCCCAGAACTCGTCGAGCACCTCGCGCTGCGCGGCGAGGAGCCCGTCCCAGCCGAGGTCCAGCGCGGAGTCCACCGCGGCCGAGGCCTCGCCGACCAGCGAGTCCCCGCCGGTGTCCACCGCCCAGACGTACCCGACGACCTTGGTGAGCGTGAGGGTGTCGCCGGCGGTCAGGTCGGCGGTGACGGTGGTGACGATCCGGTCGCCGTCGGACTCCGTGGCCACCCGCCCGCCGTCGACCCGGTGGTCGACGGCGCTGGCGACCGTGATGCCCGACCGGCGGGTCCGGGACGCCAGCGCGCCACCGGTCGGGGTGCAGGCGCAGATGAGCGACTCGAAAGCGCGGTCGAGGCACTCCGCGACGCGCGGGTCGTCGTTGACCACGCCGGTCGGGGTGACCTGCCCGCCGGCCAGCTCCGACCGCACCGCGACGTGCGCGGGCCCGTCCAGGGCCCGGACCTCGTACCGCACCGCGAGCACCGACCGCTCCGCCAGGGAGACCAGCCGCCGGGAGGTGACCTCCATCGTCGTCCCGCGCGGCGTCCTCCAGCGCACCCGCCGGTCGAGCGTCCCGGCGCGCAGGTCCAGCGTGCGCTCGTGCACCTCAGGCCGGACCTCGCGCACGTCGAGCGGGACGCCGTCGACCAGCAGCCGCACCGGCGTGCCGTCGGCGACGGTGAGCAGCGCCTGCCCCTCCTCCGGGTGCCCGAAGCCGCCCTCGGGATAGGACAGCGGGTGCGTCTCGTGCACCCCGGACAGGTAGGTGCCGCGCATCCCGAAGGGCTCGACCTCGTCGAGCGTCCCGCGGATGCCGACGTGGCCGTTGGTCAGCGTGAAGAGCGACTCGGCGGCGGCCAGCGTCGTGAGGCCCACCTGCGGCTCACGGACCAGCCACGGGTCGACGTCCAGTGTCGGTGCGGTCACATCGGTCCCTCGTGTCGTCGGGTGGCGGGGTGGCCGCGCCTCGCCCACCGTCCTACCGGGCGGCGCGCCGGGGCGCGATCCGAGGCGACGGCCGGGGCCCGGAGGGGCACGCGCTGGGGTCTCCCCCGGGGGGAGGGTGCAAGGTGGGGCCGTGCTGGCGATCGGAGAGTTCTCCCGGCTGACCCACCTGAGCATCCGGACGCTCCGTCGGTATCACGACGCGGGCCTGCTCGAGCCGGCGCACGTGGACGACGCGACCGGCTACCGCTGGTACACCGCCGACCAGATCCCGTCGGCCCAGGTCATCCACCGCCTGCGCGAGCTGGACGTGCCGCTGCCGGACGTGCAGCGGATCCTCCGCTCCCCCGACCCCGACGCCCGCGCCACGCTGGTGGCCGACCACCTGCAGCGGCTGGAGCAGCAGCTGGACCGCACCCGTGCCGCGGTGGCGTCGCTCCGCCGGCTGTTGCGGCCGGAGCCGCCGCCCCTGGACGTCGAACTGCGCGCGGTGCCGGCGACGTCGGTGGCCGCCGTCGAGGGCGACGTGACGCACGAGGAGGTGCTGGGCTGGTACGCCGGTGCCATGGCCGAGCTGGACGCCGTCGTCGGTGAGGCCGCCGGCCCGCCGGGCGGGCTGTACGACAACGCGCTGTTCGAGGAGGGCCGCGGGCACGTGCTCGTGTACCGGCCGGCGGCCCGTCCGCCGCGCCGCGGCCGGGTGCGCCCGGTGACGTTGCCGGCCGTCGAGCTGGCCGTCACCACCCACGTCGGTGCGCACGACGACATCGAGGTCACCTACGGAGAGCTGGGCGCGTGGGTGGTGGCCAACGCCCTGGCGGTGGCCGGGCCGGTGCGCGAGGTCTATCTGGTCGGTCCTCGCGACGTCCCCGGGCCCGCGGCCTGGCGCACCGAGATCGGCTGGCCGGTCTTCCGGGTCGCCGGGCCCTGACGGCCGGGGCGCACCCGCCGGGTCCCGGTGGACGCCGGCGGCGTTCTCGGGGGTGCTGGATCACTCCTGCAGGCGCGGGTCCTCGGTGGGGTCGGCGTACATCGGCGGGCAGCCGTGGCCGACCGCGTCGGGCCGCAGCTCGACGTGCCACGGCTCGTTGCGGTACACCGGGCAGAGCCCGTGCCCGGCACCGTGCTCGGCCAGCCACTGCGCGGCGGCGGGCGGCCCGACGTCCACCGCGTCCCCCGACACGTGTGCGGAGGTGTCCGCGGTCGCCACCCAGCGGGCGGCCTCCTCCGCCGACCCGTGCTCGCCGACCGCCTCGCGGAGCAGCTGCTCCTGGTAGGCACGGGAGCGCCAGCCGCTGTTGACCTCGAGCCGGACGCCGTCCCGCGCGGCGTCGGCCGACGCCCGGCGCAGTGCGGTCAGGAGCGCCGGGTCGAGCCCGGCCACGCCCGGGAGGTCGTCGTCGTGCACCGTCGTGCCCGCGGGCAGGACGCCGTCCGCCGGGCCGATGGCACCACCGCCCGCGCCGCCCAGCACGCGGGGCAGGGCCTCGACCACGGCGGGCCCGGAGGCCGCCGATCCCGCCGCCGGCGGTGGCGGGACCTCGGGCCCGGCCGTCGGCCACAGGTGGGTCGTCGCGACGACCGTGCCCGCGACCGCCGCGAGCACGGCTGCGGTGAGGATGCGTCCGCCCCGGCGGGGCGTCGTCCGTGGTGGTGCGTTCCGGGTCATGCCCGGAGTCAAGGCAGCGCGGTGTCACCGGCGCGTCAGCGGTTTCCGATACCCCGGCGATACGCGCCCGCTCCTAGCATCGCCGCGTGCGCGTGCTGATCGTCGAGGACGAGCCCTACCTGGCCGATGCGATCCGCGACGGGCTCCGGCTGGCTGCGATCGCCGCCGACGTCGCCGGGGACGGTGACACCGCGCTGGAACTGCTGGGCCTGAACACCTACGACATCGCCGTGCTGGACCGGGACGTGTGCGGGCCGTCCGGCGACGAGATCGCCGCGAGCATCGTCGCCTCCGGCAGTGGCACCCCCATCCTGATGCTCACCGCCGCCGATCGGCTCGACGACAAGGCCTCGGGGTTCGAGCTCGGCGCCGACGACTACCTGACCAAGCCCTTCGAGCTGCGGGAGCTCGTGCTGCGGCTGCGGGCACTGGACCGCCGGCGGGCACACAACCGGCCACCGGTGCGGGAGCTCGCCGGCCTGCGGGTCGACCCGTTCCGCCGCGAGGTGTTCCGGGACGGCCGCTACGTCGCGCTGACCCGCAAGCAGTTCGCCGTGCTCGAGGTGCTCGTGGCCGCCGACGGCGGTGTGGTCAGCGCCGAGGACCTGCTGGCCCGCGCGTGGGACGAGAACGCCGACCCGTTCACCAACGCGGTGCGGATCACCGTCTCCGCGCTGCGCAAGCGGCTCGGTGAGCCGTGGGTGATCGCGACCGTGCCGGGCGTCGGCTACCGCATCGACACCGGCCCCGCGGGTGACTGAGGCGGCGCACCGCCGGCCGGGGATGAGCGTCCGCGCCCGGCTCACCCTCAGCTACGCCGGCTTCCTGATGCTCGCCGGCGTGCTGCTGCTGGCCGTGGTGTGGGTGTTCCTGCTGCGCTACGTGCCCGAGGACGTCCGGTACGGCCAGGCCGCGGTGCCGGGGTCCGGCGAGATGCCGCGGTCGGTCTTCATCCCCGACCGCGGCGACCTGCAGCGCGCCTTCGTCCCGAAGGCGGCCGCGGTGCTGGCCGTGCTGCTCGTCGTCGGCCTCGTGGGCGGGTGGCTGCTCGCCGGCCGGATGCTCGCGCCGCTGACCCGGATCAGCCAGGCCACCCGGCTGGCCGCCGGCGGCTCGCTCTCCCACCGGGTCCGGCTGCCCGGGCGCAGCGACGAGTTCCGGGAGCTGGCCGACGGTTTCGACGCGATGCTCGCCCGGATCGGGGGGCACGTCGCCGAGCAGCGCAGGTTCGCGGCGAACGCGTCGCACGAGCTGCGCACCCCGCTGGCCGTCACGCAGGCCCTCCTGGACCTCGCCCGCACCGATCCGACTGCCGACACCGGCGAGCTCCTCGCACGCCTGCACGCGGTCAACGCCCGGGCGATCGCCCTCACCGAAGCGCTGCTGCTGCTCAGCCGGGCCGAGCACGGCGCCCTGGACCGGGAGGACGTCGACCTGTCGCTGCTGGCCGAGGAGGCCGCCGAGACGCTGCTCCCGCTGGCGGAACGGCGCGGCGTGGTCATCGAGACCTCCGGGGACGTCAGCCCCGCCGTCGGCTCACCGGCCCTGCTGCTGCAGCTGACGACGAACCTGCTGCACAACGCCGTGGTCCACAACCTCCCCTCCGGCGGCGCCGTGTGGATCACCACCACCGGCGGCCCCCGGTACGCCACGCTCACCGTGGAGAACACCGGCGAGGTGGTCGCCCCGCAGCTGGTCGCGACGCTCACCGAGCCGTTCCAGCGCGTCACCACGCGGATCCGCACCGACGACGCCGGCGTCGGCCTCGGGCTGGCCATCGTGGCGAGCATCGTCGCCGTGCACGGCGGGTCGCTGGCCGTCCAGCCGCGGCCCGGGGGCGGGCTCCGGGTCCTCGTCCACCTGCCCACCTCGCCGTAGGCGGCCCCGTCGGTCAGGACTCCGGCGGTGCCTGCATCTTCCCCAGCAGCTCGGACAGCAGCTGCTGCTCCGCCACGGTCAGCCGGCTCAGCGTCTCGGCCGGGAAGTCGAACGCCCGCCGGACAGCGCGGTGCTCGCGGCGGCCCGCCGCGGTGATCGACACCCGCTTGACCCGCCGGTCGGCCGGGTCGGGCTCGCGGGTCACCAGGCCGCGCGCCTCCAGGCGGGCGACCAGCTGGGTGACGTTGGAGGCGTCGCACAGCAGCGCGGTGGCCAGCTCCCCCATGGAGCTGGTGCCCCGGGTGAGCTGGTCGAGCAGGCAGGCCTGGGCCGCGCTCAGCCCGACCTGCTGCGCCGCCCGGTCGTAGGCGGCGTCGTAGCCGTACACGAGGTCCCACAGCTGCTGCCCGAGTGGGCTCGAGGACTCGGTCACGCACCCAGATTACTTGAGTGGCTCAGGGATCCGTGCTTGCATGGGCGAAGTACTTCAGTCACTCAACCAATCGGAGGAGATCGACATGACCGCTCCCGGCGCAGCGACCGCCCCGACCCGCGTGCTGGTCACCGGGGTCCGCGGCAAGACCGGAGCCCCGCTGGCCGAGCTGCTCACCGCCCGGCCGGACGTCGAGGTGCTCGGCGGCAGCAGCGACCCGACCACCGTCACCGCCCCGGGCGTGCGGCCGACCGCCTTCTCCTGGGACGACCCGGCCGGCTGGCCCGCCGCCGTCGAGGGCGTCGACGCCGTCTACGTCGTCCGGCCCGACCGGGCCGACGCACCCGAGCTGATCGGCGCCCTGCTCGACCGGGTACCCGACCGGGCGCACGTCGTCCTGCTGTCCGAGCAGAGCGCGGACGACGTCGGCCCCGAGGGCTGGGCCATGCGCACCGAGCAGGTGGTGCAGGCCAGCGGCCGCAGCTGGACGGTGCTGCGGCCCAGCTGGTTCATGCAGGTGTTCACCGACCCGCGCTTCTACCTCGACCTGCTCACCAGCGGCGGCGAGCTGCCCTTCCCCGACGCTGGTGCGCAGATCGCCTGGATCGACGCCCGGGACATCGCGGCGGTGGCCGAGCGTGCGCTGCTGGACCGGGGGCACGCCGGCCGGCGGTACGAGCTCACCGGACCGGAGGCGCTCACCCTGCCGCGCACCGCCGAGCTGCTCTCCCAAGGCGTCGGCCGCCCGGTGGTGCACCGGGAGGTGACCGTCGAGGAGGCCGTGGCCGGCACGGCGGGCTTCGACCGCGAGATCCTCACCTTCACCTACGAGCGGGTGCAGCGCGGCAGCTTCACTCCCGTCACCGGCACGGTCGAGCAGGTGACCGGGCGGCCGCCCCGCAGCCTGGCGGCCTTCCTCGTCGACGCGGCGCCGGGCGTGCCGGCCGCGGCCTGACGACGGGGGCGGCCACGCCCCGCCGGTCGCGCGCCCGTTCGCCCTGCCGGCCGATCAGGCTGAGGAACTCCACGGGCCCGGCACTGGAGGCGCCGAACCAGTGCCGGGCCCGGACGTCGAACTCGGCGGCCTCGCCCGGCGCGAGGCGGATGTCGTGCTCGCCGAGCACCAGCCGCAGCGTGCCGTCGAGGACGTGGGTCCAGTCGCGGCCCTCGTGGGTGCGCGGCTCCGGTTCGGCGTCGTCGCTCCCGGCCGGCAGCACGAACTCGTGGGCCTGGATGCCCCCGGGGCGGCGGGGCGGCGGGTCAGCGGGATGACGACCGACCCGCCGCCGGCGGCGATGGGCCGCAGGTCGACCCCGCGGGTTGCCGGTGGGTGGTGCGTCGACCAGCTCGCCGAGGCTCACCCCGTGCGCCTGGGCCAGCGGCAGCAGCTGCTCCAGCCTGGGCGCCGTAACCCCGCCTCCAGCCGGGAGAGGGGGCTGGTCGAGATGCCGGTCCCTGCCGCGAGGTCGACCAGGGTGGCGTCGCGTCGCTGCCGCAGCTGCCGGAGCCGCGGGCCCACCGCGTCGATGGTCCGGCTCCAGGGGTCGCTCATCAGTCGATTGCCAGTTCGGCAAGGAACTTTGCGCAAGTGAGGGGTCGCAGGTCATCGTCCCCGTGCACACCG
This sequence comes from Modestobacter lacusdianchii, assembly GCF_054177765.1. Lineage (NCBI taxonomy): Bacteria > Bacillati > Actinomycetota > Actinomycetes > Geodermatophilales > Geodermatophilaceae > Modestobacter > Modestobacter lacusdianchii. Next base: position 3,545 of record NZ_JBJJTJ010000006.1, on the reverse strand, counting down.
ATGGGGAGGACCTGACATGAGCGAGCAGCAACCGGCGCCGTCGAGCCGGGACCATGACGCCGGCCACGGCCACCGGTCCGGCGGGGGCCACGACTTCGACCGGGCGTACTGGGAACGGCACTGGCAGCACGACCGGGCCGGCGACCGCGGGTCCATGAGCAGCAACCCCCCGAACCCGCACCTGGCCCGCGAGGTCGGCCACCTGGTGCCCGGCAGGGCGCTGGACGCCGGGTGCGGTGCCGGTGCCGAGGCCATCTGGCTGGCCGAGCACGGCTGGCGGGTCACCGCGGCGGACATCTCGACCGAGGCGCTGGCCCGGGCCGCCGACCGAGCCGCCGCGAGCGGGGTCGGCGACCGCGTGCAGTGGGTGGCGGCGGACCTGGGCCACTGGGCACCGGAGGCCCCGTTCGACCTGGTCACCACCGCCTACGCCCACCCGGCGATGCCGCAGCTGGCGTTCTACGCGCGGATCGCGCGGTGGGTGGCTCCCGGCGGCACGCTGCTCGTCGTCGGGCACCTGGACGACGACGCCCACGGCCACGGCCACCCGGGGGACGACGGCCGGCCGCCCGCCGGGGCCACGGTGACCGCCGCCTCGGTGACCGCCCTGCTGGGCGACCCCGAGTGGGACGACGCGGGGTGGGACGTGCACACCGCGCAAGAGCTGCACCGCAGCCTCACCGCTGCCGACGGCCGCCTGGTCCACCTGCACGACGTCGTCGTGCGCGCCACCCGGCGCAGCTGACCCACCCCACCCGGCACCGGCGCCCGGGCACTGCCCCGGCGCCGGTGCCCCCTGGCCCGGCGAGGACCGTGCGCACCCACCTGCCGGCGGACCGGCCGCAACACCCACCACCTCCAACCCCCGTCGACGCCACGCGGTCCTGACCGCGGTCTGCGTCGCCGCGGTGGCCGCCATCGCCTCGGTGTGCGGTCTGATCGCCGCCCAGCCGCGGTCCGCCCGTCAGCGGCTGCGGTACAGCCGGGTGGTCACCGGGACGAACACCGCCGCCAGCCCGGCCGCCACCGCCAGCGAGACGACGATCGCCGTGCCGTCGGGCGAGCCGGCCATCAGCGACCGCGACGCGGTGGCCAGCACCGAGATCGGGTTGACGTCGACGAAGGCCTGCAGCGGGCCCGGCAGCGTCGCCGGGTCGACGAAGACGTTGGACAGGAACGTGAGCGGGAAGATCGCCATGAAACCGGCGTTCATCACCGCGTTCGGCGAGCGCATCAGCAGCCCGAGCACCGAGAACACCCACGACAGCCCGAACGAGGAGACGACGACCAGCGCCAGCGCCGCGACCGCGCCGAGCACGCCGCCGTCGGGCCGGAAGCCCAGCGCGACGCCGACCACGATGATCACGGTGCCCGCGACCACGTAGCGGACGCTGTCGCCCAGCAGCGCGCCCACCAGCGGCGCCGGCCGCCAGATCGGCAGCGAGCGGAACCGGTCGACGACGCCCTTGGTCAGGTCGGTGTTCAGCGAGATGCCGGAGTACACGGTGGTGAACAGCACCGACATGACCAGCAACCCGGGCAGCGTGTAGTCCAGGTAGGCGCTGGTCGAGCCCGCGATCGCACCGCCGAACAGGTAGGTGAACATCAGCAGGAACATCACCGGGGTGACGGTCACGTCCAGCAGCTGCTCAGGCACGTGCTTGACCTTCAGCATGCCCCGCCAGCCGAAGGTCAGCGCCGCCGACAGCGGCCCGGGCCGCGGCGGCCGGGGGCTGGCGGAGATGGCCCGGCGGACGGCGGCGGTGTCCGCGCCGGTGGGTTCCCTGGTCGTGGTGGTCATGACAGCTGCTCCTGCAGGGTGTCGTCGGCGGGTGCCGTCTCCTCGGTGGGGTGGCCGGTGAGCGACAGGAAGACCTCGTCGAGGCTGGGCTGGGTCAGGGTGAAGTGGGCCAGCGGGTGCCGGCCCGGGTGAGCTCGGCGACGGCGACCGCCGCCTGCCCGGCATCCGCCCCGGTGGCCGAGAGCGCCGAGGGCTCCGGTGCCAGCGCGACCTGCCCGACCATCCGCTCCAGCAGCTCGGCGGCCTCGCCGCGCTGCCCGGGGTCGCGCAGCCGCACGTGCAGCGAGCCGGTGCCGACCGAGGCCTTGAGGTCGCCGGGGGTGCCCTCGGCGATGACCCGGCCCCGGTCGATCACCGCGATGCCGTCGGCCAGCTGGTCGGCCTCCTCCAGGTACTGGGTGCAGAGCAGGATCGTCGTCCCCTCGGCCACCAGCGCCCGGACGATCTCCCAGACCTGGTTGCGGGAGCGCGGGTCGAGCCCGGTCGTCGGCTCGTCGAGGAAGACCAGCTGCGGGGTGACGACGATGCTCGCCGCGATGTCCAGCCGGCGGCGCATGCCGCCGGAGAAGTGCTTGACCAGCCGGCCGGCGGCCTCGGCGATGTCGAAGGCGTCGAGCAGCTCGTCGGCGCGGGCCCGGGCGGCGGCGCGGGAGTACCCGAGCAGCCGGCCGATCAGCACCAGGTTCTCCCGGCCGGTGAGCTCCTCGTCGACCGAGGCGAGCTGGCCGGTCAGGCTGACCAGCCCCCGGACGGCGTCCGCCTCGGACACGATGTCGTGGCCCAGCACCCGGGCACTGCCCTGGTCCGGCGGGATCAGCGTCGCCAGCATCCGGATGGTGGTGGTCTTGCCCGCTCCGTTGGGGCCCAGCACCCCGTAGACGGTGCCGGCCGGCACGGCGAGGTCGACGCCGGCGACGGCGCGGGTCTCCCCGAAGGACTTGCCCAGCCCGCTCGCCTCGATGGCGAGGGTGGTCTGCATGGTCATCGGCTTCCTCACTGGTGCGCTGCACGGGCGGCTCTGTCAGGGAGGACCGGACGGCGACCGGGAAGTCATCGGCGTGCCGGTGTCGACCCGGGGACCCCGTCCGTCCGGGCGTCCAGCGGCGATGCTGGCCCCTCGGGTGCACCTGAGGTCAAGGGAGTTCCGCGGCCGGGTGGGACCGCCGGGGGCGGGTGCCCACCCCCGGCGGCCGGCCGGTCACCGCCGGTGCGGCCGGCCTCAGCCGGAGGCCGGGGGCCGCTGGAAGATCGCCAGCAGCTCGTCGACCTCGTGCGCCGCGGCGGCGGGGTGCCGGAACGGCTGGTGCGGCTGCACGGCGTAGTGGGTGCGCCGCCCGACCCGGGTGCGGCGGACGTACCCGGCGTCGGCGAGGTCACCGAGGATCGTCAGGGTGGCCCGGGGCGAGATGCCCACCTGCGCGGCGATCTCGGTGACCCGGGCGTCCGGCGCCCCGGCGACGGCCAGCAGGACGTGCCCGTGGTTGGTCAGGAACGTCCACGGCCGCTCGGCGCTCACCCGGCTCCGCCCTCCCTCGTCACGGCGGCCGGCCGCCGCCAGGTCGGCTCCAGCGCCGCCGTCTCCTCGGCCGAGGCGACCCGGAACGGCGCGGCGGGGGGGGGGGGGGGGGGGGGGGGGGGGGGGGGGGGGGGGGGGGGGGGGGGGGGGGGGGGGGGCGGCCCGCTGTTGGGGGGGTTGTGTGGGCCGGGGGGGGGGGTGGGGGGGGGGTACTGGTGGCCCTTAATC
>NZ_JBJJTJ010000069.1:0-798 GCF_054177765.1 Modestobacter lacusdianchii | reverse complement strand
GGCATAAGGCTCTCACGGCTTGTAGGCACACGGTTTCAGGTACTATTTCACTCCCCTCCCGGGGTACTTTTCACCTTTCCCTCACGGTACTTGTCCGCTATCGGTCACCAGGGAGTATTTAGGCTTAGCGGGTGGTCCCGCCAGATTCACACCGAATTTCACGGGCTCGGTGCTACTTGGGATACGACTCGAGAGGCCATGAGTTTTCGTGTACGGGGCTCTCACCCTCTACGGCGACCCCTTCCAGAGGCCTTCCACTAACACATGACTTTCTGACTCCCTGCACCCTCGGCAGAAGATGCTGAATCGTCCCACGACCCCGACCACACAACGCCTGCCGGCTTGGCATGCGATCGGTTTAGCCTCATCCGCTTTCGCTCGCCACTACTCACGGAATCACGGTTGTTTTCTCTTCCTGTGGGTACTGAGATGTTTCACTTCCCCACGTTCCCTCCACACGCCCTATGTGTTCAGGCGCGGGTCACACCACATGACTGGTGCGGGGTTCCCCCATTCGGAAATCCTCGGATCAACGCTCGGTTGGCAGCTCCCCGAGGCTTATCGCAGCCTCCTACGTCCTTCATCGGCTCCTGGTGCCCAGGCATCCACCGTGTGCCCTTAACAACTTGACCACACAAACAACACCCACGCCCACCCACCACCACACACCCAACACAGGCCCCACCCCCCGAAGAGAGCACGACCCACCAGATGAGCAGTACGCGGATCAGCGCAGGCATCCAGATACTTGAGTACTACTAGATGCTCGCGTCCACTGTGCAGTTCTCAAAGTACGGA
>NZ_JBJJTJ010000068.1:0-902 GCF_054177765.1 Modestobacter lacusdianchii | reverse complement strand
GCCCACCCTGCGGGCGGTCACCGGAAGGACGGCGGTCCTGCCACGCCGGACGATCACCCGAGGGACGCCCACCCTGCGGGCGGTCACCAGAGGGACGGCGGTCCTGCCACGCCGGACGATCACCCGAAGGGCGCCCACCCTGCGGGCGGTCACCAGAGGGACGGCGGTCCTGCCACGCCGGACGATCACCCGAAGGGCGCCCACCCTGCGGGCGGTCACCGGAAGGACGACGGTCCTGCCACGCCGGACGATCACCCGAGGGACGCCCGCCCTGGGCCCGGCCACCCGAAGGACGGCCGCCCTGCGACCGATCACCGGACGCGCGACGGTCTTGCGACCCCGATCGATCGCTGGACGGGCGCCCGCCGGAAGACGGGCGCCCCCACTCGCCGCCGGCGGCTCCGCCCCTGGCCCGGTAGGCATCGTCACGTGACGACCCCGCTCCGCCACGTCCACCGTCGGTCGGCCGTGATCCGCGATGCCCCGCAGGTCGAGCCGGTCGCCCGCTGCCGGCCCCCTGCCGGGGACCCGCAGCGCCGCCTCGGGCGCCGCCACCGCTGTTGCCGCGGCCTCGCTCCGGGCCGTCCGAACCGCGTCGCGGAGTAGTCATGGTGTCTGGGTACCTCACTGATGAACGGCGCACTCCCGAGGAAGCGCCTGGAGCGGCGTCGGGCCACCGACGCTTCGCGCTCGCGAAGACATCTGGCCGTCGACGAAGAACGGACAAACGCACGAAACGGGGGCCGGAGCGCGAAGCTCCGACCCCCGTTTCGTTGAGTTGTGTCCGGCGGCGTCCTACTCTCCCACCCGGTCCCCCGGGCAGTACCATCGGCGCTGAAAGGCTTAGCTTCCGGGTTCGGAATGAGACCGGGCGTTTCCCTTTCGCCATGACCGCCGTAACG
>NZ_JBJJTJ010000067.1:0-956 GCF_054177765.1 Modestobacter lacusdianchii | reverse complement strand
GACGGCCCCGCGGCTGTAAGACCCGGCCCCGGCGGGGGGGGCGGGGCCCCCAGCGCCGGCCGCCCCCGCTGCGTCCGGGCCACCGGACGGCTCCGTCCGCACTCGGCGCGACACCTCCTCCCCGCCCGGGCGGGTCGATCGGGCACCATCGAGGGGTTGCACCCCGAGAGAGGAGCGTTGAACCGTGGGCAAGCACCGCGCACCCGAGAGTGCCGCGACGGACTTCGACGCCGCCACCACCGCGCTGGCCGACGTCACGGGTGACTACGCCGTCGACGTCGCGCACACCCGCATCGGCGTCCGGGCCCGGCACGCCATGGTGACCACCGTCCGCGGTGCGTTCACCGAGTTCGCCGGCACCGCGCACCTGGACACCGCCGACCCCGGCGCCAGCCGGGTCGGCCTGCGGATCGCCACCGCCAGCATCGACACCGGCAACGCCGACCGGGACGGTCACCTGCGCTCACCGGACTTCCTCGACGTCGAGCAGTACCCCGAGATGCTCTTCGACTCCACCGAGGTCGAGCAGGTCGACGCCGACGTCTACCGGGTCACCGGCGACCTGACGATCAAGGCCGTCACCCGCCCGGTGTCGGTCGAGTTCACCCTCACCGGCTCGGCGCTGGACCCCTTCGGCAACACCCGGGTCGGCTTCGAGGGCGCGCTGGCGATCAAGCGCAGCGACTGGGACCTCACCTGGAACGCCGTGCTCGACACCGGCGGCGTGCTGGTCAGCGACCGGATCCAGATCGAGTTCGACGTCTCGGCGATCAAGCAGGCCTGACCCGGCAGCTGTGCCCTGCGCCACGTCGTGGCCGCTAGGGTGGCACTCAGTGCCACTCCCCGGTGCACGCCGCGGGTCGTGGGTGCGGCGGGGGGGGGGGGGGGGGCCGCCGCCGCCCGCCGCCCGCGCGGCGGGCCGCCCGGCGCGGCCGGGGCGCGGGCGGCGGGGGGGG
>NZ_JBJJTJ010000066.1:0-1090 GCF_054177765.1 Modestobacter lacusdianchii | reverse complement strand
GCCGGGAGCTGGCCGGGTGGGTCAGCGGGTGGGTCAGCGGGTGGTGATGGTGCCGGTGGCGGTGTCGTAGGTGACGGTGGCGCCGGTGAACTCCTGGGTGACGCGGCCGGGGGTCTGGCGGGGTTCGTCGGCCGGGTAGCCCCAGGGGCCGTTCTCCCAGCCGGTGGCGGCCCAGGCGTCCTTGATGGCGTCGGTGACCAGGTGGGCGCCGGTGGCCGGGGACCAGTAGATGGACCCGTGCTGGAAGTGGGTGAAGCAGCCGCCGGCGCGCAGGCCGCAGTTCTCGTCGGTGGTGGGGTAGCCCAGGTAGCCGTTCTCCCAGCCGGTGAGTCCCCACAGGGCGCGGATGCTGCCGCGGGTGAAGTGGGAGCCGGTGGCGGCGGTCCAGTACAGGCTGCCGCCGGCGAACTCTTGGAAGCAGCCGGCGTTGACCAGTCCGCAGGAGGGGTTGCCCACCGGGTAGCCCAGGGTGCCGTTCTCCCAGCCGGTGGCCGCCCACTTGTCCCGCATGGTGGCCAGCACGAAGTGCGCGCCGCCGGTGGGGGTCCAGTAGATCGATCCGCCCTGGAAGTGGGTGTAGCAGCCACCGTTGCGGATCCCGCAGATCTCATCGCCGGTGGGGTAGCCCAGCAGCCCGTTCTCCCAGCCCACCGCACCCCACAGGGCGCGGATGCTGCCGCGGGTGAAGTGGGCGCCGGTGGCGGCGGTCCAGTACAGGCTGCCGCCGGCGAACTCCTGGAAGCAGCCGGCGTTGACCAGTCCGCAGGAGGGGTTGCCCACCGGGTAGCCCAGGGTGCCGTTCTCCCAGCCGTAGGCCGCCCAGGTGCTGCGCATGCTGTTGAGCACGAAGTGCGCGCCGCCGGTGGGGGTCCAGTAGATCGATCCGCCCTGGAAGTGGGTGTAGCAGCCACCGTTGCGGATCCCGCAGATCTCATCGGAGACCGGGTAGCCCAGCAGCCCGTTCTCCCAGCCCACCGCACCCCACAGGGCGCGGATGCTGCCGCGGGTGAAGTGGGCGCCGGTGGCGGCGGTCCAGTACAGGCTGCCACCGGCGAACTCCTGGAAACACCCACCACCCACCAGCCCACAG
>NZ_JBJJTJ010000065.1:0-1244 GCF_054177765.1 Modestobacter lacusdianchii | reverse complement strand
CCCGGTGTCAGGGGGTCGTCGCATCACCCCAGCTGAGGGGTGCTGTCGATGGTGGCGACGCGGGCGAACATGCGGGTGTTCTGGGCGGGAATTGCTGAGGGGCTGCCGACGGCGGCGGCTTCTGCGCGGGCCCGGATCAGTGGGCAGCGCGGTCGGGCGTGGTTCCGGGAAGCTGGCGGTGTGCCACCGCTGGATGTTCATGAGCCCTCCGGCCGGTTCCTGTCGCTGACCGAGCGGGAGGAGATCGCGGTCGGGGTGGCCGCCGGCCAGTCCGCCCGCCAGATCGCCGCCCAGCTGGGGCGGGCCTCGACCACGATCAGCCGGGAGCTGGGCGCCTGGGCCCACGCTCATCCGGGGCGGCCCTACCGGGCGGTGGCCGCCCAGGCCGACGCCGAAGCCCGCGGAGCCCGCCCCAAGCCGTTCAAGCTGGCCCACGAGCCGCTGCGGGAACGGGTGCAGGCCGATCTGGAACGCAAGTACTCACCACGGCAGATCGCCATGCGCCTGGCCGTCGAGTTCCCCGACGAACCAGCCATGCGCCCCTCCCACGAGGCCATCTACCAGGCCCTCTACGTTCAGGGCCGCGGTCTGCTGCGCCGGGAACTGACCGCCTGCCTGCGCACCGGGCGGGCGGTCCGCCGGCCCCGCCGGCGGGTGGACGGGCGCTCCGATCCCGACCGCCGCATCCCCGGCAAGATCATGATCAGTGAGCGGCCCGCCGAGGTCGCTGACCGGGCCGTGCCCGGGCACTGGGAAGGCGACCTGATCGCCGGAGCGGCCAACAAGTCCTTCATCGGCACCCTGGTGGAGCGCACCACCCGCTTCTGCCTGCTGCTGCACCTGCCCGGCCGCAAGCCCGACCCGCTGGCTCTGCAGGAAGCGATCGTGGCCGCCATCGGCCAGCTGCCCAAACACCTGCGGCTGTCCCTGACCTGGGACCAGGGACTGGAGATGCGCCGCCACGCCGAAATCACCCTCGCCGCTGACCTGCCCATCTACTTCTGCGACCCGCACTCACCCTGGCAACGCGGCAGCAACGAGAACACCAACGGACTGCTCCGCCAGTACTTCCCCAAAGGCACCGACCTCAGCGTGCACACCCCCACCGACCTGGCGGTGGTCGCCGCCGAACTCAACGGCCGACCCCGCCAGACCCTCGGCTGGCGAACCCCCGCCGAAGCCCTCAACGACCTACTCTCACCACCTCAACCAACAGGTGATGCAACGACCGCTTGAACTCACCT
>NZ_JBJJTJ010000064.1:0-1264 GCF_054177765.1 Modestobacter lacusdianchii | reverse complement strand
GGGACTGCTGCAGCTTCGGTTGACGGTTCTTGGGACTGATCATGCCGCGATAGCGGCCTGAGTGGTGAAGGCGAGTTCGAACTCGACCGGGGTGAGCTTGCCGAGGGCACGCTGGCGCCGGCGGCGGTTGTAGGTGTGCTCGATCCAGAACACGATCGCGGCGTGGAGCTCGTCGCGGGTGCGCCAACGCCGGCGGTCGAGAACGTTCTTCTGCAGCAGCGCGTGCCAGGACTCCATGGCGGCGTTGTCGCCGGCGGAGGCGACGCGTCCCATCGATCCCTGCAGGCCTGCGGCGGTCAGCACGGCGCGGAAGGATCTTGCTCGGAACTGCGATCCGCGGTCGCTGTGCACCACCACCAGACCGCGCGGCTGGCGCCGTGCAACCGCCGTCCGTAGCGCGGTGACGGCCAGCTGGGCGGTCATCCGTTCGTCGAGGGCGTAGCCGACGATGCGGTTGCTGAACAGGTCCTTGATCGCGCAGCAGTAGATCTTGCCCTCGGCGGTGGGGTGCTCGGTGATGTCGGTGACCCAGACCCGATCGGGGCGCTGGGCGGTGAAGTTCCGCTGCACGTGGTCGTCGTGCACCGCCGGACCAGGGTTCTTGCCCGCGCCTCGCCGCCCCTTGCGCACCGTGGTCGACCAGAGCTTCTGCTCCGAGCACAACCGCCAGATGCGCCGCTCACCGGCGACCAGGCCGGCGCCGGCGACTTCGTCGGCGAGGAACCGGTAGCCGAACTCCGGGTCATCGCCGTGGGCGTCGATGAGCGCGTTGGTGAGGTAGGCATCCTCCAGATCGCGCTGGCTGACCGGAGCGGAGATCCAGGCGTAGTAGGCCTGGGTCGAGTGGCCCAGCACCCCGCAGGTCAGCCGCACCGGAATGCCCTCGGCGGCCAGGTCACGGACCAGCGGGTAGCTCATTTTGGGAGGCTGCCGGCCGCGAAGTAGGCCGCGGCCCGGCGCAGGATCTCGTTCTCCATCTCCAGCCGCCGCTTCTCCCGGCGCAGTTGCACGAGCTCGTTCTGCTCGGCGCTGGTCTGGCCATCGACGACGCCGTCATCGATGTCGGCCTGGCGCACCCAGCGGCGCACCGACTCGACCGAGATATCGAAGTCGGCAGCGACCTCGGTATGGCTCAGGTCACCGCGGCGAGCGACCCGGACGACGTCACGCTTGAACTCCGGGGGGAACTTCTTGGGCACAGCGACATCCTTCCCGCGGGACAAGATCCCGCAGAACGAGTGTCAACTGAAGTCGCAGCAGTCCC
>NZ_JBJJTJ010000063.1:0-1319 GCF_054177765.1 Modestobacter lacusdianchii | reverse complement strand
GCTGTCCCGCCCCGGGTTCAGTGGAGACTCGGAACTGACGCGGCGACGGTAGCCGCCGCGATGTTGTGCCGGTAGAAGGTGTCCTCGTGCTCGGCCGGTGGAACGAGGCCGATCTCGCCGTGCAGGCGTCGGTGGTTGAACCAGTCGATATACTCGGCGACGGCGATCTCCAGGTCGTCGATGCCCTTCCAAGGGCCGCGGTTGCGGACCAGCTCGGCCTTGAACAGCGAGTTGAACGCCTCGGCCAGGGCGTTGTCATAGCTGTCGCCGGTGGAGCCGACGGAGGCGACCGCGCCGGCCTCGGCGAGGCGCTGGGTGTACCGCACGGCGAGGTATTGCACGCCCTTGTCCGAGTGGTGAATGAGCCCGCCGAGGTCCCGCCCAGTCCGGCGGCGGGTCCAGAGGCCCATCTCCAGCGCGTCGAGGGCCAGGTCGGTGCGCAAGGACTTCGACAGTTGCCAGCCGACCACCCGGCGGGAGTAGACGTCGATGATGAAGGCGGCGTAGACCCAGCCGGAGAAGGTGCGGCAGTAGGTGATGTCGGCGACCCACAGCTGGTCTGGACCGGTCGCGGTGAACGCGCGGTCGACCAGGTCCGGGCGGGTGTCCGGGCCACTCCCGGGCACGGTGGTGCGCGGTCCCTTCGCCCGCGTGATGCCGCGCAGCCCGGCGGAACGCATCAGCCGCTCGACGGTGCAGCGGGCCACGGCGTGGCCCTGCCGGCGCACTTCGGCATGCATCTTGCGGGCGCCGTAGACCCCGTAGTTGTCGGCGTGCACCTTCTCGATCACCGCGGTGGTCGCTGCGTCGGTCTGTGACCGTGCCGAGGGTGGCCGGGTGCGCTGGGCGTAGTAGGTGCTCGGGGCGATCTTCGCGCCGGCCTCGGTGAGGACGCGGCAGATCGGCTCGACCCCGTGTTCGAGCTTGTGCTGGTCGATGTAGTCGACGATCAGCGGGAGGGGCGGTCGAGCTCCGCCGCGAAGAAAGCCGACGCGCTCTTGAGGATCGCGTTCGCCCGGCGCAGCTCCCGGTTCTCGCGCTCGAGCTCGGCCAGCCGGGTTGCGTCATCGGTCGTGGTGCCGGGCCGGTGGCCCTCGTCGATCTCGGCCTGGATCACCCAGTTGCGCAGCGTCTCGGGGTTGATGCCCAGTTGCTCGCCGATCCGCTTCAACGCCCCGGTCCGGGTCGCCGGGTCACGCCGTGCCTCGACCGCCAACCGGGTCGCCCGCTCACGCAGCTCGTCGGGGTACTTCCTTGGTGCCGCCATGACTCTCATCCTCACGTGGATTGAGAGCCTCCATCAGACCCGGGGCGGGACA
>NZ_JBJJTJ010000062.1:0-1328 GCF_054177765.1 Modestobacter lacusdianchii | reverse complement strand
GGACGCTCCTATGACGCGTCAAGTCGCGATCGGTGGTGATTCGAGGCGTCGGTAGAGCTCGCGGGCGATGTAGCGCTTGAGGCAGCGTTTGATCTCGCGGTCGGTCTTGCCCTCGGCTCGGCGGCGGTCGGCGTAGGTGCGGGTGCGTTCGTCTCGTTGCAGCCGGGTCAGGACGACGGTGTGCAGGGCGCGGTTGAGCTGTCGGTCACCGGAGCGGTTGAGCCGGTAACGCGTCGTCTTGCCCGAGGACGCCGGGATGGGAGCGGTGCCGGCGAGCATGGCGAAGGCGGCGTCGTCACGGCAGCGGCCTGGGTGGGACCAGGCGGTGAGGACGGTGGCGGCGACGATCGGGCCGACTCCGGTCAGGTCGAGCAGATCCGGTCGCCAGGAACGCACGATGGCGCGGATGGCCGTCTCGTGGTCGAGTGCTTCGGCCTCGAGGAAGCGGGTCCGGCGTGCGAGGTCGCGTAGCACGGTCAGCGCGGTGACGATCTCGATGTCACCGCTGCTGGCGCTGGGGCGCAGCCGGGCGGCGATGCCGATGACGCCGCGGGTGCTCTGGCCGCGGAACCGGGCCCGAACGGCTTCTGGGGCGGTGGTGACCATCGCCAGCAGCTGACGTTGGGCGGCGGTGGCGGCCTCGACCGCGGCCCGCCGGGCGGTCAGCCGCATCTGCAGTGACGCCCGCTCGGCGCCGGTCTTCGGCTGAGCCAGCTGGGTCCGGGCCAGTGCGTCGCGGGCGGCTCGTTCGGCGTCGATCGGGTCGGACTTGGCCCCGGCCCGCCGTGTTGGGCGCTTGGGCCGATCCAGCTCGATGACCAGCTCCTCGGCATCGGCGAGGTGACGGGCCAGGCCGGCGCCGTAGCCGCCGGTGCCCTCCATGGCCCACGCCCGCAGCGCGGAGTACCGCCCGGCCACAGCGACGAGCTCGGCGTAGCCGTCCGGATCGGCCGGCACCGTCACCCGGGCCAGCACGCCACCGGTGCCGGTGTCGAGCACTGCTGCGGTGTGGGTGTCTTTGTGGGTGTCGACGCCGATGACGACCTCGACCAGTTCTGCCAGCATGGTCATGCGTTCTTCTCCTTGACCGGTGGGACGCAGCAGGTCCCGGTCCGGTGCGGAGATGGCAGGACTGTGATGAGACACGCCAGCAGCCACTGGCGGTCAAGCTCCTGATCAGGCCAACGTCTCCGGCCGGGCCGGTGCCGGCAGCAGCGGACGGACAAGTCCAGATGAAGGCACGAAGCCAGTCACATGAAGGGTCACGCCCACCGCTGCCGGCCATCAGCCCATCACCGAAGGACCGACCCGGCCAGCCTCACAGTCAC
>NZ_JBJJTJ010000060.1:0-2206 GCF_054177765.1 Modestobacter lacusdianchii | reverse complement strand
CGCGCACGGCGGATAGGGACCGAACTGTCTCACGACGTTCTAAACCCAGCTCGCGTACCGCTTTAATGGGCGAACAGCCCAACCCTTGGGACCTACTCCAGCCCCAGGATGCGACGAGCCGACATCGAGGTGCCAAACCATCCCGTCGATATGGACTCTTGGGGAAGATCAGCCTGTTATCCCCGGGGTACCTTTTATCCGTTGAGCGACACCGCTTCCACATGCCGGTGCCGGGTCACTAGTCCCAGCTTTCGCTCCTGCTCGACCCGTCGGTCTCGCAGTCAAGCTCCCTTGTGCACTTGCACTCGACACCTGATTGCCAACCAGGCTGAGGGAACCTTTGGGCGCCTCCGTTACATTTTGGGAGGCAACCGCCCCAGTTAAACTACCCACCTGACACTGTCCCTGATCCGGATCACGGACCGAGGTTAGACATCCAATTCGACCAGAGTGGTATTTCAACGATGACTCCACGAACACTGGCGTGCCCGCTTCACAGTCTCCCACCTATCCTACACAAGCCGAACCGAACACCAATATCAAGCTATAGTGAAGGTCCCGGGGTCTTTCCGTCCTGCCGCGCGTAACGAGCATCTTTACTCGTAGTGCAATTTCGCCGAGCCTGTGGTTGAGACAGCTGAGAAGTCGTTACGCCATTCGTGCAGGTCGGAACTTACCCGACAAGGAATTTCGCTACCTTAGGATGGTTATAGTTACCACCGCCGTTTACTGGCGCTTGAGTTCTGAGCTTCGCCCCGAAGAGCTAACCCGTCCCCTTAACGTTCCAGCACCGGGCAGGCGTCAGTCCGTATACATCGTCTTTCGACTTCGCACGGACCTGTGTTTTTAGTAAACAGTCGCTTCTCACTGGTCTCTGCGGCCACCCACCGCTGCCCCGCGCAAGGCGGTTCACAGCAGATGGCCCCCCTTCTCCCGAAGTTACGGGGGCATTTTGCCGAGTTCCTTAACCACAGTTCGCTCGATCGCCTTGGTATTCTCTACCTGACCACCTGAGTTGGTTTGGGGTACGGGCCGCTAAGAACTCGCTAGAGGCTTTTCTCGGCAGCATAGGATCATCCAATTCGCCTCATTCGGCTATGCGTCGGGTCTCACCCTGCATGCGATGCGGATTTGCCTACATCGCGGGCCACACCCTTGCACCGGTACTACCACTCACCGGTAGGACTACCTTCCTGCGTCACCCCATCGCTTGCCTACTACCAGTCCAGGTCCCGCGCTCCACCAGATCAGACCCGAAGGTCAGTCACCGGCTTCGGACGGTTAGTATCGCTGGGTTCAGCATGGGCGTTCTTTCGCGGGTACGGGAATATCAACCCGTTGTCCATCGACTACGCCTGTCGGCCTCGCCTTAGGTCCCGACTCACCCTGGGCGGATTAGCCTGGCCCAGGAACCCTTGGTCATCCGGCGGGGGAGTTTCTCACTCCCCTTTCGCTACTCATGCCTGCATTCTCACTCGTGTGGCCTCCACGGCTGGATCACTCCGCCGCTTCCACGGCCACACGACGCTCCCCTACCCATCCACACACCTGGCCGGCACCTCAAGGGCCCCGACGGGTTCATGTGAATGCCACAGCTTCGGCGGTGTGCTTGAGCCCCGCTACATTGTCGGCGCGGAACCACTTGACCAGTGAGCTATTACGCACTCTTTCAAGGGTGGCTGCTTCTAAGCCAACCTCCTGGTTGTCACTGCGATCCCACATCCTTTTCCACTTAGCACACGCTTAGGGGCCTTAGCTGATGATCTGGGCTGTTTCCCTCTCGACTACGAACCTTATCGCCCGCAGTCTCACTGCCACGCTCTCACTTACCGGCATTCGGAGTTTGGTTGACTTCAGTAAGCTTGTGGGCCCCCTAGGCCATCCAGTGCTCTACCTCCGGCAAGAAACGCGTGACGCTGCACCTAAATGCATTTCGGGGAGAACCAGCTATCACCGAGTTTGATTGGCCTTTCACCCCTACCCACAGCTCATCCCCTCAGTTTTCAACCTAAGTGGGTTCGGTCCTCCACGCGGTCTTACCCGCGCTTCAACCTGGCCATGGGTAGATCACTCGGCTTCGGGTCTAGAGCACGCGACTGTGTCGCCCTGTTCGGACTCGCTTTCGCTACGGCTACCCCACACGGGTTAACCTCGCCACGTACCGCTAACTCGCAGGCTCATTCTTCAAAAGGCACGCAATCACCCC
>NZ_JBJJTJ010000005.1:0-207807 GCF_054177765.1 Modestobacter lacusdianchii | reverse complement strand
CCCCCCCCCCCCCGCCCCCCCCCCCCCCCCCCCCCCCCCCCCCCCCCCCCCCCCCCCCCCCCCCCCCCCCCCCCCCCCCCCCCCCCCCCCCCCCCCCCCCCCCCCCCCCTCTGGCGTTGCTCATACCCTGACCGCATGCGCTCCCGCCGCCGTGGCACCCGCCCGTTCCCGTCCCCGCTGCGGGTCGCGGTCGTCGGGGTGGTGGTCGGCCTCCTGGCCCTGCTCGGCGGGTGCGGCAGCGACGACGCCGAGCAGCGCGAGCCCGGGGCCGAGGTCACCTCCCAGGAGGCCGAGGTGCTCAGCCAGGTGCTGTACGCCAACCGCCAGCAGGGCGGGGCCGACTTCGAGGTCACCGCACCGTTCGCCGAGGGCGCCCTGCTCACCCTGACCGGCGAGGTCGACTTCGCCCGCGGCATCGGGCGGGCGCAGGCGGTCACCAGCTACGGCGACGGCCGCCCCGAGGACGCCCGCACCCTCTTCTTCACCGCGGACGACCTCTGGCAGGGCGGCGTCCCCGGTCTCGACGCGGCGCTGACCGCCGCCGGCCTGCCCCCGGCCACCTACGTCCGCCGGCCGATCGCCGCGACCGACGCCTCCGGGACGGCGTCGCTGCTGGACGTGCTGGTGCAGATGGTGCCCCGGCTGTCCGCACGCTCCGCCGACGACCCGCGGTCCTTCGCCGACTACACCTGGGTCGGCAGCCGGTCGGTCAACGGGAAGCTGAGCTCGGTGTTCCAGAGCGGGACCGGCGCGCGGATCGCGGTCGCCGCGGACAGCAAGCTGCTGGTCCAGTACCTGACCCGGCTGCAGGACTTCGACGTGACCATCACCCTGGCCGACCACGGCGAGCGGGAGATCACCCTGCCGGCCGACGAGGACACCGTCTCGCTGACCGAGCACCCGGAGGTCGCCGCGGCGCTGGGCCTGTAGCCGGACAGCACAGGAGGGGGCGGCCTCTTCCCCAGGTCGCCCCCTCCTGTGGGCTCTTCCTACCAGTCCGGAGCGCCGACCGGGAGTCGACACGCCGGGACGGCGTCAGTTGGCCGAGGGGTCCGCCGGCGCCGTCGACAGCACGCCCAGCCGACCCGACTGGCGCCGCAGCACCGACCGCCACAGGTCCGGCCCCGTCGCGTCGGTCAGCACGTCGGAGGGGACGCCGTCCACGCACGCCCACGCGCCCTCGGCCAGCTCGGTGGCCAGCTGACCTGCGGACCAGCCGGCGTACCCGGCGAAGACGCGCAGGCCGCCGATCTCACCGTCCAGCTCGTCCGGGTCGCTGTCCAGGTCGACCAGGTGCACCGCACCGGTCACCTCCCGCAGGCCGCTCCCGGCCGGCAGCGGCGAGGTGCCCGTGCGGGTGGCCAGGCACAGCGCCGTGTCGGTCTCGCACGGCCCACCGACGTGGAAGACGCCGGGCTCGACCGCCAGCTCCGACCAGCCGGGCAGAACGTCGCCGATCCGCACCTCGCTGGGCCGGCCCAGCACCACACCGATCGTGCCGGTGTCGGAGTGGTCGAGCACGTAGACCACGGCCCCGGCGAACGTGGGGTCGGTCAGCGCGGGCATGGCCACCAGCAGCGAGCCGGGCCGGACGTCGTCCAGACAGCCCACCGAGAGGGCGGGTACGGCGTTCGGCCGGCGGCGCCCGGCGGCCTGTCCGGCAGCGGGACGACGCTCGGGCTCGGGTGACGAGGGCACCGGGTTCATCGCGTCCCAGTGTGCATCAGGTGTGCGGCAGGGTGGTGGCTCGGCGACCCCGCTCCTGACCGTGCGGCCCGCGCTCCTGCTCGCGGCGTGACCTGGCGGCTCCCGTACGGCGACGTAGGGTGGCTGGGATGCACCAGTCGCCCACCACCGTGCGGCACCTGCTGCGGCGCGGCGACTTCCGCCGGCTGCTGCTGACCCGGCTCTCCTCGCAGTTCGGCGACGGCGTCTTCCAGGCCGCGCTGGCCGGCACGGTGCTGTTCAACCCCCAGCAGGCGGCCGACCCGATCGACGTCGCCGCCGGGTTCGCCGTCCTGCTGCTGCCCTACTCGCTGGTCGGGCCGTTCGCCGGTGTGTGGCTGGACCGCTGGAGCCGGCGCCAGGTGCTGCTGGTGGCCAACGTGGTCCGCGCACTGCTGGTGGTCGGCGTCGCCGCGCTCACCCTCGCCGGCGTGCAGGGCGTGCTGTTCTACGTCGCCGGCCTGCTGGTCTTCTCGGTCAACAGGTTCGTGCTCTCCGCGCTGTCCGCGGCACTGCCGCACACCACCGACGCACCGTCCCTGGTCTCGGCCAACGCGCTCTCCACCACGGCCGGGGCGGTGGCCGCGGTGCTCGGCGGTGGCGTGGCGATCGGGTCCTCCGCCGTCCTCGGGTCCGGCAGCGGGGCCTACGCCGCGCTGGCCCTGGCCTCCGCGCTGCCCTACCTCATCGCCTCGGCGGTGGTCGCCGGGTTCGCCCGCCCGTACCTGGGGCCGGACCACCTGACCGTGGCGGCGACCGTCAGCGCCCGGGACGTGCTGCACGGCATGCTCGCCGGCACGCGGCACGTGCTGGCCCACCCGCCGGCCGGCGCCGTCCTGTCGGTGATGGCCGTGCACCGGGTGTGCTACGGCCTGCTCACGCTGATGACCCTGCTGCTCTACCGGAACACCTTCACCGACTCCACCGGGCTGTTCCGGGGCGGCCTGGCCGGGCTGGGCGAGGTGCTCGCCGCCGGCGCGGCCGGCACCCTGCTGGCCGCCACGGTGACCCCGTGGGCGGTCCGCCGGTGGGGCAAGGCCGCCTGGGTGGTGGCCATGCTGCTGCTCGGCGGGGCCGGCCAGCTGGTGCTCGGCGGGCTGTTCGAGCCCCCGGCGGTCGTGGCCGCCGTCCTGACCCTCGGGTTCGTCGCCCAGGGCATCAAGATCTGCGTGGACACGACGCTGCAGGAGGCGGTGGACGACGACTTCCGCGGCCGGGTGTTCTCGGTCTACGACGCGCTCTTCAACGTGACCTTCGTGCTCGCCCTGCTGGCCGGGGCGTTCGCGCTGCCCGCCTCGGGGGTGAGCTGGCCGCTGCTGGTGGTCATCGGGGTCGGCTACCTGCTCACCGCCCTGCTCTTCGCCCGCTGGGCCCGGGGGCAGGCCCGCCGGGCGCGGGACACCCCGCTGGCGCTGCGGGCGCTGCCCGGCCTCCGGCACGAGACCGGCCAGCACGCCTGACCCCTGGCGGTACGCCTCAGCTGCGGGAGCGCCACCAGGCCAGCAGCTCGGCCTCGGCCTCCTCGGGCTCCAGCGGGCCGCGCTCCAGCCGCAGGTCCTTGAGGAACCGCCAGGCCTCGCCGACCTCGCGGCCCGGAGGGATCTCCAGCAGCTCCATGATCCGGTTGCCGTCCAGGTCGGGCCGGATCCGGGAGAGGTCCTCCTGCTCCGCCAACGCCTGGATGCGCTCCTCGAGCGAGTCGTAGGTCGCCGACAGCGCCGCGGCCCGCTTCCGGTTCCGCGTCGTGCAGTCCGAGCGGACCAGCTTGTGCAGCCGGGGGAGCAGGTCGCCGGCGTCGGTCACGTACCGGCGGACGGCGGAGTCGGTCCACTCCCCGCGGCCGTAGCCGTGGAAGCGCAGGTGCAGGAAGGTCAGCCGGGAGACCGCCTCGACGATCTCCTTCGGGTACTTCAGCGCGGTCAGCCGCTTGCGCACCAGCTTCGCCCCGACCACCTCGTGGTGGTGGAAGGAGACCCGGCCGCGGTCCTCGTGGCGGCGGGTGGCCGGCTTCCCGATGTCGTGCAGCAGCGCGGCCAGCCGGAGCACCAGGTCCGGCGACGGCGACGCCGGGTCGGCCTGCTCCAGCGCGATCGCCTGGTCCAGCACGGTGAGCGAGTGGACGTAGACGTCCTTGTGCTGGTGGTGCTCGTCGATCTCCATCCGCAGCGCGGCGAGCTCGGGGAGCACGACGTCGGCCAGACCGGTGGAGACGAAGAGGTCCAGCGCCTCGCTGGGGGAGTCGCTGAGCAGGGTGCGGGAGAACTCGTGCTGGACCCGCTCGGCGGTGATCCGCGCGAGCTCGGGGGCCAGCTCGGTCATCGCCTGGACGACCTCGGGGTCGGGGACGAGCTGGAGCTGGGCGACGAAGCGCACCGCGCGCAGCATCCGCAGCGGGTCGTCGGCGAAGGAGTCCACGGCCCGGCCCGGGGTGCGCAGCCGGCGGGCTAGCAGGTCGCCCAGGCCGCCGAACGGGTCGGTCACGGTGCGGTCGGGGCCGAGGGAGACGGCCATCGCGTTGACGGTGAAGTCGCGGCGGGCGAGGTCCTCGACCAGCGAGTCACCCCAGGCCACCTCGGGGTTGCGCGACTCCCGGTCGTAGCGGTCGGCGCGGAACGTGGTGATCTCCACCCGTTCACCGCGCACCTCGGCGCCCACCGTGCCGAAGGCGATGCCGGTGTTCCACGTGGAACTGGCCCAGCCGCGCAGCACCTCGAGGGTCTGCTCCGGCCGGGCGTCGGTGGTCAGGTCGAGGTCACCGGTCGGCAGCGGCTGCCCGGTGCCCGCGGCCAGCAGCGCGTCGCGCACCGAGCCACCCACCAGGTGCACCTCGTGGCCGGCGGCGGTGAACCGCTCGCCCAGGGCCACCAGCACGGGGGAGACGTCGACGAGCTCGCGCACCGTCTGCTGCACCGCCGGGGGGACGGGCACGGGCGGTGGGGTCGGGCCGGAGGCGGCGCGACGCGAGGGCTCTGTCGACACGACGATCGAGGGTAGTGCCGTCCCGCGCGCTACCCTCCTGGCATGGCTGGGACGGGCGGGCGACAGCGCCCCGGCCGCCGCCTGCGCCGCGTCGACGAGACATCGGCCGGAGGCCTGGTGGTGGCCGACGACGACGTCACCGGCCCCCGCGCGGCCCTGATCGGCCGCACCGACCGCCGCGGCCGGCTGCTCTGGTCGCTGCCCAAGGGGCACATCGAGCAGGGCGAGACCCCGGAGGACACCGCCGTCCGCGAGGTCGCCGAGGAGACCGGCATCATCGGTGAGGTCGTCGCACCGCTCGGCATCATCGACTTCTGGTTCGTCGCCGACGGGCGGCGGGTGCACAAGACGGTGCACCACTTCCTGCTGCGGGCCGTCGGCGGCGCGCTCTCCGACGCCGACATCGAGGTCACCGAGGTCGCCTGGGTGCCGCTGACCGAACTCGGCGGGCGGCTGGCCTACGCCGACGAGCGCGCGCTGGTGGAGCGCGCGCCGGGCCTGCTGGCCGACAGCGCGTGACACGGCGGGCCGCCGGCCGCGCCGACGGTCGCCCCCGGACCCTCCCCGCTGCCCTCCAGTCGCCTCGCGACACCCGCTCCGGCCGGGTGGCGGCGCGGGCCGCGGCGCTGACGCTGGGGGCGGCGCTGACGCTGGGCGCCGGTCTCGTCGCCCCACCGGCCGTCGGGGCAGCGCCCTCCGACACCGACGCCGGCGCCACCGACGCCCTGAGCGCGCACCCGCTGCGGGTGACGGTGAGCCGGCTCGACCCACGGACGGTCACCCCCGGCGCGCTGATCGAGCTCACCGGGACCCTGGTGAACGACAGCACCGACACCTGGACCGACCTCGAGGTGCGCCTGCAGCGCGGGGAGCGGATCTCCACCCGGGCCGGCCTCGCCGCCGACGTCGACGACCCCGGCGAGGCCACCGCGGCCGCCGCCGCCTTCGTCCCGGTGCCCGGTGGACTGGCGCCCGGCGCCTCGCGGGAGTTCACCTACACGACCACCGCCGAGCAGCTGCAGATCGGCGCGGACGGCGTCTACCCGCTGCTGGTCAACGTCAACGGCGTCCGGTCCGGCGGCGGCGTCGAGCGCGCCGGTGAGCTCTGGACCCACCTGGTGGCCCAGTCGCCCACGCCAGCCGACCCGGCCGTGCCCACCGACCCCGCCGACCCCGCTGCACCGACCACTCCCACCGGCCCGGGCACCCGGACGTCGGTGGCCTGGGTGTGGCCGCTGACCGACGAGCCCCACCGGGACGCCACCGGCGCGTTCACCGACGACGAGCTGGCCGCCGAGGTCGCCGACGGCGGCCGGCTGGACCGGGCCGTGGAGGTGCTCGAGCGGATCCCGCAGGCACCGGGGGCCCAGCCGGGTGAGAGCCGGCCGGCCGTGCCGGTGACGCTGGCGGTCGACCCGGCCCTGCTGGAGGAGCTGGAGGTGATGGCCGACGGCCCGTACACCGCCGGCGGTGAGCAGGGCACCGGCACCGCCGACGCCGCCGAGCTGCTCGACCGGCTGCGGGCCGTCGCCGACGACCACGACGTCGCGGTGCTGCCCTACGCCGACGTCGACGGCGACGCACTCGTCGCGGCCGGGCTGCCGGCCGTGCTGACCCGCACCCTGCCGGGCACCGCCGAGGGCACCGCCCGCCAGCCCCTGGACGACGACGGCACGGCCGCGGCGTCCCCGACCACCCCGCCGGGGGAGGTCACCGGCACCCCGACCCCGGACGCCCAGGAGACCGCCCCGACCGGAGCGGGTGCCGAGGTGGTCCGCGAGGTGCTCCGGGTGGAGCCGCGCACCGACCTGGCCTGGCCGGTCGGCGGCACCGTCCGCGCGGACACGCTGGACCTGCTGCAGGCCGGCGGCGCCCGCACGGTCGTGCTGGCCGAGCAGGCGCTCACCGAGGGCGACCGGGCGGTGGGTGCCGAGGGCGACCCGGCCGACGTCCGCGGCACCCTGACCACCGCCGGCGGGGACGTGACCACGCTGCTGGTCGACGGGCGGCTGGCCGACGCCGTCGCCGGTGCCACGCCGGACTCCGGTGTCGGGCGGCTGGCCGAGCGGCGCTACCTCGCCGAACTGGGTGCGCTGAACACGCAGCTGGCCGAACGCGCGCCCGGCACGACGCAGACCGTCCTCGTCGTCCCGCCCCGGCTGGTCGACCCCGACGTGGACAGCGTCACGGCGATGATCACCGACACCGTGACCCAACCCTGGCTCGCCCCGGTGCCGGTGGCGGCGCTGGACCAGGGGCCGCCCGCCCCGACCGCTGCGCTGGTGCCCGGTGCCGAGACCTTCCTCGCGGCCGAGGGGATGGCCGCGATCGCCGAGAGCGCCCGGGTACGCGACGACTTCGCCGCCGCGGTCGACGACCCCGGCACGGTGCTGGCCGGCTACGACGCCGCGCTCGCCCGGGCCGCGTCGGGGCAGTGGCGCAGCGACACCGACGGGTTCGCCGACGCGGTCGCCCAGCTGCGCCAGACCATGGGCGACCTGCGCGAGCAGGTCACCCTGCTCGCCCCCGTGGAGGGCACCTACAGCCTGGCCTCGAGCACCGCCCCGCTGATCCTCACCGTGCAGAACGACCTGCCCTTCGCCGTCCAGGTCCGGCTGGAGCTGCGCACCCGGGGCGCGGTCGGGCTGGACACCGAGGACATCGGCGTGCAGACCCTGCCGCCGCTGTCCCGTACCCCGCTGGAGGTGCCCACCCAGGTGCGGCAGTCCGGCGGCTTCGCCGTCACCGCCCTGCTGACCACCCCCGGTGGCGTCCCGCTGGGCGAGCCGGTGCAGATGCAGGTCAAGAGCACCGTCTACGGGCCGATCACCCTGGGGCTCACCATCGGCGCGGCCGGCCTCCTCGGGCTGCTGTTCCTGCGCCGCGGCGTCCTGTTCCTGCTCAAGCGGCGCCGCGGGGAGACCGACGACGACGCCGCGGCGCACGGCGTCGGCTCCCAGCCGCCGACCCGGAGCCCGGTGTGACCGGCGGCCGCCGACCCGGCCCGCCGGACCAGCAGCGCGCCGACGACGGCCGCGACGAGCCCCGCCCGCAGCGCCCGCGGCCGGCCGCGCCGCTGCCCCCGCCGCCGTACCGGGGTGCGCCCTCGACCGGCGCCGGCCCCGTCGCGCCGCCGCCGCGTCCGGCCACCCCCGCCCGGGAGGCCGCACCCCCCGCCCGGCCGGCGCCCCGCCCGCTGCCGCCACCACCCGGCTACCCCGGCGCCCGGCCCGCTGCCGGGCAGCCCGCCGTCCCACCGCTGCCCGCGGGCCCACCGACGCCCGCCGTCCCCACACCTGCTGCGCCGGCGTCCCCGCCGCCGGCCGACGCCGCCCGGCGGCGTGCCCCGCTGCCTCCGGTGCCCCCGCCGGCGCGGCCGCGCCGCTTCGTCCCCGGGCCGGACGACACCCAGCTGATCCCGGTCGTCCCCGCGCTGCCCCGCTACCTGGAGGAGGAGCCGGACGAGCCCGAGGAGGCCGGCACCGACGGCGGTGCCTCCCGGGGCAGCCGGAGCGTGCTGCGGGCCGCCGGCACCATGGCCGTGGCCAGCCTGGTCTCCCGGCTCACCGGCTTCCTGCGCACCGTGGTGCTCACCGCCGCGCTCGGCTTCGGGCTGGTCGGCAACGCCTACACGGTGGCGAACACGCTGCCCAACATCGTCTACGAGCTGCTGCTCGGTGGGGTGCTGACCTCCGTCGTCGTCCCCCTGCTGGTCAGCGCCCAGGAAAGGGACACCGACGGCGGTGTGCGGTACACCCAGCGGCTGCTCACCCTGGCCACCGTCGGCCTGGCCGCGCTCACCGTCCTCGCCGTGCTCGCGGCGCCGGCGCTCACCTGGCTGATGGGCATCCGGGAGGACCCGGGACAGGTGGAGCTGGCGAACTGGCTGGCCCGGATCCTGCTGGTCGAGATCGTCTTCTACGGGATCGGCGCGCTCGCCACCGCGGTGCTCAACTCCCGGCAGGTGTTCGGCCCACCGGCCTGGGCGCCGGTGCTGAACAACGTGGTGGTCATCGCCACCGGCGCGGTGTTCCTCCTCGCCTCCGGGCCCGGCGACCTCACCCCGCTCACCATCACCGCCGGTCAGGTCTGGCTGCTGGGCATCGGCACCACCCTGGGCATCGCGGTGCAGGCACTCGTGCTGCTGCCGCTGCTGGGGCGCAACGGCGTGCCGCTGCGGCCCAGCTGGGGGCTGCGCGGCACCGGGCTGGGCGAGGCCGGCACGCTCGGGCTCTGGGTGATCGGCTACGTGCTGGTCAGCCAGATCGGGGTCGTGGTGGCCAGCGTCGTGGCCAACGCCGCCGCCGACGCCGGCGGCCTCGGGCCGTTCGCCTTCAGCAACGCCAGCCTGCTGTTCCAGATGCCGTACGGGATCATCGGCGTCGCCCTGCTCACCGCCCTGCTGCCCCGGATGAGCCGGGCCGCCGCGCGGCACGACACCGCCGGCGTGGTCGCCGACCTCTCCCTGGGCACCCGGCTGTCGGCCACCGGCCTGCTGCCGGTCACCGCGCTGCTGATGGTGCTCGGCCCGGCCGTCGGCGTCCTCGCCTTCGCCCGGGGGAACGCCGACGTCTCCGACGCCCGCGGGGTGGGCGTCGCCCTCGCCTTCGGCGCGTTCGGGCTGCTCCCGATGGCGGTGACCCTGCTGCAGCTGCGGGTCTTCTACGCGATGAAGGACGCCCGCACCCCCACGCTCATCCAGGTGGCGATGGTCGCCGTCCGGGTGCCGCTGCTGCTGCTGGTGCCCGTGCTGGTCAGCCCCGAGCACGTGGTCGCCGGGCTGATGGTGGCCACCAGCGTCACCTACGTCGCCGGCTGGGTGGTCGGCAGCATCGCGCTGCGGCGCAAGCTGGGCGTCCGGGTCAGCGCCGAGGCGTCCACCACGGTGCTGCACATGGCCGGCGTCTCCGCCGTCGCCGGGGCGCTGGGCTGGGCGGTCGTCTCGCTGGCCGGCCGTCACCTGGGTGAGTCCACGGCGGGCTCGCTCGCGACCGTCGTCCTCGGTACCGTGGTGGTGGGCAGCGCGGTCGTCGCGGGTGCCGTGGTGGTCGGCGTCCCGGAGCTCCGGGACGCAGTGGCCGGCGTCCGGTCTCGGCTGGGGCGGTCACGGTGACCGGCCGGTCCGTTGCCCGACCCGGGGGCGCCGTCCCCGGCCGTGAACGAGCAGGGGGTCGGCAGCGTCCGTGACGTCGACGACCACTGGCCTGCCCGACCGGTACCGCCCGCTCGACCAGGTGGCCCCTGACGAGCAGACCGCCACCGGCGTCATCCGGTCCTGGCGCGCCCGCGACCGGGTGCTCAACCGCGACGTGCTGCTGCGGGTGCACACCCCCGGCGGCCCGGCCGCCCGGGAGTGGATCAACCGCGCGCTGACCGCCGGCGGGCTGGCCACCCCCGCGCTGGCGATGGTGTACGACGCCGCGGAGGGCAGCGAGTCCGGCGGTGCCGCCTACGTGGTCAACGAGTGGATCGAGGGCACCCGGCTCTCCGACTGGCTGGCCACCGAGGGGCCGCTGCCCGAGCGGGAGACCAGGGCCGTCGTCCGCCGGCTGGCCGAGGGGGTCGCCGAGGCCCACCGGGTCGGTCTCGCCGTCGGCGGCCTGACCCCGGAGCACGTGGTGCTGCGCCCCGGCGGCCTGGTCGGGCTGCTCGCCGTCCCGGCGGCCAGCGGCACCGAGAAGGGCGACATCACGGCCCTCGGCGCGCTGCTCGAGCTCTGCCTCACCGGCCGCCGGTCCGACCTCCCCGGCGCCGGTCCGGTGCACATCAGCTCTCCCGACCTGGCCGCGCTGGTGCGGCGCGCCCGCTCCGACGACCCGGCGACCGGGCTGTCCAGCGTCGGCACGATGGTCTCGCTGCTCGCCGATCGCCCCCGCGCCACCACCGGCCCCCAGGAGGCCACCGGCCCGGACGCCGGCATCGACAGCGGCTGGATGCGCCGGCTGCGCGACCGCCGTGACCTGGCCGACGCCGAGGACGCCCGCTCCGGCGGCGACGGTGAGCACCCCGTCCGGCTCGACCGGTCGACCCTGCCCCCCGTCCCCGGGGCGTCGCTCGCCCGCCCGCTGGCCGCCCGGCACGCCCGCCCGGCCGACGACGAGGACGACCTGGACCTCGGTGAGACCTTCACGGGGCTGGACGACCGGGAGCGGCCCCCGTCGCGGCCGGAGCCGACCGCCCGGCGCCGGCTGGCCGTCGTCGGCCTGCCCCTCCTGGCCCTGGTGATGGTCATCGCCATCGGCTGGTGGTTCGGCACGAACGTGCTCTCCGTGGCCGGCAACGTCGACGGGGAGCCCACCGGCTCGGTGCCCTCGATCAGCGCCCCGGCCGGCGGCGGGGCCGAGGCACCGGTCGCCGGGAGCCCCGTGGCGATCTCCGCGGCCACCGTGTTCGACCCCTTCGGTGACGGCGAGCCCGAGAACGACGACGACGTCCCGCTCAGCTTCGACGGTGACCCGACCACCAGCTGGTCGACGCTGACCTACCGGGGCTCGGCCGACTTCGGCAACCTCAAGCCCGGTGTCGGCGTGCTGTACGACCTGGGCAGCGAGCAGTCGCTGGGCGGTGTCTCGGTGCAGACCACCCTCCCCGGCGCGACGGTCGAGGTGCGCACCGGCGGCACGGCCGACGACGACCTGGACGCCTTCACCGTCGCCGCCACCGGCGAGCTGGGCGGCAGCGACGACCTCGCCTTCGACGCGCCGGTGACCAGCCGGTACGTGCTGGTCTGGGTCACCGGCCTGGTGTCGGTCGACGACGGGTTCGCCGCCGACCTCGCCGAGGTCACGGTCACCACCGCCGGCTGAGGTACGACCGCCGACCCGTGCGGTGCCGTCGGGGCAGCCGGGGAATGGCGCACCTACCCTGTCCGTTGTGCGCCCCGTGACGACGAACCAGCCGACCCCCGGACCCGCGGTCTCGACCGACGGCCCGCCCGCCATCCCCCCGGCGGAGCACGACGGGGTCCGTGACCTGATCATCATCGGGTCCGGTCCTGCCGGGTACACCGCTGCCACGTACGCCGCCCGCGCGAACCTGCACCCCCTGGTGTTCGAGGGCTCCCAGTTCGGTGGCGCGCTGATGACCACCACCGAGGTGGAGAACTTCCCCGGTTTCCCCGAGGGCGTCCAGGGCCCCCAGCTCATGGACGACATGCGCACCCAGGCCGAGCGCTTCGGCGCCGAGCTGGTCGCCCGCGACGTCACCGAGGTCGACCTGACCGTCGACCCGAAGGTGGTCAAGGTCGGCGACGAGGTGCACCGCGCCCACGCGGTCATCGTGGCCACCGGGTCGAAGTACCGGTACCTCGGGCTGGACAACGAGCAGCGGCTGCTCGGCCGCGGGGTCTCCGCGTGCGCCACCTGCGACGGCTTCTTCTTCCGCGACCAGGACATCGTGGTCGTCGGCGGTGGTGACTCGGCGATGGAGGAGGCCACGTTCCTCACCCGCTTCGCCAAGTCGGTGACCGTGGTGCACCGGCGTCCCGAGCTGCGCGCGTCGAAGATCATGCAGAAGCGCGCCCAGGACAACGAGA
The DNA here is from genome assembly GCF_054177765.1 of Modestobacter lacusdianchii. Taxonomy (NCBI): domain Bacteria; kingdom Bacillati; phylum Actinomycetota; class Actinomycetes; order Geodermatophilales; family Geodermatophilaceae; genus Modestobacter; species Modestobacter lacusdianchii. The sequence continues at coordinate 195,569 of NZ_JBJJTJ010000005.1, read as the reverse complement.
AGATCCGCTGGGCCCTGGGCAAGCAGGTCACCGACGTGCACGGCGAGGACACCGTCAGTGCCGTCGAGCTGACCGACGTCAGCACCGGGGCCACCGAGCAGCTGCCGGTCAGCGGCCTGTTCGTGGCGATCGGCCACGACCCGCGCACCGAGCTGTTCGTCGGGCAGTTGAAGCTGGACGACGAGGGGTACGTGGTGGTCGACCACCCGACCACCCGCACCAACATCGAGGGCGTGTTCGCCTGCGGTGACGTCGTCGACCACATCTACCGGCAGGCGATCACCTCGGCCGGCACGGGCGCGTCCGCCGCGATCGACGCCGAGCGCTGGCTGGCCGAGACCTTCGACGAGCGCTGAGCGGGCATAGACCGGCGCACCCGCCCGTTGGACCCACCAGCACCTCCGAGCAACCACAGGGAGCAGCACCATGGCAGGCAAGAACACCGTGACCGTGACCGACGCCAGCTTCGCCAGCGACGTCCTGGGCAGCGACAAGCCCGTGCTGGTCGACTTCTGGGCCGAGTGGTGCGGGCCGTGCAAGATGGTCGCGCCGGTGCTCGAGGAGATCGCGGCCGAGCACGCCGACAAGCTCACGATCGCCAAGCTCAACATCGACGAGAACCCGCAGATCGCCCGCGACTACCAGGTCATGTCGATCCCCACGATGACGGTCTTCCAGGGCGGCAAGCCGGTCAAGAGCATCATCGGCGCCAAGCCCAAGGGCGCCATCCTGTCGGACCTCTCCGACTACATCTGATCCGCGCCGGCACCGCCGGCCACCCGCGGACACCGGTCCGCGCAGCACGACACACGAGGCCCGCCGGCCCCCCGACCGGCGGGCCTCGTCGTACCCGGGCCACCTGAGCCCGCCGGGACGACGCCCCCCGGGGGCCGTGCCACCGCCCCGGTGCACAGGGTCACCGGGCGCACCAGCCACAATCGACCCCACCCCCGCCGGACCACCCCGGCCACCGAGACCGGAACAGGAGCGACGACCTGCACATGGACGTCCTGCGACTCGGCAGCACCGGCCCCGCCGTGGCCGAGGTGCAGTCGGTGCTCCGTTCCCTCGGTCTGCTCGCCGGTGACCCTGCCCAGCCGGCGGGTCCGGCGGCCGACTACGACACCGACACCGAGCTCGCCGTCCGGCACTTCCAGCAGGTGCGCGGGCTGTCGGTCGACGGCCGCGTCGGTGACGAGACCTACCGCGCGCTCAACGAGGCCCGCTGGTCGCTGGGTGACCGGCTGCTGCGCTTCGACCCCGAGCACCCGGCCCGCGGCGACGACGTGCGCCGGCTGCAGGAGCTGCTGCTGGAGCTGGGCTACGACGCCGGCCCCGCCGACGGCATCCTGGGACAGGGGACCGAGACGGGCCTGCGGGGGTTCCAGCGCGACTACGGCCTGACCCCTGACGGCACCTGCGGACCGGCCACCCTGCGGGCCCTCAAGCAGCTGGGCCGGCGGGTGACCGGAGGCCGTCCCCAGCTGCTGCGGCAGAGCGCCTCGATGGTCGAGTCCGGCTCGCACCTGATCGGCCGGGTCATCGTGATCGACCCCGGGCACGGCGGCGAGGACACCGGCTACACCGCCGGGGAGACCACCGAGTCCGACCTGGTCTTCGACCTGGCGTCCCGGATCGAGGGCCGGCTGGCCGCAGCCGGCGCCACCGTCTACCTCACCCGGGGCCGCACCGGCGACCCGACGGCCGGGGACCGCACCGCCTTCGCCAACCAGGCCCGCGCCGACCTGTTCCTCTCCCTGCACATGGAGGCGCACGGTTCCGCGCACGCCCGGGGCGTGGCCAGCTACTACTACGGCACCGGCTCGGGGGCCAGCTCCACCGTGGGCGAGCAGTTCGCCAACCTGGTCCGCCGCGAGGTCATCGCCCGCACCGGCATGCTCGACTGCGGCTCGCACCCCAAGACCTGGGACATCCTGCGGATGACCCGGATGCCCGCCGTCCGGGTCGACTGCGGCTACCTCTCCCACCCGGTCGACCGCCTGCTCCTCCTGGACGCCCGCCTGCGCAGCACCATCGCCCAGGCCGTCGTCGCCGCCGTCCAGCGGTTGTTCCTCCCCGCCGAGGCCGACCCACCGACCGGCACGTTCCTGCTGCCCGCCCGGAGGTGACGGACGCCGGTCTCACCCGGCGGGGCAGCGGCTTACACTGCGACAGGTGACCCCTCCTGTGCCCGACCCCTCGGTCGGAACCGGTCAGGCCGGGGCGCATCCCAGCGGTGCGTCCCCGCACGTCTCCCCGCGGCACCCGCGGCTGGACCCTCTGGCAGACCGGTACGCAGCACGCACCCACGGGATGAAGAGCTCGGAGATCCGGGCGCTGTTCTCCGTGGTCAGCCGCCCCGAGGTGGTCTCCCTCGCCGGCGGCATGCCCGCGGTCACCGCCCTCCCGCTCGATGCGGTCGGCTCGATGATCGGTGAGCTGGTCTCCGGGATGGGCGCCCAGACGCTGCAGTACGGCTCGGGGCAAGGCGACCCGCGACTGCGCGAGCGGATCTGCGACGTCATGGCCCTGGAGGGCATCACCGACGCCTCGCCCACCGAGGTGGTCGTCACCGTCGGCTCGCAGCAGGCCCTCGACCTCGTGACCCGGGTGTTCGTCGACCCCGGTGACGTGATCCTGGCCGAGGCGCCGTCCTACGTGGGGGCCCTCGGTGTCTTCCAGGCGGCCCAGGCCCAGGTGCGGCACGTCGCGATGGACGACGACGGCCTGATCCCCGAGGCGCTGGAGCAGGCGCTGCTGGAGTGCCGGGCCCGCGGCGAGCGGGTCAAGTTCCTCTACACCGTGCCCAACTTCCACAACCCGGCCGGTGTGACGCTGACCGAGCCGCGACGGCAGGCCGTCGTCGCCCTCGCCGAGCAGTACGACCTGCTGGTGATCGAGGACAACCCCTACGGCCTGCTCGGCTTCGACCAGGAGCCGATGCGCGCGCTGCGGGCCCGCAACGCCGACCGGGTCATCTACCTCGGTTCGTTCTCCAAGACCTTCTCCCCGGGCCTGCGGGTGGGCTGGGTGCTCGCGCCGCTCGCCGTCCGGGAGAAGCTGGTGCTGGCCACCGAGGCGCAGGTGCTCTGTCCCCCGTCGCTCACCCAGTACGCCGTGGCCCGGTACCTGGACACCCAGCCGTGGCGGGAGCAGATCAAGGTCTTCACCGAGCTGTACCGGGAACGCCGCGACGCGACCCTGGAGTCGCTGGCGGCGCTGATGCCTCCGGGCACCACCTGGACCAGGCCGGACGGCGGCTTCTACGTGTGGCTCAAGCTGCCCGACGGGCTGGACGCCAAGCTGATGCAGCCGCGCGCGGTGGCCGCCCACGTCGCCTACGTGCCCGGCATCGGCTTCTACGCCGACGGTCAGGGGCAGCAGCACATGCGGCTGTCCTACTGCTACCCCGAACCGCACCAGATCCGGGAGGGCGTGCGCCGCCTCGCCCGGGTGATCGAGGCCGAGCTCGACCTGCACTCCACGTTCGACGCGGTCGACACCGGCACGTTCCGGGCGGTGAGCCCGGCCGCCACCCGGCCGGTCACCGAGCCCGAGAGCCCTCCGCCGGTCATCGGGCCGGCGAACACCGACCAGAGCGAGGACCGTCAGCCATGACCGACCAGGCTGCCGCACCGGCGGAGGCCCCCGAGGCGGCACGGACGCCGCTGCGCGCGCTGGTGCTCGCCGGCGGGCTGACCTTCGAGCGGGAGGTCAGCATCAACTCCGGGGGCCAGGTCGTGGAGGCGCTGACCCGGGCGGGTGTGGACGCCGAGCTGCACGACGCCGACACCGGGCTGCTCCCCGGCCTGGCCGCGTCGCCGGCCGATGCCGTCTTCATCGCGCTGCACGGGGCGACCGGCGAGGACGGCGCACTGCGCGCGGTGCTCGACCTGGCCGGCGTCCCGTACGTCGGCTCGCCCGCCGCGGCCTGCCGCCTGGCCTGGGACAAGCCGGCCGCCAAGTCGGTCGTGCGTGGTGCTGGGTTGGCCACCCCGGACTGGGTGGCGCTGCCGCACAGCACGTTCCGCGAGCTGGGTGCCGGCGCGGTGCTCGACCTGATCGTGGCCCGGCTCGGCCTGCCGTTGATGGTCAAGCCGGCCTCGGGCGGCTCGTCGCTGGGGGTGCAGAAGGTCAGCCGCGTCGAGGACCTGCCGGCGGCGATGGTCAGCTGCTTCGCCTACGGCGACACCGTCATGGTGGAGCGCTACGTCGACGGCGTGGAGCTCGCCCTCTCGGTGATCGACCTGGGGGAGGGGCCGGAGGCGCTGCCTGCCGTGGAGATCGCGCCGGAGTCGGGTGTCTTCGACTACACGTCGCGGTACACGCCGGGCCTGACCGAGTACCACGCACCGGCCCGGGTCAGCGACGAGGTCGCCGCCCGGGCGGCGGAGGTCGCCCTGCGGGTGCACGGTGCGCTCGGGCTGGCCGGGCTGTCCCGCACCGACGCCATCGTCACCCCCGACGGGGAGGTGCACTTCCTCGAGGTGAACGTCTCCCCGGGCCTGACCGAGACGTCGATGTTCCCGATGGCGGTCGAGGCGGCGGGGCTGCGGCTCGGTGACGTGCTGAGCCGACTGCTCGCCCGCGCGGCCACCGAGGGTCCGATCCGGCCCTGACGGGAGCCACCCCACGTTGCGTCTGTGACGCAACGTGGGGGCGACTCACTCCTGGGGGCTGCGGCCGGTGATGTCGGGGGCCATCATGCCGACGATGCGCTGCAGGTCGTCGACCGAGCCGAACTCGACCACGATCCGGCCCTTGGCCCGGCCGATCTGCACCTTGACCTTCGTCTCGAAGACGTCGGACAGTCGCCCGGCCAGGTCCTCGACGCCGGGGGCGGTGATCTTGCGGGCCGACCTGCGGGCGGCCGCGGGGGTGTCGGCGACGGCCATCGCGACCGCCTCCTCGGTGGCGCGCACCGACATGCCCTCGGCGACGATCCGGGTGGCCAGCGCGTCCTGCGCCTCGGCCTCCGGCAGACCGAGCAGTGCGCGGGCGTGCCCGGCGGAGATGACGCCCGCGGCGACCCGGGTCTGCACCTTCACCGGCAGCTTCATCAGCCGGATGGTGTTGGTGACCTGGGAACGGCTGCGCCCGATCTTGCTGGCCAGCTCCTCGTGGGTGGCCCCGAACTCCTCCAGCAGCTGCTGGTAGGCGGCTGCCTCCTCGAGCGGGTTCAGCTGGACGCGGTGGATGTTCTCCAGCAGGGCGTCCCGGAGCATGGCGTCGTCGGTGGTGTCCCGGACGATCGCCGGCACGGTCTCCAGGCCGGCAGCCCGGGAGGCACGCAGCCGGCGCTCGCCCATGATCAGCTCGTACCGGCCGTCGCCGGCCTCCCGGACGACGATCGGCTGGAGCAGCCCGAACTCCCGCACCGAGTGGGTGAGCTCCTCCAGGGCCTCGTCGTCGAAGACCTGCCGGGGCTGCTTGGGGTTGGGGACGACGTCCCCGACCGGCACCTCGCGCAGCTGGGCGCCGGGCACGCCGGCCACCTCGTCCAGTGCCCGCGCCGGCAGCTCGTGCACCGACGCGGTCCGCTCCGGTGCCGCCGGCGGCGTGCTGCCGGCCTGCTCCACCGCGGACGCCGCCTCGGCGGCCTCAGCCGCCTCCGCCGCACGGGCTGCCGGGGTGGCCGTCGGCGCCGGGGCGCTGGTGGGGATGAGGGCCGCCAGGCCCCGGCCGAGACCGCCGCGCTTGCTCACGAGTCCTCCTCGCTGGTGCCCGGGGTCCGCGGTCGCGGCCCGGGGATGTCAGTGGTGCGCCGGGTGGTCACGTCGCGTGCCGCCCGCGGGGGGCGGGGGTGGTCATCGGCTCGCCGAGCACCAACGCAGCCACCGACGGCATGGTCGGTGGGCCGGCCGCCGGCGGCGGGGGCGGGGGAGGGGGCGTCTGCACCACCGGCGCGCTCGGGGCGGCCGGCAGGTCGGCACCCCGGTTCGCCAGCTCCCGGGCGGCCTCCACGTAGCTGGTGGAACCGCGGGAGCCCGGGTCGTAGGTGAGCACCGACTGGCCGTACCCCGGCGCCTCGCTCACCCGGACGTTGCGGGGGATCACCGCCGTGAGCACCAGGTCGCCGAAGTGGTTGCGCACCTCGTCGGCGACCTGGTCGGCGAGCTTCGTCCGGCCGTCGTACATGGTGAGCAGGATGGTGCTCACCGAGATCCCCGGGTTGAGGTGGGCGCGCACCAGGTCGATGTTGGAGAGCAGCTGCCCCAGCCCCTCGAGTGCGTAGTACTCGCACTGGATCGGGATGAGCACCTCGTCGCCGGCCACCAGGGCGTTCAGCGTGAGCAGGCCCAGGGACGGCGGGCAGTCGATGAGCACGTAGTGCGGGCGCTGCTCGGCGGGGAGCTCGTGGAGGTAGGTCTCGATGGCGCGACGCAGCCGGTGCTCGCGGGCGACGACGGAGACCAGCTCGATCTCGGCGCCGGCGAGGTCGATCGTCGCGGGGACGCACGAGAGGTGCGGACTGGCGGTGGTCGGGTGGGTGACCTCGGCCAGCGTGTTGTCGCCGACGAGTGCGTCGTAGATCGACGGGGTGCCGACGGTGTGCTCGACACCGAGGGCGGTGCTCGCGTTGCCCTGGGGGTCCAGGTCGATGACCAGGGTGCGCAGCCCGTACATCGCCAGCGCGACGCCGAGGTTCACCGTCGAGGTCGTCTTGCCGACGCCACCCTTCTGGTTGGCGATCGTGATGACCCTGATCCGCCCCGGTGCCGGGAAGGGGTCCTGGTCGGCCGCGTGCAGGACGCGGGTCGCCCGCATCGCCTCCATGGCGATCGGGCTGTCGAACTCGGCACCGACTGTCTGATCGGCGGCGAGGCTGGAGCGCAGCCGCTCGCCCGGGTCCGTCATCGGTGCGTCCTCCTCACCACCGTGTTCCACGTGGAACGCCGATGCATCGCGGTGGCCAGTTCCACGTGAAACGCACTCACCCTGACGTCGGAGCCGAACGGGCCGGACCGCCCCGCGTCATGACCACCACGGTAGTGGCTGCGGCACCCAACTCCACACCGACCGCCCGGATGTGCACGTCCCGCATCCCGGCCGCCTCGAGCTCGGGCACCAGGTCGGGCACCTCGGCCGCCGCCCGGGCGCCGACGAGGGCGATCAACTGGGCTCCGGGGGCCAGCAGGCCGCGGCACCAGCCGACCAGGCGGGGCAGTGGTGCGACCGCCCGGGCGGTGACCACGTCGACCGGACCGACGGCCCGGACGACGGAGCGCTCCTCCGCGCGGCCGCGGACCACCCGCCACGGCGCCCCGAGGTCGGCGACGACCTCCTGCAGGAACTCCACCCGGCGGGCCATCGGCTCGACGAGGGTCAACGTGACGTCCGGGCGGGCCAGCCCCAACGGGATGCCGGGGAGCCCGGCACCGCTGCCGACGTCCACGACCCGTGCTCCCGCCGGAACCGCCTCGGCGAGCGCCACGCTGTTGAGCACGTGCCGATCCCAGAGGCGCGGCACCTCACGCGGCCCGATCAGGCCTCGGAGGACCCCCTCACCGGCGAGCAGCGACACGTAGCGCGCCGCGTCGTCGACCGCCGCACCGAACAGCCGGGCAGCCACCGGTGGCACTTCCGGAACCGCTTGGTCTCGCTGGTCGGCCGGGGTGTCCGCCCCAGCCGGGTCACCCGGGTCGCTCACCGCTCGGGCAGGACCACGACGCGACGGTTCGGCTCCTCGCCCTCCGACTCGCTGTGCACACCCTCGGCCGCGGCGATGACGTCGTGGACGACCTTCCGCTCGAAGGGGTTCATCGGGGCCAGCCGCTCGGCCGCCCCGCTCTGCGCCACCCGCGCGGCGGCAGCGGAGGCCAGGTCGGTCAGGTCCGCCCGGCGCTTGGCCCGGAAGCCACCGATGTCGAGCATCAGCCGGCTGCGGACGCCGGTGGACTGCGCGACGGCCAGCCGGGTCAGCTCCTGCAGCGCCTCCAGGGTGGCGCCGTCCGGCCCGATCAGCGTCCGCAGCTCGCCGCCGACGACCGCCACCGAGGCCCGGTCGCCCTCGACGTCCAGGTCGATGTCGCCGTCGACGTCCAGGATGTCCAGCAGCCGCTCGAGGTAGTCGCCGGCGACGTCGCCCTCGCGGACCAGCAGCCCCTCGGCGCCGTCCTCGTCGTCCGCGTCGTCCGCGTCGACGTCCACCGGCTCGACGACGGCGTCGGCGGAGGCCGGGTCGGCGTCGGGCAGGGCCGGGTCGCCGGTGCCGCCGGCCCGGGTGAGCACCGCGTCCGAGGTGGCCTCGGCCGTGGTGGCGGTGTCGCTCGTGGGGTCGCTCACGGTGTCGTTGTCAGGTGCGCTCACGGAGTCCTCCAGGGTCGTGCAGGCGGCCGGGCGAGCCCGGTGGTCGGGGCCGGGCACTCGACGGGCGCGGGGCCCGGGTGCACCGGTGCGTCAGCGGCGCTTGCGCTTGCCGCGGTTGGCCGGCCCGGCAGCCGACCGGCTGCCGGTCGAGCCCGAACGCGGGCGGTTGGACCCGGGTGGCCGACCGTTGGCCTGGCCGGACGGCGGCGCACCGTCGCTCGCGCCCGCCCCGGCAGTGCTGCCCTCGGCAGGGGAGTCGACCGGCTGACCGTCGGCGTCGACCGTGGACGCCGGCGCGCTGGTGGCCGCACGGGCGCCGGGCTTGGGCCGGACCGGCTTCGCGCCGGGCTTGGGCGCCAGCGACTTCGGGTCGATCTGCGGCTTGTCGGCGGCGGCCTTGGCGAGCGCAGCGGGCGACCCGGGCGGCGGCAGCTTCTTCAGGATGTAGAACTGCTGGCCCAGGGTCCACAGGTTGTTGGTGAACCAGTACAGCAGGACGCCGATCGGGAAGAAGAACCCGGAGACGAAGAGGCTCAGCGGCATGCCGTACAGCAGCAGCTTCTGCACCATCGCGGCCTGACCCTCGACCGGGCCGGAGCGCTTCATGATCTGCTTCTGGGTGAAGAAGGTCGTCGCGCACATGATCACGATCAGTGCGAACGCGACGATCCGGATGTTGGTGTAGCCGACGCCCGGCAGCGCCAGGATCAGCTGCTCCTTCTCCCCGGACATGTTGAACGAGGAGGAGATCGGCGCACCGAACAGCTGGGCCGAGGCGGCCTGGTCGGTGAGGGTGTCGTCCCAGCTGTAGAGGCCGTCCTTGCCCGGGGCGATCCGGCGCAGCACGTGGAACAGCGACAGGAAGATCGGGATCTGCGGCAGGATCGGCAGGCAGCCGGCCAGCGGGTTGACCCCGCGCTCCTTCTGCAGCGCCATCATCGCCTGGCTGAAGCCCTGCTTGTCACTGCCGTACTGCTTGCGGAGCTTCTGGATCTCCGGCTGGATCTCCTGCATCGCCCGCTGGGACTTCACCTGCTTGACGAACAGGCGGAACAGCAGCACGCGGATGGTGACGACCAGGAAGACGATCGACAGCGCCCAGGTGATGCCGCTCGCGGGGTCGAGGAACGTGGAGAACAGTGAGTGCCACTGCTTCATCACCCACGCGATCGCGGTGTACAGCCAGTCAAGCAACGCCAGCCTCCTGCTGCGCAGACCGGCAGGGAGCCGGCGGGGTGGCACGGTCGGGACGACGTGTGCCGTCAGCCGTCGGGGCGGTCCCGGCCCCGGGGGCCGGTTCCGGTGCCGTGGGACACGACGAGTGGGTGGCCGATGCAGTTCCGCAGGCCGGGTGCGGCGGCACGAGGTCGACGCCGCCGGGGTGCCAGGGGGCGCACTTGGCCAGCCGGCGCACCGCCAGCCAGCTGCCGCGCGCGGCGCCGTGCACCTCGATGGCCTCGGCGGCGTAGGCGCTGCAGCTGGGCACGAACCGGCAGCGCGGGGGGAACGCCGGGCTGATCGCCCGCTGGTAGAAGCGGACGCCGGTGAGCAGCCACCGCCCGGGCGAGAGCGTCACGAGCGTCGGGCCGGGCGGTCGCCGAGCAGCCGGGCGAGGCCGGCGTCGAGGTCCCGCCCCAGCACGGTCGAGTCGGCACCGGCCGCCTCGGGGCGGGCGCGCACGACGAGGTCGGCGGACGCCGGGAGGCGGTGCAGCTGGGCACCGACCAGGTGCCGCAGCTGCCGGGTCACCCGGTGACGGCAGACGGAGTTGCCGACCGTCTTGCCGACCACGAAACCGGCCCGCGGCCCGGTCGGGGGGTCCAGCGGACCCCCGGTCCGGGCGACGGGCCGTTCGGGGAGGTAGTGCAGCACGAGGGTCGGACGCCCGGCACGCCGGCCGGATCGCACCACCGTGGTGAACTCCGGCCGCCGGCGCAGGCGTGCCTGCGCGGGCAGCACCTCAGGCGGAGAGCTTGTCGCGACCCTTGCGCCGGCGGCCGGCGAGGATGGCGCGACCGGCCCGGGTGCGCATGCGCAGCCGGAAGCCGTGGGTCTTGGACCGGCGGCGGTTGTTCGGCTGGAAGGTGCGCTTGCTCACGAGGGACTCCCACTGCTGACGACGTCGGTGCGGCGCGTACCCGGTCGGGCAGCGCACGCGCGGGGGACGAGCTGGTCACGGGCCGAGGGCCACGCGACCGACGCCCGGCACCCCGTGGCTGGTCTGCTGCGCACCGGCCCCGGCCACCCCGCAGGTGGGGGAGTACACCGGGCCCTGTGCACAGACTCCGACCAGCATAGCCGAGACCCCGAGGGAGCCGGTGCGCTGGCCGGACCGGTCATGGTGCACCGCATCACCGCCCCCCGGTGCCGGACACGCCGTCGGGCCGGCAGCAGGCGGGCGGCGCGTGATTGCCGGGCTGTGGACGGGGCTGTTAGCGTCGCCGTCGCTCCGCGTTGGACGAACGGTGGCCGGTTCGTACGCCGATCCCGCCGTCCCGCCGGCCCGCACTCTCTCCTCCCGACCTCCCGGCAGGGCACCGACCAGCGACGACGTCGGATCCCGCAGCCGGGGACGCCGGTTCCGGGACCACCTGTCGCCGGGCGTGCACAGACTGTGGACACTCGTGTGGACAGCCAGCCCCCGCACGTCCACAGCTGGGGACCGGACGGGGGATCCAGCGGGTCGTCTGCACCCGTCCCCACCTGTGGACGGCGGTGCGGGGCGCAGGACCGAAGGCACGGGAAGGGACACAGTCGATGGCCGACTCTCCGGTCGACCTGGCGACGGTCTGGGACCAGATCCGCGAGCGGCTCTCGACCAGCCTGTCCCCACAGCAGCGGGCGATGCTCGAGCTCACCCGCCCGCTGGGCCTGGTCGAGGACACCGCCGTGCTCGCGGCCCCCAACGAGTTCACCCAGACCGTGCTCGAGTCGCGGATGCGCATGGTGCTGGCCGAGGCACTGTCCGCGGAGTTCGGCCGGGCCATCCGGGTCGCCGTCCAGCTCGAGGACATGCCGGCCGCCCCACCGCCGGAGCCGGCCACGCTGCCCCGCCGGGTCGAGCCGGACAGCCGGCGCTGGGCCCCGGTCGAGCGCGAGCGCCCCGCCGAGGACGTCGCCCCGGACTGGTCGGCCGACGACCGGCTGACCCAGGAGCGGCTCACCCAGGACCGGATCGCCCACGACCGCGCCGCCGAGGACCGCGCCGCCGAGGACCGGGCCGACCGGGACCGGGTGGACGACGGTCGCAGCGCCTTCGGGGTGCGCACCGATGCCCCGCGCCCGGAGGCCTGGCTGCCCGAGTCCGGCGACGGCCGGGACTGGTCGCGTGGTCAGGCCGCCGCCGAGGCCGACGGCGGACCGCGCCGGCTGGCGCCCTGGGACCGCGATCCCGGTGACGACGACGGCAACGGCGCGGCTGCCTCCGCGGGTCAGACGCCGGGCGAGGGTGAGCGGCGTCCGGCGGACCGGTCCGGCCGCGGAGCGGGTGCGGTCCCGCTGTTCGCCGACCGGCGGCCGGCCGGGCTGGACCCGGGCCTGAACGCCAAGTACGTCTTCGACAGCTTCGTGATCGGCAACAGCAACCGGTTCGCCCACGCGGCCGCGGTCGCGGTCGCCGAGGCGCCGGCCCGGGCCTACAACCCGCTGTTCATCTACGGCGACTCCGGGCTGGGCAAGACCCACCTGCTGCACGCGATCGGGCACTACGCAGCGCGGATGTTCCCCAACGTGCGGGTGCGCTACGTCAGCACCGAGGAGTTCACCAACGAGTTCATCAACCTGGTGCACTCCGGCCGGGCCGAGGACTTCCGCCGCCGCTACCGGGACATCGACTTCCTGCTGATCGACGACATCCAGTTCCTGGAGCGCGCCGAGCGGACGCAGGAGGAGTTCTTCCACACCTTCAACACGCTGCACAACGCCAGCAAGCAGATCGTGATCACCTCCGACCGGGCGCCGAAGAAGCTGACGACGCTGGAGGACCGGCTGCGCACCCGCTTCGAGTGGGGGCTCATCACCGACGTCCAGGCCCCCGACCTGGAGACCCGCATCGCGATCCTGCGGAAGAAGGCCTACGGCGAGCGGCTCCAGGCGCCGGACGCGGTGCTGGAGTTCATCGCCAGCAAGGTGCAGACCAACATCCGCGAGCTCGAAGGCGCGCTGATCCGGGTCACCGCCTTCGCCAGCCTGAACAAGCAGCCGGTCGACCTGTCGCTGGCCGAGCTGGTGCTCAAGGACCTGATCAGCGACGAGCAGGGCCCGCAGATCACCGCGGCGATCATCATGGCCGCCACCGCGGAGTACTTCTCCGTGACGATGGAGGAGCTGCAGGGCAGCAACCGCAGCCGCACCCTGGTCAACGCCCGGCAGATCGCGATGTACCTGTGCCGGGAGCTCACCGAGCTGTCGCTGCCGCGGATCGGTGCCTCGTTCGGCGGCAAGGACCACACCACCGTCATGCACGCGGTCAAGAAGATCACCGGCCTGATGAGCGAGCGCCGGGCCACCTACACGCAGGTCACCGAGCTCACCGCCCGGATCAAGAGCCGCGCCCGCCAGTGACACCCGCGCCGGCGTCCGGGCTCCGGCCCCGGACGCCGGCGGTCCGACCCGGCTCAGGAGGGCGGTCAGCCGGCAGCCGACCGCCCGGCGTGCTCGTGCTGCCCTCCACCGGTCTCCCGCGCGGTCCGGGTCGCTGCCACGGGGCCGGTCGCCTGGCGGTGACCCGTGCCCGGCGGTCCTCCATCGGGTGTCAGCACACCGTCCCCTGGTGACCGTGTGCACTCACACCGTCACCCGTCTGCGGTACATGTCGCCTTGTCCCCAGATCTGTGCACAGCCTGGGGAGAGCGGTCACCCACCGTCCGCAGCCTGGTCAGCACCGCCGGTCACCCGCTCGTCGCGCTGGACACGCAGGTCAGCGGTGTGCGTCCCGGACGGCGTCGTCCCCTGCGTGTCCACAAGTCGCCCACCGGGTGCGGTGGACAGCCGGTCGTCGTCCCCGGGGATGGGGACGAGCCTGCGGGGAAGGAGGGGACGTGGGGTGGAGAGCGGCCGGTGACGGTGCACAGCGGTCGAGTTGTCCACGTGTCGACACAGGCGGAGGGTCAGCGGCCCACAGCGGACCAACAGGCCCGAACCGGCCCTGACCTGGGCAGAGGGGCTCGTTCCCCAACATCCACACCGGTGATGACGAGGATGAGTGAGTTCTCTCCAGGTGTTCTCGAACCACACTCTGGGTGGGGACGGCCCGGTGCGGGGCCTCCCGGCACCCGACCGGGACGGCACCGGCGAAGGCCGTGACCGGGTGGGCGGAGCGGTCGACAGCGGTCTCTCACCAGGGGACTGGTCAGGGAGGGGGCTGTTCGGGAGAGGATGGCGCCGCACACCGCGCAGGACCGGCCGGCGCAGGCAGCAGTGCAACACCAGCAAGGGGTGGGTTACGAGATGAAGTTCCGGGTGGCACGTGAGGTGCTCGCCGAGGCAGTCGCGTGGACGGCGCGCAGCCTGCCGCCGCGGCCGTCGGTGCCGGTGCTCGCCGGGATCATGCTGGAGGTGCAGGGCAGCCAGCTGTCGGTCTCCGGCTTCGACTACGAGGTGTCCGCACGGTCGGAGATCGACGTCCAGTCCACCGAGGACGGCCGCACCCTGGTACCGGGCCGGCTGCTGGCCGAGATCACCCGTGCCCTGCCGCCGCACCCGGTGGACGTCGTGGCCGAGGGGGCCCGGCTGGCGATCAGCTGCGGCAACGCCCGGTTCAGCCTCCCCACGCTGCCGGTGGAGGACTACCCCTCGCTGCCCTCGCTGCCCTCCACCGCCGGGGTCGTCGACAGCGACGCCTTCGCCGAGGCGGTCGGGCAGGTGGCCGTCGCCGCCGGCCGGGACGACACGCTGCCGATGCTCACCGGCGTCCGGCTGGAGATCGAGGACGACCTGGTCACCCTGGCCGCCACCGACCGCTATCGGCTCGCCGTCCGTGAGTTCGCCTGGCGCCCGGAGACCCCGGGGCTGTCCGCCGCCGTGCTGGTGCCGGCCCGCACGCTCGCCGACGCCGCGAAGACGCTGACCAGTGGCCCGGAGGTGGTGCTCTCGCTGTCCTCCGGCGGCTCCGGTGAGGGCATCCTCGGCATGTCCGGCAAGGACCGGCAGACCACCACCCGGCTGCTGGACGCCGAGTTCGTCAAGTACCGGGCGATCATGCCCAGCGAGTCGGCCTCCTTCGCCACCCTGCCGGTCGGGCTGTTCACCGACGCCGCCAAGCGGGTGGCCCTGGTGGCCGAGCGGGGCACCCCGCTGCGCTGCGAGTTCACCCCCGGCCAGGTCACCCTCCGGGCCGGCGGCACCGACGACGAGGGGCAGGCCGAGGAGCGCTGCGACGTCGAGTTCGACGGCGACCCGCTGACCATCGGCTTCAACCCGACGTTCCTGCTCGACGGGCTGGCCGCGGTCCACACCGAGCGCGCGCGGATGGACTTCACCACCGCGCTCAAGCCCGCCGTGCTCTCCGGGGTCGACGAGCCCTCGGCCGACGACGCCGACGCCGACGCCGGCAGGCCCGCCGAGCGCCCGGGCAGCTACCGCTACCTGATCATGCCGGTGCGCCTGCCCGGCTGACGAAGGACCACCTCGCCCCCCACCCGCTCGCACGCTCACGGGCGGGCTCCTGCGAGGGGGGCCGAACCCCCGGCGCGCGGGTGCTGGACGGGGCGAGCACGATGGGCGGCAGCGAGTGATGCGGGCAGGGCCCGCTGACACCGGGCGCCGCAGCGGCGCGGCCGCCCGTCGACACCTGCCGCGGGAGCCCCGCGGACCACGAGCGACAGACGAGACTGAGGAGCGGGACGTGCAGCTGGGGATGGTCGGGCTGGGCAAGATGGGCGGCAACATGGCCGAGCGGCTGCGCCGCGCCGGTCACGAGGTGGTCGGGTACGACGCGTTCTCCGACACGCGGGACGTCGACAGCCTGGAGGCCCTGGTCGAGGCGCTCGAGGCGCCGCGCGTGGTCTGGGTGATGGTGCCCAGCGGCGAGCCGACCCGGTCGACGGTGCGTGCCCTGGGTGAGCTGCTCAGCCCCGGCGACGTCGTCATCGACGGTGGCAACTCGAAGTTCACCGACGACAAGGTGCACGCCGAGGAGCTGGGCGCCAAGGGCCTGGGCTACATCGACGCCGGCGTCTCCGGCGGCGTGTGGGGCCTGGAGAACGGCTACGCCCTCATGGTGGGTGGCTCGAAGGAGGACGTCGCCAAGGCCCAGCCGGTCTTCGACGCGCTCCGCCCGCCGGCTCCCGCCGACGAGTCCGGCGAGGCGCTGCCCGGCGCGGGCTTCGTGCACGCCGGCCCGTGCGGTGCCGGCCACTTCGCGAAGATGGTCCACAACGGCATCGAGTACGCGATGATGCAGGCCTACGGCGAGGGCTACGAGCTGCTGGCCGCCGTCGACCTGATCGAGGACGTCCCTGGCGTCGTCGCCTCCTGGACCCAGGGCACGGTCATCCGCTCCTGGCTGCTCGACCTGCTGGTCCGCGCCCTGCACGAGGACCCGCAGCTGGAGAAGATCACCGGCTACGCCGAGGACTCCGGCGAGGGCCGCTGGACCGTCGAGCAGGCGATCGAGCACGCCGTCCCGATGCCGGCCATCTCGGCCTCGCTGTTCGCCCGGTTCGCCTCCCGCCAGGACGACTCGCCGACGATGAAGGCGGTCGCCGCGCTGCGCAACCAGTTCGGCGGGCACGCCGTCCGTGCCCAGGTGGCCGAAGACCCCGAGTGATGGCCCCGACCCCCACAGCCCCCGGGGGCCAAAGTCGCGACTTTGGCCCCTGGGGGCGGCTCACCTGAGCCGTGTACCTCCGGCATCTGCAGGTCGGCCAGTTCCGCAGCTGGGAGGCCGCTGACCTGGCGTTGCCCCCCGGACCGACCGTGCTGGTCGGCCGCAACGGCCAGGGCAAGACCAACCTGGTCGAGGCGGTGGGCTACCTGGCGACCATGAGCAGCCACCGGGTGTCCTCCGACGCCCCGCTGGTGCGGCACGGGGCGAGCCAGGCGGTGGTCCGGGCGGCGCTGCGCCGCGACGAGCGCGAGCTGCTGGTCGAGGTGGAGATCAACCCCGGCCGGGCCAACCGGGTGCGGGTCAACCGCGCCCCGTTGCCCCGGCCCCGGGAGCTGCTCGGGCTGGTCCGGACGGTGCTGTTCGCCCCCGAGGACCTCGCGCTGGTGCGCGGCGACCCGGCCGAGCGGCGCCGGTTCCTCGACGACCTGCTGGTCAGCCGCACCCCGCGACTGGCCGGGGTGCGCGCCGACTACGACCGGGTGCTCAAGCAGCGCAACGCACTGCTGAAGACGGCGAAGCTGGCCCGCGGCGACGCGCTGGCCACCCTCGAGGTCTGGGACGGGCACCTCACCGAGCTGGGCGGTCAGCTGCTGGCGGCCCGGCTGCGGCTGGTGGCCGACCTGGCGCCGCACGTCGCCGAGGCCTACGCCGGGGTCGCCGGCCCGGGCGCCGACCGGGCGGCACTGGGCTACAGCAGCTCCGTGCCGCTGGCCGGCGACGGCGCCCCGCTCGACCCGGCGCGACCGCTCCCCGGCCCCGCGGAGCTCGCCGCCGCCCTGCGCGCCCGGATCGCCGAGCGCCGCAGGGAGGAGGTCGACCGCGGGGTCACCCTGGTCGGCCCGCACCGCGACGACCTGGTGCTGCACCTCGGGCCCGCCCCGGCCAAGGGGTACGCCAGCCACGGGGAGTCCTGGTCGTTCGCCCTCGCCGTCAAGCTGGCCTGTTTCGCGCTGCTGCGGGCCGAGGGTGACGACCCGATCCTGGTGCTGGACGACGTCTTCGCCGAGCTCGACGCCGGCCGCCGCTCGGCGCTGGCCGAGGTCGCCGCCGGCGCCGAGCAGACGCTGGTCACCGCGGCCGTGGCCGAGGACGTGCCGGAGGCGCTGCGCGGCACCCGGGTCCAGGTCGCCGAGGGGCGCGCGGTCGTGCTGCCGGGCCGGGACGCCGGGGAGCCGGCCGCCGCCGAGGTGGCGGAGGATCGGGACGACAGCGCCCCCCGCCCCCAGGAGGCCGACCGTGCCTGACGAGCGACCGGCACGCCCCTCGGACATCGCCCGCGCCGCACTGGAGGCGGCGCGGGCAGCCTCGGCCGCCCGGCCCCAGCCCACCCGGCGGCGGGTGGCCGGGCCGCGCCGCCGGTGGACCGGGCCGGGACCGGGTGCCGACGACCCGCAGCCGCTGGGCAAGCTGGTCGACTCGCTGGTCAGCCAGCAGGACTGGACGGCGCGCACCAAGGTCGGCGCGGTGTTCGGCCGGTGGGACACGCTGGTCGGGCCGGACATCGCCGCGCACTGCCGCCCCGAGTCGCTCAACGAGGGCGAGCTGCTGGTGGTCGCCGAGTCCACCGCCTGGGCCACGCAGCTGCGCCTGCTGGCCCCCTCGATCCTCGGCCGGCTGCGCGCCGGGGTCGGCGGGGACGTCGTGACCAAGCTGCGCGTTGTCGGTCCGACGGCGCCGAGCTGGAAGAAGGGCCCGCGCACCGTCCGCGGCCGGGGGCCGCGGGACACGTACGGCTGAGGTGCTCCACGCGGGCACCCGGCGACAACAGGCACAGGACGACGAGGAGCACCCCGCGATGAGCACCCCGCGCGACCGGAACGGCGACGGCTTCGACGACGGTCCCGCCGGCTGGCAGGAGCCCGCCCACCTGGGCGGCGACGACCCGACCCGCTCGTCCGAGGGCAGCGACCGCCCGGCGGACGACGCGCCGGCCGGCGGCAGCACCGCGGCCGGGGGGTGGCAGCCCCCGGGCTGGGACCTGCCCGCCGTCGAGCCGGAGCGGCGGACGCCCGACCCCGACGCGGGCCCCGGGCCCGATGCGGCGTCCGAGGCACCTCCCGGGTCCGAGGCAGCTCCCGGGTCCGAGGTGCGTCCCGGGTCGGAGGTGGGCTGGCAGCCGCCGGGCGTGGAGCAGCGGCCGTCCGACGTCCCGCCGGAGCAGGCACCCCCGCGACGCGGCCTGGGCGGGCTGTTCGGCTCCCGCCGCCCCGCCGGCGGCGACACCGGCCCGGACGCCCCGCCGGCCGGCCCGCCGCCGGAGCAGCCCGGCGGGTGGAGCCCGATCCGCCGGCGGAACCAGGCCATCCCGGTGCCGCCGTCCGACCCGGCCGCGCTGCTGGCCTGGGCGCAGCACCTGGGCTGGGTGCCCTCCGACGGGACGACCGAGGAGGACGCCGCCCTGCTGCCGCTGCTGCAGAGCGCCCCGGTCCGCCCGGGCAAGGAGGACCGGCCCAGCCGGGTGCTCCGCGGCCGGGGCAACGGGCTGGACCTGGTGGCCTTCGACATCGCCTCCCCGGCCGGCCGCTCCTGGCTGAGCACGCACGCGGTCACCGCGGCGCCGGTGCTCGGCTCGGTCCCCGGCTTCCGGCTGTCCCCGGCCCGGATCTGGCGGCACGGCACCGGCGGGCTGCTGCAGATCCCCAGCCCCGACCCCGAGTTCGACCGGCGCTGGGTGCTCCTCGCCGCCGAGGACGGCCCCCAGATGCGGCGGCTGGCCGAGGACCCGATGGTCCGCCAGTCGCTGCTGGGCAGCGACGACGGTGACGAGCTGTGGTCGGCGGCCGGGTACGTCGCCGCGGTGCGGCCGGACGCCAACCGGCCGCAGCTGATCGAGCACCACGCCCGGCTGCTTGCCGCCGTGGTGGGCGCGCTCACCGTCTCCTGGTGACCGTGACCACCGCGCGCCGCAGGTGAGCACGACCGCCGGCGAGGAGGCTCCCGAGGCATCCGCGCAGGCCGGGCTCCGGGAGCTGCTGCCCCTGCTCCGCCCGCACCGCCGGGCGCTGGCGGGCGCGGCGGTGCTCTCCCTGGCCTCGGCGGCCGCCGCGCTGGCCCAGCCGGCGCTGGTCGGGCAGGTGATCAGCGCGGTGGGCTCCGGCGGTGCGCTGCTGCCCGGGGTGGTCGCGCTGGTCGTCGTCCTGGTGGTCGCCTCGGTGCTGGGCGCCGGCCAGCAGTACCTGCTGCAGCGCACCGCGGAGGGCGTGGTGCTGAGCACCCGGCGGCTGCTGGTCGACCGGCTGCTCCGGCTGCCGATCGCCGAGTACGACCGGCGGCGGACCGGTGACCTGATGTCGCGGGTCGGCGCGGACACCACCCTGCTGCGGGCCACGGTGACCAGCGGGGTCGTGGAGCTGGTCGGCTCGGCGGTGGTCGGCGTCGGCGCCCTGGTGGCGATGGCGCTGGTCGACGTCTGGCTGCTGCTGGTCACCGTGCTCGCGGTCGGCGTCGGGGTGACCACCGCGGTGCTGGCCTCCCGGCGGGTGCGGGCGCTGTCCCGGCAGGCGCAGGAGCAGGTCGGGGCGATGAGCGCGGCGGTGGAGCGGGCACTGTCGGCCGTGCGCACCATCCGGGCCAGCGGCGCGACCGCCCGGGAGGTCACCGCGGTCGGCGTCAGCGCCGAGCGGGCCTTCCGGGCCGGCGTCTCGGTGGCCCGGCTGGAGGCGCTGGTCTCCCCGGCCGGCTCGATCGCCGTCCAGGGGGCGTTCCTGTCGGTTCTCGGCCTGGGCGGCTACCGGGTGGCCACCGGCTCGATCGCCGTCGCCGACCTGGTCGCCTTCATCCTGTACCTGTTCCTGCTGGTCATGCCGCTGGGCCAGCTGATCGGCTCCTACACCCAGCTGCAGGCCGGGCTGGGTGCGCTCGCCCGGGTGTAGGAGGTGCTCGCCCTCCAGCCCGAGGACGACGAACGCCCGGCCCGCCCCGGCGCCCCTGCGCCGGCCGTGCTCCGGGTGCCGGCGGCAGGTGACCCGGTGCCGCTGCTGGAGCTGGACGGTGTCGGCTTCGGCTACCCCGACGGCACGGCGGTGCTGCACGAGGTCTCCTTCACCGTCCCGGCCGGCACGCGCACCGCGCTGGTCGGTCCGTCCGGCGCCGGGAAGTCGACCGTGCTGGCGCTGCTGGAGGGCTTCTACCCGCTGTCGGCCGGCACCGTCCGGTGGGCCGGGACCGACGTGCGCGAGCTGCCGCGGTCCGCGCTGCGGGCCCGGATGGGCTACGTGGAGCAGGAGGCGCCGGTGCTGGCCGGCACCGTCCGGGAGAACCTGCTGCTCGCCACGCCGGACGTGCCCGAGGAGCAGCTGTGGCGGGCGCTGGCCGAGGTCGGCCTCACCGGCGTCGTGCGGCGGTCGCCGCTCGGGTTGGACGTGCCGGTCGGGGACGACGGGGTGCTGCTCTCCGGCGGCGAGCGCCAGCGGCTGGCGATCGCCCGCTCGCTGCTCTCCCGGCCCGCGCTGCTCCTGCTGGACGAGCCGACGGCGAGCCTCGACGCCCGCAACGAGCAGCTGCTGCGGGAGACCCTCGCCGCGGCCGCCGTCGACCGGGCGCTGCTGGTCGTCGCGCACCGGCTGTCCACCGTCGTCGACAGCGACCAGATCGTCGTCCTGGACGGCGGCCGGGTGGTGGCCGTCGGCACGCACGACGAGCTGGTCGACACCAGCCCGCTCTACCGCGAGCTCGCGACCGCCCAGCTGCTGGTTTGAGGACCCCCTCGCCCCCCACCCCTCGTACCTCGGGGCGGGCCCCTGCGAGGGGGCCGGGGGGCGCCGGGGTCGGGGTGTTGCGGTGGTTCCACGTGGAACGGGTGGGTGGTTGCGGTCGACAAGCGGGCCGGGGCGCTGGACGATCCGTGCCTACCGCCAGGGAGGCAGGCCGATGGCCGAGAGCGTGCGCACCGACGACGAGACCGGCGCCAACGGCCAGCCCAGCCTGAGACGGGTGCTCGGCCCGGGTCTGCTGCTGCTCTTCATCGTCGGCGACATCCTGGGCACCGGGATCTACGCGCTGACCGGGCATCGCCGCCCAGGTCGGGGGCGTGGTGTGGCTGCCGTTCCTGGTCGCCTTCCTGGTCGCGCTGGTCACCGCGTTCAGCTACCTGGAGCTGGTCACCAAGTACCCGCAGGCCGCCGGGGCGGCGCTGTACACGCACAAGGCGTTCGGCGTCCACGTCATCACGTTCCTGGTCGCCTTCGCGGTGATGAGCTCGGGGATCACCTCGGCGTCCACCGCGGCCCGGGCGTTCAGCGCCAACGCCGCCGACGTGCTCGGCCTCGGCTTCTCCGACGGCATCGGCATCACCCTCATCGGGCTCGGCTTCATGACGCTGGTCGCGCTGGTCAACCACCGCGGCGTCGGCGAGAGCGTCAAGGCCAACGTGCTGCTCACCTGCGTGGAGCTGACCGGTCTGCTGATCGTGATCGGCGTCGGGGCGTGGGCGCTGGGCGCCGGCGAGGGCGACTTCTCCCGGGTGACCGACTTCGACACCGGGGAGCGCTCGGTGCTGGGTGGGGTGATCGCCGCGACCGGGCTGGCGTTCTTCGCGATGGTCGGCTTCGAGGACTCGGTGAACATGGCCGAGGAGTGCAAGGAGCCGCGGCGGATCTTCCCGAGGGTTCTGCTCGCCGGGCTGCTGGCGACCGGCGTCATCTACGTGCTGGTGTCGATCTCGGCGATCGCGCTCGTGCCGGCCGACGCCCTCAGCGAGGGCGACACCCCGCTGCTGCAGGTGGTCGAGGCCGGGGCGCCGGGCTTCCCGATCGGGGTGTTCGGCGTGATCACGATGTTCGCCGTCGCCAACTCGGCGCTGATCAACATGCTGATGGCCAGCCGGCTGGTCTACGGCATGAGCAGCCAGCACGTGCTGCCCCCGCTGCTGGGCAGGGTGCACCCCACCCGCCGCACCCCCACCACGGCGATCCTGTTCACCACCGCGCTGGCCTTCGGGCTGATCACCTTCGTCGGCGCCGTCCCCGCGCTGGGCGGCACGACGGCCCTGCTGCTGCTCGTCGTCTTCACCGTGGTCAACGTCGCCGTGCTCGTGCTGCGACGCGACCCGGTGGACGGCGACCACTTCCGCACGCCGACGGTGCTGCCGGTCATCGGGGCGCTGGCCTGCGCGTTCCTGGCCACACCCTGGGCGGGGCGGCCCACCGAGGAGTACCGGATCGCCGGCGTCCTGCTCGGCGTCGGCGTGCTCCTGTGGGGGGTGACCGTGCTGGTGAACCGGCGC
Organism: Modestobacter lacusdianchii; assembly: GCF_054177765.1. NCBI lineage: Bacteria > Bacillati > Actinomycetota > Actinomycetes > Geodermatophilales > Geodermatophilaceae > Modestobacter > Modestobacter lacusdianchii. Next base: position 173,208 of record NZ_JBJJTJ010000005.1, on the reverse strand, counting down.
ACCGGGGCCGCCGTCCCGCCGCTGGACCCCGACCGCTTCACCTCCGGCGGCCCGGTCAACTGAGGAAGGACCCCCTCGCCCCCCACCCCTCGTACCTCGGGGCGGGCCCCTGCGAGGGGGCCTGACCCTCGCACCCGGGTCTCGGGGGGTGGCCCGGCGGAGGGGCCGTCCAGTGGCCGGAGGACGGCGTGTCGGGGGCGGGGGCAACACGGGTGGTGGCTCGAGTGTCGCCAGGGGCTCTGGAGCGACGTCAGGGCGTCGGTGGCACACCTGAGGTGTGTCGACCCGGTACGCTGGAGGGGACACACCCCCAGCAGCCCCCTGAGAGCCGTCCTGCGCCGGTCGACGTGGTCGTCGACGTGGTCGCGCCGGCTGATCGGCTGCGCAAGAGAAGGGCCCCACGTGGTCGCTGCGCCCCAGAACGAGACCGCCTACTCCGGCAGCTCCATCACCGTCCTCGAGGGCCTGGAGGCGGTCCGCAAGCGCCCCGGCATGTACATCGGCTCGACCGGCGAGCGCGGCCTGCACCACATGGTGTGGGAGGTCGTGGACAACGCCGTCGACGAGCACCTGGCCGGCTGGTGCGACACCGTGCGGGTCACCCTGCTGGCCGACGGCGGCGTCCGGGTCGAGGACAACGGCCGTGGCATCCCGGTCGACATGCACCCGGTCGAGAAGCGGCCCACCGTCGAGGTCGTCCTGACGATCCTGCACGCGGGCGGCAAGTTCGACGGCAAGAGCTACGGCGTCTCCGGTGGTCTGCACGGTGTCGGCGTCACCGTCGTCAACGCGCTCTCCACCAAGCTCGACGTGACCGTCTGGACCAAGGGCCGCGAGTGGCAGCAGCACTACGACGAGGCCAAGCCCGGCAAGCTCGAGGAGGTCGGTGCGACCGACAAGCGCGGCACGGTCATCACCTTCTGGGCCGACCCGTCGATCTTCGAGACCACGAACTACTCGTTCGACACGATCAACCGCCGGCTCCAGGAGATGGCCTTCCTGAACAAGGGCCTGACGATGGTGCTGCGCGACGAGCGCCCCGGTCAGGGCAAGGCCGACACCGGCCTGGCCGACGAGGCCTCGCTCGTCGAGGAGGCGCCGGCCCCCGGCCACGAGGACGAGGCGTTCGAGCCCACCGAGGTGACCTACCGCTACGACGAGGGCCTGGTCGACTACGTCACCCACCTCAACCGCCGCAAGACCGCGATCCACCGCTCGGTCATCGGCTTCTCCGCCGAGGGCGTGGGCAAGAACGACACCGCGATGTCGGTCGAGGTCGCCATGCAGTGGTCCGACGCCTACTCCGAGTCGGTGCACACCTTCGCGAACATCATCAACACCCACGAGGGCGGCACCCACGAGGAGGGCTTCCGTGCGGCGCTGACCTCCATCGTGAACAAGTACGCGGTGGAGAAGAAGCTCCTCAAGGAGAAGGACGACAAGCTCACCGGCGACGACATCCGCGAGGGTCTGGCCGCCATCGTCTCGGTGAAGCTGGGCGACCCGCAGTTCGAGGGCCAGACGAAGACCAAGCTGGGCAACACCGAGGTCAAGGGGTTCGTGCAGCGGGTCTGCAACGAGCAGATCGGCCACTGGTTCGAGGCGAACCCGACCGAGGCCAAGGTGATCATCACCAAGGCCGCGTCGGCCGCCCGCGCCCGGCGCGCGGCGCAGGACGCCCGCAAGCTCGCCCGCAAGAACCTGCTCAGCGTCAGCGGCCTGCCGGGCAAGCTCGCCGACTGCCGCTCGACCGACCCCAGCCGCTCCGAGGTCTACATCGTCGAGGGCGACTCGGCCGGTGGCTCGGCCAAGTCCGGCCGGGACTCGATGTTCCAGGCGATCCTGCCCATCCGCGGCAAGATCATCAACGTCGAGAAGGCGCGCATCGACCGGGTGCTGAAGAACACCGAGGTCCAGTCGATGATCACCGCCTTCGGCACCGGGATCCACGACGAGTTCGACGTCACCAAGCTGCGCTATCACAAGATCGTGCTGATGGCCGACGCCGACGTCGACGGCCAGCACATCCGCACGCTGCTGCTCACCCTGCTGTTCCGCTTCATGCGGCCGCTGGTCGAGGGCGGCTACGTCTACCTCGCCATGCCGCCGCTGTACAAGATCAAGTGGGGCGGCAAGATCGGTGACGAGTACGTCTACACCGACCGCGAGCGCGACGCCGTCCTGAAGGCCGGCGCCGAGGCCGGTCGCAAGCTGCCCAAGGACGACGGCATCCAGCGGTTCAAGGGCCTCGGCGAGATGGACGCCAAGGAGCTGTGGGAGACCACCATGGACCCGGCCACCCGGATCCTGCAGCAGGTCACCATCGAGGACGCCGCCGCCGCCGACGAGCTGTTCAGCGTGCTCATGGGCGAGGACGTCGTCGCCCGCCGCAGCTTCATCACCCGCAACGCCAAGGACGTCCGCTTCCTCGACGTCTGAGGAAGGACCCCGCTGCCCCCGCCACGAGCAAGCTCGCGGCGGGACCCTGCAGCGGGGCCGACGGGGCCCTGCGAGGGGGCCGACGACGGCGCCTGTGAGGGGGCCGGCCCGCGGGTGGGCGCGTGAGCTGCGCACTCATCCACCACTGTGTATCGACTTGTGGAGAACCAGACCGTGACGGAAACACCCAGCCGCGACCGCGTCGAGCCGGTCGACCTCCAGCAGGAGATGCAGCGCAGCTACATCGACTACGCGATGTCGGTCATCGTCGGCCGTGCGCTCCCCGACGTGCGGGACGGCCTCAAGCCGGTGCACCGCCGCGTGCTGTACGCGATGTTCGACCAGGGCTTCCGCCCCGACCGTGCCACCGTCAAGTGCGCCCGCGTCGTCGGCGAGGTCATGGGCAACTACCACCCGCACGGTGACTCGTCGATCTACGACGCCCTCGTGCGGCTGGCCCAGCCCTGGTCGATGCGCTACCCGCTGATCGACGGGCAGGGCAACTTCGGCTCACCGGGCAACGACCCGGCCGCGGCCATGCGGTACACCGAGGCCCGGCTCACGCCGCTGGCCATGGAGATGCTGCGGGACATCGACGAGGAGACCGTCGACTTCCAGCCCAACTACGACGGCAAGAACCAGGAGCCCCTGGTCCTGCCCTCGCGCATCCCGAACCTGCTGATCAACGGCTCGGCCGGCATCGCCGTCGGCATGGCGACGAACATGCCGCCGCACAACCTGCGCGAGGTCGCCTCCGCCGTCTTCTGGATGCTCGACAACCACGAGGCCGAGCCGGAAGAGGCGCTGAACGCCTGCATGGAGCGGGTCAAGGGCCCGGACTTCCCGACCCACGGCCTGATCGTCGGCCGCGAGGGCATCGAGGACGCCTACCGCACCGGTCGCGGCTCGGTCCGGATGCGCGCGGTGGTCACCGTCGAGGAGGACAGCCGGGGGCGGGTGCAGCTGGTCGTCACCGAGCTGCCCTACCAGGTCAACCCGGACAACCTGGCCGAGGCGATCGCCGAGGCGGTCAAGGACGGCCGGCTGCAGGGCATCAGCGAGATCGCCGACGAGTCCTCCGACCGGGTCGGGCGCCGGCTGGTCATCACGCTGCGTCGCGACGCCGTCGCCAAGGTGGTGCTGAACAACCTCTACAAGCACACCCAGCTGCAGACCACCTTCGGCTGCAACATGCTCTCCATCGTCGACGGCGTGCCCCGCACGCTGCGACTGGACGAGCTGATCCGGCTGTGGGTGAGCCACCAGATCGAGGTCATCGTCCGGCGCACCCGGTACCGGCTGCGCAAGGCCGAGGAGCGCGCGCACATCCTGCGCGGCTACGCCAAGGCCCTCGACCACCTCGACGAGGTCATCGCGCTCATCCGGCGCAGCGAGTCGGCCGAGGCCGCGCGCAGCGGCCTGATGGAGCTGCTGGACGTCGTCGAGGTCCAGGCCGTCGCCATCCTGGACCTGCAGCTGCGCCGGCTGGCGGCCCTGGAGCGCCAGCGGATCCTCGACGAGCTGGCCGAGATCGAGGCCCGCATCGCCGAGCTGCAGGCGATCCTGGACTCCCCCGAGCGGCAGCGGCAGATCGTCCGCGACGAGCTGGCCGAGATCGTGGAGAAGTACGGCGACGACCGGCGCACCCAGTTCGTGGCCAACGACGGTGACGTCTCCATGGAGGACCTCATCGCCGAGGAGCAGGTGGTCGTCACGATCACCCGCACCGGCTACGCCAAGCGCACCAAGGCCGACCTGTACCGCTCGCAGCGGCGCGGCGGCAAGGGCGTGATGGGTGCCCAGCTCAAGCAGGACGACCTGGTCCAGCAGTTCTTCGTGGGGTCGACCCACGACTGGATCCTGTTCTTCACCAACAAGGGCCGGGTCTACCGGGCCAAGGCCTACGAGCTCCCCGAGGCCGCGCGCACCGCCCGCGGCGCGCACGTGGCCAACATCCTGGCCTTCCAGCCCGACGAGAAGATCGCCCAGGTCATCCAGATCAAGGACTACACGGTCGCGCCGTACCTGGTGCTGGCCACCGCCCGCGGTCAGGTGAAGAAGACCCGGCTGACCGACTTCGACTCCCCGCGCAGCGGTGGCGTCATCGCCATCAACCTGCGGGAGAACGACGAGCTGGTCGGCGCGGCGCTGATCAGCCCCGACCAGAACCTGCTGCTGGTCACCCGCAAGGCGATGTCGATCTGCTTCAAGGCCGACGACGCGCAGCTGCGGCCCATGGGCCGGGCCACCGAGGGCGTCCGGGGCATCTCGCTGTCCGACGACGACCAGCTGCTGTCGATGATCGTCGTCCAGGAGGGTGTCGACGTGCTGGTCGCCACCGAGGGCGGGTACGCCAAGCGCACCGGGATCGAGCACTACCCGGAGCAGGGCCGCGGCGGCAAGGGCGTGCTCACCGCCGACCCCAAGGCCCGCAAGGGCGCCCTGGTGGGTGCGCTGGCCGTGGTGCTCGGCGACGAGCTGTACGCGATCACCTCCGGCGGCGGCGTGATCCGCACCCCGGTCAACGGCGTGCGGCACACCCGCGACCGGGCCACCATGGGCGTCAAGCTCATGAACTTGCCCGAGGACGTGTCGATCGTGGCTATCGCGCGTACGACGGACAACGACGAGCCCGACGCCTAGGGTGAGGCGGATGACGGACCGGGATCCGGGACGACGACGTCCCGCTCCCGGTCCGCACGCCGACCACGGCAGTGACCGGACCGGCGTCCCCGTCAGGGCAGCGGGTCCGGTGGGTGCAGCGACGCGGCGAGGGCCGCTGGGTGACGGGAGACTGGGATGAGCGACCGGGCGCGAGGTTCGGTGCGTACCGAGTCCCGAGAGGGGTCCGGCACGGCCGACGAGGCGCCGGCAGGCGCCGCCCCGGTGAGCGACCGGACGGAGTCGGCGGGCGGGTCCCCGGACCCCGCCGGCACCCCGGCAGGCGGCGCCGAGCCGGCCAGGACGTCGTCGGCGAGCAGCTCGCCGGACGCCGGCGGGAAGCCGTCCCGGTCCGGCGCCCCCGCGGCGGCCGCTGCCGACCAGCCGGGCAAGACCCCCGCGGCAGCCGCACAGCCGGCCCAGGCCACGGCGTCGGCGCAGGCGGGCAAGACGCCGGCCGGCAAGGCGCCGGCGGGCAAGACCCCGGCGGCCGCGCAGCAGCCGAACGAGACGACCTCTCCCGGCTGGAGCCCCAACGCGGCGGGCAAGGCGCCGGCCGCTGGCTCCGGCACGGCGCCCGCGGCGGGACAGCCCACCGCCGAGCCCGGTCCGCGCCCGGTGACCACCCCGGCACCCCCGGTCCCGCCGGTCACCGGCACCAACCGCGCGGTCGGAGCGGGCCGGCCCGCCTCCGCGCGCAGCGGGGTCCCGGCCTCGGGGTCGGTGCCGGTCGAGTCCACCCAGGCCGTCCCGCTGCCTCCGGCCGGCGCTCGTCCGGTCGACCCGTCCCGCCCTGCCGGCGCCCGGCAGGCCGGTGGGACCACCGGGCGAGAGGGCACCGGACGGGTGCGGGGCGCCGGTCGTGGCCCGCGTCGCGCCCGGCTGCAGTTGCGGCACATCGACACCTGGTCGGCGCTGAAGATCTCCCTGGTGCTGTCGATCGCGCTGTTCTTCGTCTGGATGGTCGCGGTCGGCATCCTGTACGGGGTGCTCAGCGGGCTCGGCGTCTTCGAGAGCCTCAACGACCTCATCGGCCAGGTGAGCAGCTCCACCGGCACCGACGTCACCGCCGACGGTGCCGTGATCAACGCCGGTGTCGTCTTCGGTGGCGCGGCGCTCATCGGCGCGGTGAACATCGTGCTGCTGACGGCGCTGTGCACCGTGGGCACCTTCGTCTACAACCTGTGCTCGGACCTCGTCGGTGGCCTGGAGGTCACCCTCGCCGAGCGCGACTGACCACCCCGCGCCGTTCCGGGCCGGTCGCCAGGAACAGGCCCGGAACGGCGCGCGTGGTCACCGACCCGGCTGCAGCACCCCCCTGGGGGAGGTGCAGCGGGCGGAAGGTAAGCTGTTCACCGGTCCACGGGCCTGTAGCTCAGGCGGTTAGAGCGCATCCCTGATAAGGATGAGGCCGGAGGTTCAAGTCCTCCCAGGCCCACCCGTGCACCGATGGTGGGAGATCCCGGTCCGAGCCGGTTCCGGGTCTCCCACCCCGCGGTCGCCCGTCAGCGGTCACCGTGGCCGCGGTGACCACCATCGTCCGAGGAGGTCCCGCGTGCTGAAGAAGCTGGCGGTGGCAGCGCTCGCTGCCAGTGCCGTGGTCGCCGTCCGCAAGCGCAGCAGCGGCAAGGGCGAGGCCGACCTGTGGGCCGAGGCCACCCGTGGCCCGGGTGCCGTGAGCTCCCCCCGCAGCTGACCCACCGGCGCGCCGCGCGCCGCCGGGGACGTAGCTCAATTGGCAGAGCACCGCCTTTGCAAGGCGGGGGTTAGGGGTTCGATTCCCCTCGTCTCCACTCCGCTGACCTGCGGATTCACCTCCGTCGGGGGCTCCGGCGAACCCTCCCGCCGGGTCTCAGTCCGCAAAAAGTCCGCAACTCGTCCGCGGGCTGCGGCCCGCAGGGCGTCCAGCCGGTCTGCCACGTCGTCCAGGTCGTCATCGAACAGGTCGGCGTAGCGGTCCAGGGTCATGGCCGCCGAGGCGTGCCCGAGCATCCGCTGCACCGCCTTGACGTTGGCTCCCGCCTTGATCGCCAGCGAGGCCGCGGTGTGCCGGAGCTCATGCGGCGTGAGCCCGGGCTCCCCGATGGCCCGGGCCGCGGCGTCGAACCAGGCGGACCGGGCGTTCCGGTTGCGCAGCACCGCGCCCTGCGGCGAGGGGAAGGCCAGCTCGTCGGCAGGGCGGGTCACGACCGCCCGGGCGAGCTCGTCGACGAGGAACCGCGGCAGCGGCACCGAGCGGCGGCCGTGGGTCTTCGGCGTACCCCACACCAGGCGCGAGCCGTCGACCTCGGTGACCGCCTCCTCCACCAGGACCCGCCGGCGCAACAGGTCGAAGTGCCGCACCCGCAGCGCCGCCAGCTCCGACCAGCGCAGCCCGCAGTAGCCGAGCACCAGTACCGCCACCCGGCCGGGCCCGGCGGCCTCGGCGAGCGCGTCGAGCTGCTCGGCGGTGAGGTACCGCCGGCGCTTCTCGCCCATCGGCGGCAGGGCGACGCCCAGGGCGGGATTGACCGCCAGGCGCCGGTCGCGCACCGCGAGCCCGAGGATGCCCGACAGGACGCCCTGGGCCTTGCGGACCGAGGCCCCGGCCAGCCCCCGGCCGGAGAGCTCGGACAGCCAGGCCTGCACGTCGCCGTGGGTCACCCGGATCAGCGCGACGTGCCCCCAGCGCGGTAGGACGTGGGTCTTGAGGACGTCGGCGTAGCGGGCCCGACTGGTGGGCTTGAGGTTGATCTTCCCGGCGAGCCAGACGGGCGCCAGCTCTCCAACGGTCGTCCTGGCCCGCTTGGGGTCGACGTAGGTGCCCGTCTGCACGGCCGCGGTGACCTCGTCGAGCCATCGCTGGGCATCGACCTTGCGCTTGAAGTGGCGGGCGTGTTCCTTGCCGTGTTCGTCGCGGTACCGCGGCCGGTACGTACCGTCAGGTCTTCTCGCGATCGACACCATCGCCGACCACCTGCCTCTCCTCGATCCCCGGCCACGGCGTGCGCACGAGGGGTTCTACCGCTCACGCGAGCATCTGCCGAGCCAAGCTTGCCGTCGGTCGCCTGTTCTTCGGTGGATGCATCGGCATTCTGTGGATTCCTGTGGGCGCCGGGTGGTGGCAGCTCACTGCCTGCCTCGTGGGCCAGGGGCGACCTGGCCGTGCTGTGCGTCGATCCAGCTGCGGAGGTCGTCGTGGCGATAGAGGACGCGGCGGCCGAGGCGGAAGCTGCGGGGGCCGGTGCCCAGGTGGCGCCAGTACCGCAGGGTGGCGACCGGAGCACGGAGGAGCTCGGCGGCTTCGGTGATGGTGAGCAGTTCGGGCTCGCGGCTGGCGGGATGGTCGGGCATGGCTGGCTCCGTTCTGGTCGGGTGGACTGGCTCCGTCACCTGAGAAGGCGCCGATTCAGAGCCCTTGCTGACAGCCGACCGCCAGATGCTTCCGAAAACCTCCAGTTGTTCTCCTGCTCCGCGTGGCCGAACCCGCGGTCGCCGGCGGAGCCACGCTGCTCATCGACCGATGCCTGGGGCGCTGCCACGCGGGGCGAGGGACGAGCCGAGGCGCTCCTCTTCGGGCCGAGGGACCCCCGGGACGGGGGCGGGCGGCCGCGGGCGCGCCGATCCACGTTGGTCGGGGCCGGCCGTGCGCCATGTGCGCCAGGCCTCGCGCTCGCGATCGAGCCGCTCGGGCGACTGGGCGAGGAGGGCCGGCTCGGCGGTGAGGGTGGCGATGCGCGTCCGGGCGTCGGTGAGCTCCTGTCGGGTGGCGGCGATGTCGCGCTGGAGGTCGGTGAGCCGGCCGGCCGGGTCGGGGGTCCAGGCCACGGGCCCGAAGCGGTCGAGCCGCTCGTCGCGCCGGCGGCTGGCTTCGGCCAGTGCGCGCCGGGGCTGCTCTGCCGCGTGCCGGGCGGTGTCGGCTGCGGCGCGGAGCTGGGCGTGTTCGGGGTGGGCCTGTTCGGTCGCCTGGTGGGCGGCGGCGTCGAGCGTCCTCCAAAGGGCGGGCCGGTCGTCGAACCAGCCGGCAACCTCCGCGAGGTCCTTCCGCTCGGTGGGCAGGGACGGCACGTGTGGCCGCCACCGGTCGGCCCAGTCGGTGAGCTGCTCGCCGGCCCGCGCGACCGCGCCTCGTCGGAGTCCGAGCCGGCCGGGGCCGTTGAGCACGACTCGTGCGGCCTGGCGGGCGGCGTCGCGTTCGCCGTCCCAGCGCGCGAGCAGGCTGTCGCGGACCCGGTCGGCGTGGGCGGCGAGGGCCGCGCCGCTGGCTGCGGCCTGCTGCTTGGCCTGTTCGGCGGTGATCGCCGTCCGCCTACTGGTGGCTTCGAGGTTGGCGAGTTCGCTGGCGTGGGGCGCTTCGAGCGCGATGACCTCGCGCAGCGTCTCGCGCTGTGGCTCCCAGTGGGCGAGTCGCTGAAGGCAGCGCTGCTCGGTGGTCCACGCCGCGCGCAGCTCGGCCAGCACGTCGGCCAGCGGTCGGGATGGGGCGTAGCGGGCGGCCTCGGTGGCGGCGAGCTGGGCGGCGTGCGCGGGGCCGAGGTCGGCGCGGTCGCGGGCGAAGACCGCGAGCCACTGCTGCCGCGCCTCGTCGGCGTCGGCGGCGACGAGGTGGGCGGTGTTGCTTTCCCGGCCGCGGGTCATGCCGACGTAGGCCGAGGAGGCGCCGGTGTGCTCGCCGATCACCACGTGCGCGGCGGTGACGGTGTCGCCCTGCACGCCGTGGGCGGTGCTGGCGTAGGCGAGCTCGACGTGCTCAGTGACGTAGTCCGCGGGCAGTACCCGGGTCCCGAGGCCGGCCGGGGTGACACCGCCGGACCCGTTCCCGGGGACGGTGCCGGTGGGGGTGACAGCGGGGGTGACGAGCAGCCGGCCGCGGCGGCCGACGGCGGTGACGGTCCAGGTGTCGCGGTTGGCGACGTCGAGGTGGCGGTCGTTGCGCCGGGTGGCGATCCGGTCCCCGGCGCCGATCCGCTCCCCGGCCCCAGTGATCACGACTTGCCGGTCGTCGACCCGGCCGGCGGCGGCCAGCCGTTCGCGGATGGCGGTGTTGAGCTCGGCGGCCTGGTCGCGGGTGTCCACCACCACCACCACCGCCACCGGTCGGCCCTCGGCATGAGAGGCGGCGGCGGTGGCGGCCAGCGTGTCCTGCAGCGCGGCGGCGTCGGGGTGCAGCTCGATCTGGCCGCGGGTGAGGAGGGCGTCGAAGACGGCGCCGGGGTCGGCGCCGGTGCGCATGGCCAGGGTCAGCTCGGCGTAGCCGGTGTCGGGTGTTGTGCGGCCCTCCTCGTCGGTTCGGGTGAAGCGGTGCACCGCGTCGAGTGTCAGGTGCGCCGCCGGGTCGGCCTGGGCGATGGCGAGGTCCAGGACGCCGCCGCGGCCGACCGCGGACAGCTGGTGTCGGTCGCCGAGCAGCGCCACCCGGACCTGGCATTCGTCGGCGACGGTGAGCAGGGCGCGGGCGGTGTCCTGGTCGAGCATCCCGGCCTCGTCTATGAGCAGCAGATCCCCGGGCCGCAGCTGCGCCGCCTCGCTCGGCCCGGCGTAGACACCGCCGGTCACCGGGTCGACCTGGCCGACGGCGAGCCGGGTCCAACGCCCCTCGTCGTTCCAGCGCCAGCCGTGCTGGAAGACCAGAGACGCCGCGGACCCGGCGGCCGTCCCCACCTCGCCGGCGGCCACCTTGGCCGCCTTGCGCGTGGGGGTGACCACCACCAGCCGGCGGCCCTGCGCCTCGAGCAGGTCGCGGGTGGCGGACAGGGTGGTGGTCTTGCCCGCCCCGGCGGCGCCCTCGACCACCACCAGGGGCCGGTCGCCGGCGAGCGCGGCGACCGCCGCGGCTTGGCCGGCATCCAGCCGGCCGGCGGCAGCCGCGCCCTCGATCGGGAGTGCCAGGTCGGTGTCCGGCACGCCGCGCGCAGCGCGGGCGGCGAGCCGGGTGGTCAGGTCGGCTTCGACGTCGAGGACCGGCTGGGAGGTCCACGCGCGGATGTGCTCGGGCACCCCGTCGCGGTCCAGCAACGGCACGCACCGGTCCATCGCGCGGGCGGTGAGGTCTTCGGCCAGCTCGATGCGCACCCCGGCGTCGCCGACGACGCCTGCGGCGGCGATCAGCCGCTCGGCCTCGCCCCGGATGTCGGCGGCGTTCCACGCCGACCGCCCGGCCGCGAGCCGGGCCAGCGCGCGCTGCACCAGCGCGTCGCGATCGAGGGCCCCGATCGGGGTGGGGGCCAGGTCGACCGGCTTTCCCGGGTCGCGGTAGCCGAGGGCGGACAGCTCGGCCCGCCAGCGTTCCTGCAGCCCGACCCCGGGCTGGGCAGTGACCTTGTCCGGACGGCCGTCGGCCCACGCCCGGACGTCCCAGGCCCGGCGCAGCACCGGCCCGGGGGATTCGCCGGGGTGCGCCGCGGTCCATTCGGCTTCGTAGCGGTCCACATTCCGGGCGATCTGCGCGTGCCGGGCACTGAATGGGCCCGTGTACTCGGCGAGCTCCAGTATTTCTCCAGTACCGCCCTTCGTGTAGCCCTTCGCGGCGAAGGCGGCGTTCAATTCCGGGTCACACGCCATCGCGGCGTGCCCGATCCCGTTGATCGCGCCCAAGAAGTCGCGGACGCCGACGGTGTGCAAGCCGCGCCATTTCCCGGCCGCGAACACTCGGGACAGCAGCTGTAGGTGCAGGTGCCAGTGCGGGTCGTTCGCCCGGGAGGTGTAGTGCCGAACCGTCGCCGCCTCCAGCACCTCCAGCGGCACCTGCACCTGCCCGCCGCGCGGCCCGACCCGGGTGGTGGCGTGCTGCGAGAGCCAGGCGATGATCTGCTCGGCGGCGCGGTCCTGCGCCGCCTCGTACGCGAGGGCAATGTCCGAGTGCAGCGCGGCGGCCAGCGACCAGGTCTTCGGGCCGTTGACCACCACCTCGGCGAACCGCACGGCGTGCTCGTCGCCGCGCAGCTGCCCCCTCGGCTCGCCCGTCTCCGGATCGCGGCCGGCCACCCAGGTCTCGTAGGTGTCGCCGGTCAGCGGAGCCAGCTCGGCCACGCGCCCGTCGGTGGCGGTGAACCGGCGGGCGATCCCGGTGCCCTCGGTGAGGTAGTAGTCGTCCGCCCGGCCGCGGTCAGCCTCCACGTAGTGCCGGGCAGCCGCCGGCGCGCCGGCGTAGATTTTCATTCCACCGTGCATATTCAACGCCACCCGACAATGACCAACAAGTCACCCCTAGAAACGCCGATGGGCCCCGCAAAGCGGGGCCCGAACTACCGCCAAAGGTAGCATTCGTGCCGTTCTTCACGGAATATTGGCGTTCTCTTTCAGCACGTGGCGGCATCTAGATGATCAATGCCGGTGGTTATTGGCAATAATCCATTGCCTTGACTGAACTCGTGAACGAGGACGATCACCGCTTGCGAATGCTGGTCCGGTCTGGCGTCAGGTCGCGCTCGGCCCCAGTGACCCTCGACCAGATCGCGGCGACATCCCGCCGCAGCTCGCTCGTACCAACGCCTGTTGCTATGTTGGTCTGGACTCGACCGGGATGCGAAGGGAACCGATGAACGGCGACACCTGCGAGCTGTTGTGTCTCGATCTGCCGCACGCTGAGGCGGTCCGTGCCGCGCTGACCGGCGAGGAGCGGGCGCGGGCGCTGGCCGCGCAGGCGAAGGCGCTGGGCGATCCCACCCGGCTGCGCATCGCTGTGGCGCTGCAGCTGGGCGAGGAGCTGTGCGTGTGCGACCTTGCCTGGATCACCGAGCTGTCGCAAAACCTGGCTTCGCACCACTGCCGCGTCCTGCGCACCGCGGGCCTGTCCACGTCCCGCCGCGACGGCAAGCTGGTCATGTACCGGCTCACCGACGCCGGCCACCGACTGCTGACCGCGGTCGCCGGCTCGTCGGTGCCGCTGCCTGTCGGCGCCGCGGAAACCGCTGAAACGACGGTCCGGTGAGCGTGGCCCCGGCCCAGGTCCACGCGCACTCCGAGCTAACCGACGCCGAGCGGGCCTGGTTGGGCGCCGCGGCGCTGGCCGCGCTGGTGGTCGCGGTGCAGCTGCAGGTCCGCAGCATCGAGGAGCCGTACCTGCGCGCGGTGCACGGCGCCGCCTACCTCGCCTTCGCCACCCGCGCCGGCCGGTTCCTGCCCGGCATCGGCCGGCTGCCCGCACCGGCCGACCCGGAGCGCATCGCCGCCTGACCCGCCCGGCGCCGCTCGCCGGAGCACCCACCCACCAGACGCTCCCGCTCGCCGGCACGCCCACACATGCACGACCGGCCGAAGGCCGCACCACGCCCACCCGGGCAAACACTGATCGGAGAACTTGTTCGTGGACGTCGCCACCTGGACGCTGCAGGCGCTCGGCCTGTTCGTGGTCACCAACATCGACGACATCATCGTGCTGTCGCTGTTCTACGCCCGCGGCGCCGGCCGGCGCGGCACCACCGCAGCGATCCTCGCAGGCCAGTACCTGGGCTTCGGCGCGATCCTGGCCGCGGCGGTACTCGTCGCACTGGGCGCGCGCAGCTTTCTGCCCGAGGCCGCAATCCCGTACTTCGGGCTCATCCCGCTGGCGCTCGGCCTGCTCGCAGCCTGGCGGGCCTGGCGCGGCGACGACGACGATGACGATGACGACGAGGGCAAGGTCGCCGGGAAGTCGGTGAGCGCGCTGACCGTTGCGGCGGTGACGTTCGCCAACGGCGGCGACAACATCGGCGTGTACGTGCCGGTGTTCGCCACCGTCGGCACCGCCGGCATCGTCGCCTACTCCGCGGTGTTCCTGGCCCTGGTTGCGGTGCTGGTCGCTGCGGCCCGGTTCGTGGCCACCCGCAAGCCGATCGCCGAGGTTCTCGAGCGCTGGGAGCACGTACTGTTCCCGCTGGTGCTGATCGGCCTCGGCATCGTCATCCTCGTCGAGGGCGGCGCGTTCGGGCTGTAGCACCGGCGGAGGGGGATGCGGCGGACAGGCGCCTTGCCTGTGCCTGCGGTGGCGGCCACGGTGGTCACATGAGCAGATCTCCGGAAACGGTGCCCGGGGCGACGCCGGCGGGCGAATCGCTGGTGGACCGGCTGGCCATCGCGCGAGAGATGGACGCGGCCCGGGCGTCGCTACACGAGCTGCTCGCCGGCGCCGATGCCGCCGACCTGCGCCGCCCCAGCGACGGCACCCGGTGGACCAACGAGCAGCTGCTGTTCCACATGGTCTTCGGCTTCCACGTCGTGCGGGTGCTGCTGCCGCTGGTGCGCCTGGTCAGCCGGCTGCCGGCCCCGGTCGGCCGGGGATGGGCGGCGCTGCTCAACTTCACCACCCGGCCGTTCCACGTCATCAACTACTGGGGATCGGTGGCCGCGGCGCGGGTGTTCGACCACGCCCGGATGGGGTCGTTGGCCGACCGCACGACCGCTGCGCTGAAACGCCAGCTGGACCGCGAGCCCGAAGAGGCGCTGCACCGCGGCATGCCGTTCCCGACCGGGTGGGACCCGTATTTCGGCTTCATGTCGCTGGCCGACGTGTACCGGTATCCGGCCCGGCACTTCGAGCATCACCGCCGCCAGCTCACCCTTGCCGCCGCGGCCCCGAAGCGACCGGCCGGGTGACGCCGCCATCAGCGCAGGGCCAACACCGGACCGGATGAACAGACACCGCGACGTCTTGCGTGCAAGGAGTCGGCCGGTGCCCGTCGCTGGCCGACATCGTTCCCCGTCTGCCGATCGCTTGACCGCCGACCCGGATGGGCACCGGGCGGTGCCGTCCTACCGGCGGCCGATCCGGGTCGCGGCCCACAACCCGCAGCGGCGGCAGATGTAGACGCCCGGGGTGGCGCCGAGCTCGTGCACGGCCGTCACCGGCAGGTCGCGGCCACAGCAGCCGCACGACCGGATCTCGTCGGTGCCGACGAGCCGGCGGCCGGGCAGCCTCACTGCAGGACCGCGAGCAACTGGTCGACCGTCGGTGATCCGGCCAGGCCGTCCGCAGTGCGTACACCCGGCAGGACAGGCCGACCGGGGCAGCGGGATTTGCGAACGGGTCCCGCCCGTCCACCAGCACCGTCGGCGACCCGCGGAACCGCGCGGCCTCGGCCTGCTCCGGGGTGCTGACCAGGCGGCGCTGCACACGCACGTCGTCGCGGCCGGCGCGGGCCAGCGCTTCCTGCAGCCGCTGGTCAGCCACCTGCCAGGTCGTGCACCCGTCGAAGTACAGCAGCGTCACGTCCATGCCCGGAGAGCCTCCCGCCTCAGCGCCGTCTTCCCGCGGTTGCGTGGCCGCGGGCCGGGCGCAGTCGCGGCAGATGTGCGACGCCGGGCGCGGGCGGCCAGGGAGCGCGACGGTCCGCCCCGAACGTGTGACGGGCGCATACGCCTTGACTCCCCGAATCGCTTCGTCGGTGGCACCCTGTAGACACGTGGGTGTGGACGTCCTTGTGGAGGGACGTGTGGATGAAGGAGGGGTGCTCGTGTCGATCGCGGAGAGCAATGCGTCCGTCGAAGCGAAGGAGCTCACCCCCGAGGAAGCTGCCGTCGCCTTCGACCGGATCGCCCGCCGTGCCCTGGACCTGAGCGGGGAGGACTTCCTCGTCGCCCTGGACGAGGGCACGTTCGACGACGTCGATCCTGATGCCCATCCCGGGCTGCTCGACGTGCTCATGGCCCTGCCCCTCGTGCGCTGACGACTCGTGCCGGGAGCGTCGCCGTATCAAGCGGTCGAGGCGTTCCTGACCCCTCTTGAGCGGGCGGTAGCCTGCCTCGGAGTCGGCAAGATCGTCGTTTCGCCGGGCGGCCGCGCCACCGCGGGCAAGACGCACCTGTGGAGCCTCAACGGCGGCGACGGCCTCCTCCTGCGTGGTGACGCAGCCGGCTGCCGGTTCCTGGCGTCCATGCATTATCGGATCGTCCCGACCGACCCCGAGAGGTACGACATCGAGCAGGGGCGCTGGCGGGTCACCACCTCGGCTTACCTGTACGAGTTCAGGACTCCGGACAACGCGAAGCTGTGGGCGATGCACTGGCACCCGACCGGTCGGAGTCACGCCACCTTCCCGCACCTCCACCTCTACACCGTCCGACCTGACGGGCACTTCGTCACGCCGCGACAGACCCTCGAGTCGGCGGTGCAGTGGTGCATTGAGATGGGCGGGGAGCCGCAGAATCCCCGGTGGCGCACCGTGCTGGCCGAGTCCGAGGGCATCCACCAGCTCTACCGATCCTGGTCGGAGGACCCGCCATCGCCACCAGCGGATCGGTGACGTCAGCCCTCCCGCGCCGAAGCAGAACGTGGGCGGTCAGCCGAGTGTCTACTCCGCTTCCCCATAACCAGCTCGCCTCCGACTGTGCAGCGCCGGGGGAAGGGTGGGCCGCAGGCCCATCCCGCAGGGACGCGCAGCGCCCTTCCGGCGGCCGGCGCAGTCGGAGAGGCTCCTGCGGGGATGGGGCGGGTGCCGCCTCCGAACGCAGCAGTCGGAGCGACGGCTGTGATGCGTCCAGTCCGCACACAGTCCGCAGATAGTCCGCAAAACGGCCGAAAACGGCCAACATCGCCCGACGACGGCCGACGATGAAAGTGCTGGTCAGGATGGGTTTTCAGTCATAGCCCATTCTGTCAAACCACCCCTCGGTCGATTTTGCAAGGCGGGGGTTAGGGGTTCGATTCCCCTCGTCTCCACTCCCGGCCCCGCCCCCGTGCGTGCGCCCGCACAGCCGCTCCTGACCGGGTACCCGGCAGGCTCCCGGGCAGCAGTGGGAGAGTGGTGGTCGTGACCGAACAGACCCCCGCCGCACGGCGCGCCGTCCTGCACACCAACCACGGCGACATCACCGTCGACCTGTTCCCCGACCACGCGCCCAAGACGGTCGCCAACTTCGCCGAGCTCGCCGAGGGCAGCCGCGAGTGGATCGACCCGCGCACCCGCGAGAAGACGACCGCCAGGCTCTACGACGGCACGGTGTTCCACCGCGTCATCGACGGCTTCATGATCCAGGGTGGCGACCCCCTCGGTCAGGGCACCGGTGGCCCCGGCTACCGCTTCGGCGACGAGTTCCACCCCGACCTGTCGTTCAACCGCCCCTACCTGCTGGCGATGGCCAACGCCGGACCGGGCACCAACGGCTCGCAGTTCTTCATCACCGTCACCAACACCCCGCACCTGAACAACAAGCACACGATCTTCGGTGAGGTCGCCGACGAGGCCAGCCGCGCCGTGGTGGACCGGATCGCCACCACCCCCACCGCCCGCGGTGACCGCCCGGTCGACGACGTCGTCATCGAGTCCGTCGAGGTGCAGCGCAGCTGACCACGCCCGAGGGCATCGGGGGCGCCGGCGCGGGTGGACCGCAGCCGGCGCCCCCCGCCACCTGCTACCGGCACCCGGACCGGCCCACCGGGGTGCGCTGCACCCGCTGCGGCCGGCCGATCTGCCCGGAGTGCATGAACCCGGCCGCGGTCGGTTTCCAGTGCCCGGACGACGTCCGGGCCGGCAACGCCGCGGTGCGTCAGCCCCGCCGGGGCAGCGGTGTCCGGCTGGCCGGACGGCGCTGGGGGGTCGTCACCCTGACCCTGATCGCGGTCAACGTGCTGATCGGGGTGGCGACCGCGATCTCGGCCGTCAGCGTGGGGGTCGACCCGCTGCGCAGCTTCGACTCACCGTTGCAGGACCAGTTCGTCCTCGCCCCCTTCCTGGTCGACCTGGGCGAGTGGTGGCGGGTGCCGACGAGCGCCTTCACCCACGTGAGCCCGGTGCACCTGCTGCTCAACATGTTCGCCCTGCTGCTGTTCGGCTCCGAGCTCGAGCGGATGCTGGGCAGGGCCCGGTACCTCACCGTCTACCTGGTGTCCGCCCTCGGCGGCGCGGCCGCGCTGCAGCTGTTCGGCAGCTACTTCGGCGGGGTCGTCGGCGCCTCCGCGGCGATCTACGGCCTGATGGCCGCCTTCGGCGTCGTCCTGGTGCAGCAGAAGCAGGACCTGCGCGGCCTGCTCACCCTGCTGGGCATCAACCTGGTGATCAGCTTCCTGCCCGGCGTCTCGTTGCTCGGGCACCTCGGCGGCCTGGTCACCGGGGCGCTGACCGCGGCCGTGCTGGTGTTCGCCGGCCGGCGACGGCCGCTCGCCGTCGCAGGGGTGGCCGTCCTGGTCGTCGTCCTGCTGGTGCTGGTGTTCGGTCAGCTGCGCTGACCCGTCAGGACGCCGCGCCGGCGTCCTGCAGCGCCTCCACGACCGTCGCCGGGTCCACGCCGAGGTCGCGCCGGCCGAGCACCAGCAGGACACCGTCGGCGTCCGCGCGGAGCCGGGGGCGCAGCAGCGCGTCGCGCGCCGCCAGGGCCAGGAGCAGGACGGCGGCGGCGCCGACCAGCACCCGCCCGACCGGGTCGACCAGCAGGGTGGCCAGCGCGAGCCCCAGACCAGCGACGGCCACCGCGACGGTCTCGCCGACCTGGGGGGACCACTGCACGCCGCCAGCTTGTCAGCAGCTCCTGGTACGCCTGCGTCCGAGGCATAGCATCACCGGGACAGGACGTCCCAGACGTCCCGGGGCCGGCCCGCGGGTCGCGGCCCGCTCGCTGCTCGACGAGGAGGAGTGCCATGCGGGACGCGGTCATCTGCGCCGCCGTCCGGACGCCGGTCGGCCGGCGCGGAGGTGGGCTGGCGGGGGTGCACGCGGCCGACCTGTCCGCGGCCGTGCTCACCGCACTCGCCGAACGGACCGGGCTCGACCCGGCGCTGGTCGACGACGTGTTCTGGGGCTGCGTCAGCCAGGTCGGTGAGCAGACCAGCAACATCGGTCGGGTCGCCGCGCTGGCGGCCGGCTGGCCGGAGTCGGTGCCCGGCACCACGATCGACCGGCAGTGCGGCTCGTCCCAGCAGGCAGTCGCGTTCGCCGCCGCCACGGTGATCAGCGGCCAGGCCGACGTGGTGGTCGCCGGCGGCGTCGAGTCGATGAGCCGGGTCCCGATGGGGTCGTCGTCCGGCGACGGGTCGGCCGGGCGCCCGCTCGGTCCGGCGTTCCTGGCCCGCTACGAGGGCGTCGTCCCCAACCAGGGCATCGGGGCGGAGATGATCGCCCAGCGGTGGGGGCTCAGCCGCGCCGAGCTCGACGAGTTCGCCCTCCGCTCGCACGAACGCGCCGGCAAGGCACAGGCCGACGGTGCCTTCGACGACCAGATCGTCCCCGTGACCACCCCCGAGGGCGTGCAGGTCACCCGCGACGAGGGGATCCGCAGCGGTGGCACGCTGGCCTCCCTCGGGGCGCTGAAGACGCCGTTCCGGCCCGACGGGGTGATCAGCGCCGGCAACGCCAGCCAGATCTCCGACGGCTCGGCCGCGCTGCTGGTCACCACCTCCGAGCGGGCCCGCGAGCTCGGCCTGACCCCGATCGTCCGGGTGCACACCACCGTCGTCGCCGGCGACGACCCGGTGATCATGCTGACCGCCCCCATCCCGGCCACCCGCAAGCTGCTGGCCCGGGCGGGCGTCCCGCTGGCCGACGTCGGCGTCTTCGAGGTCAACGAGGCGTTCGCGCCCGTCCCGCTGGCCTGGCAGCGCGAGATCGGCGCGGACCCGGCGGCGGTGAACCCGCTGGGCGGGGCGATCGCCCTCGGTCACCCGCTCGGCGCCTCGGGGGCGCGGATCATGACCACCCTGGTGCACCACATGCAGGCGACCGGCACCCGGTTCGGGCTGCAGACCATGTGCGAGGGCGGCGGTCTGGCCAACGCGACCCTGCTCGAGCTGCTCACCGACTGAGCCCGGTGGCTCCTCCGTCCACAGCCCCCGCCCGTCCGGCGGGGGCTGTGGTGTCTGCGGCCCTGTGGGCACCGCCAGGGTGTGGACGGGCGTGGACCGATGTCGACAACTCACCCGGACACGCCCAGGACCGGCCCGTCACGCTGTCGGTTTGCCATTCACCGGGACGGGTAGTAAGGGCTCGCAGGCCGGTCGTGTGCGGGCGGTTTTCCCACAGGTGTGTACACAGCTGGGGACGGACTTCCACCGGTGTAGTTACCCACGTGCCGTTTCCGTCCCAGTGGTCACATCGTCGGCATCTGCCCAGGTCAGCGCGGTATGAGATCGGCTCCGGAGTCCACACATCGTGGACAACCCGGTGGACGACGGATCCAGCCTCCTGTGGACGGCGCGAGGCGCTGTGCACAGACGATCTTCACCCTTCCCGGTGACAGGCCGCTGACCTGCGGGTTGACGGTTTGTCGACTCCGCGAGCCGCTCACTGGCCGGAGTGTGCACATCACCGGACGTCCGGATCGCCGCTGGTGTGCGCCGACGGTCCCCAGGGTCCGGCGTCCCGCGGGCAACGGTCGTCCACAGCAGGGGCGTGCACTGTCGCTCCGCCGCAGGCCGCGTCGCGGCACCCGCTCCGGGAGGCTCGAGGGCTCACGGAGGGCGGACGGCGGGCCCGGGAACGACGAAGGCCCCCGTCCCGGAGGACGAGGGCCTGTCGCAGGGGGGGCGGGGGTCAGCGCCAGCGCATCGACATGACGAGGCCGGCGACCATGGCGCCGAACCCGATCGCGAAGTTCCAGGCGCCCAGTGAGGTCATGAACGGGATGCGGTCCCCGGCGACGTAGTAGACGACGATCCACAGCAGCCCGAGGAGCATGAGCGCGACCATCACGACCGCGTACCACCGGGGGCTGGGCTCGGCGGCGCGGGCGCGTGCCGCGCTCGAGGGCAGCACACCCTCGGGCGGTGTGTACACCGACTTCTTGCGCACCTTCGACTTCGGCACCTGCGGACTCCCTCCCGGGCCGTGGACTGTCGCCCCGGCGTGACCTGACACCAGCCTAAGCTGCAGGGGGTCAGGGGCCGCCCCGCGCGCGGGCCGCGCGTCCCCCCGGCCCGCCGTCGCCCAGCCGCCAGGAGGTGCCCGTGCGCCGCAGCACGAAGCTCCGCCGTCCGACCGTGTGGACGGCGCTCGTCCCGGTCGTCGGGCTGGTGGCCGGGCTGCTCTTCGCGACCTCCAGCCAGACGGCGCAGGGCACGGACCTGCGGGCCGGGGAGAGCTCCCAGCTGTCCGGACTGGTGGAGGAGCGCGACGCTGCGGTCGCCCGGCAGCAGGCCGAGCTGGCGGCGTTGCAGGCACGGGTGCAGGAGCTCACCGACCTCGCCGCCTCACGCAACGGTGACGTCGCCGCGGTGCAGGCCGACGGGGCGACCGGCCTGGCGTCGGCCGGGCTGACCGAGCTGACCGGTCCGGGGCTGTCGGTGGTGCTCGACGACGTGAAGCCCAAGGCCGGTGCCAACCAGCCGGGCGGGGTCGACCCCGACAACCTGGTCATCCACCAGTCCGACGTCCAGGGAGTGGTGAACGCGCTCTGGGCCGCCGGCGCGGAGGGCGTCGCCATCATGGGCAAGCGGCTGGTCGCCACCAGTGCGGTCATCTGCGTCGGCCCCACGCTGCTGCTGCAGGGGCGCACGTACTCCCCGCCCTACGTGGTCACCGCAGTCGGCGAGGCCGACGAGATGCGCGCCGAGCTGGCCGCCTCCCCGCAGGTCCGGCTGCTCGAGGAACAGGCCGACGCCTACGGGCTCACCTACCGCCTGGAGGACCAGCAGCAGCTGACCCTGCCGCCCTACGACGGGTCGCTGGACATGCAGCACGCGGTCGCCGCCGGCTGATCCGCACAGCCGGGCGGGCAGCCCGGCCGTGACGGGGCCCCTCCCCGGCGTGTACACCTGGCGTGTGCAGAACGCGAGTGAGCCGGCCGTCCGGCCGGTGCTGGTCGTCGACAACTTCGACAGCTTCGTCTACAACCTGGTGCAGTACCTGGGCCAGCTGGGGGTGCCCAGCGTGGTCCGGCGCAACGACGCCGTGACGATCGCCGAGCTGGCCGACCTGGACGTCGCCGGCGTCCTGCTCTCGCCCGGGCCCGGGACGCCCGTCGACGCCGGGGTGACCGTGCCCATGGTGCGGGCGGCCGCCGAGGCCGGGCTGCCGGTCCTGGGGGTCTGCCTGGGCCACCAGGCGATCGCCGAGGCGTTCGGCGGCGTCGTGGGCCGGGCCCCCGAGCTGCTGCACGGCAAGACCAGCCAGGTCGTGCACGACGGCGTCGGTGTGCTCGCCGGGCTGTCCTCGCCGTTCACCGCGACCCGCTACCACTCGCTCGCAGTGGAGTCCGACAGCGTGCCGGCCGAGCTGGAGGTGACCGGACGGACGCCCTCGGGGATCGTGATGGCCCTCCGGCACCGGGAGCTGCCGATCGAGGGTGTGCAGTTCCACCCCGAGTCGGTGCTCACCGAGGGGGGCCACCAGCTGCTGGCCAACTGGCTGACCTCCTGCGGCCTCGCCCCGGACGCCGACCGCGTCGAGGCAGCCGCCGCCACAGCCCGCCGGCTCACGGTGGCCGTCAGCTGACCGCAGGCACCTCACCGGGCCGCTGAGCGGCCCCCAGACGAGACGAAGGCCCCTCCCGGACGTCCGGGAGGGGCCTTCGTCGTCTGGCGTGCCGGTCAGGTGGTGGGCGACGCCGACGGGGGGGCCGTCGGAGTGCTGGACGGCGGGGGGACCGGTGCAGAGCTGGTCGGCGTCTCGACCGGGATGGCGACCGCGACCAGGAGCGTGATCTCGTCGCCGGCGGCGACCG
Organism: Modestobacter lacusdianchii; assembly: GCF_054177765.1. NCBI lineage: Bacteria > Bacillati > Actinomycetota > Actinomycetes > Geodermatophilales > Geodermatophilaceae > Modestobacter > Modestobacter lacusdianchii. The sequence goes on along the minus strand of NZ_JBJJTJ010000005.1, from coordinate 150,564 downwards.
CGGAGCGGGCGCCGGGCTGGGTGCCGGCGACCAGGCCCGGGGCGACCTCGTCGGTCTCGGAGTTGATCTCCTCGATGTCGCTGTCGTCGATGCCGAGGGCCCCGAGGGCGGCCCGGGCCTCGGCGGGGGTGCGGCCGACCAGGTCGGCCGGGATGGAGACCGTGCCAGTGGAGACCTGCAGCGTGAAGGAGGCGTCCGGCGCGGCGTCCGTCCCCTCGCCCGGGTCGATGCCGATGACCTGGCCCTCGGGCAGCAGCGAGTCGGCCTGGCGGCTGCTGATCGACCCGGTGAACCCCGCGCTGCGCAGGTTGCTGGTGGCGCGGTCCTCGGTGAGCCCGACGACCTGGGGGACGGTGAGGGTGTCCGGTCCGGCACTGACGACCAGGCCGATCACCGAGCCCTCGTCGACCTCCGTGCCGGCCACCGGGTCGGTGCTGATGACCAGGCCCTCGGCGATCTCCGGGTCGGACCGGGTCGTGACCCCGCCGACCTCCAGGCCCTCGGCCGTCAGCCGCGACCGGGCGTCGGCCTCGGTGGCGGTGGTGACGTCCGGGACGGTCACCTGGGCGATGACCGGGGCCTCCTCGCCGTCGTTCGCGACGGCCAGGGCGATGCCGATGGAGCCGGCGATGAGGACCAGCCCGGCGACGACGAGGGCGATGAGCCGGTTGCGGTTGCGCTTGCGGTCGGCACCCTCGTCGGTCCACTCGTCCCCGGCGTAGCCGCCCGGCGTGGCGCCGATGATCGTGGTCTTCTCGGCGTCGCTCATCACCGGCGTCGCCTCGACCCGCTGGCCGGCGACCGCACGGAGCAGGTCGGCCCGCATGTCCGCCGCCGACTGGTACCGGTTGGCCGGGTTCTTGCTCATCGCCTTGAGCAGGATCGCGTCGAGCTCCGGCGGGATCGCCGGGTTGATCGAGGACGGCGTCCTCGGGTCCTCGCGCACGTGCTGGTAGGCGACCGCCACCGGGGAGTCGCCGGTGAACGGCGGGGTGCCGGTGACCAGTTCGTACAGCAGGCAGCCGGCCGAGTAGACGTCGGACCGGGCGTCGACGCCCTCGCCGCGGGCCTGCTCGGGGGAGAGGTACTGGGCGGTGCCGATCACCGCGGCGGTGGAGGTCATCGTGGCGGCCGAGTCGGAGACGGCCCGGGCGATGCCGAAGTCCATCACCTTGACGGTGCCCTGCGGGGTGATCATCACGTTCCCGGGCTTCACGTCCCGGTGCACGATCCCGTTGCGATGGCTGAAGTCGAGGGCCGCGCAGATGTCGGCGGTCAGCGACATGGCCCGCTCGGGGGACAGCCGGCCCTCGCTGCGCAGCACGTCGCGCAGCGTCTCGCCCTCGACGTACTCCATGACGATGTAGGGCGTGGCGCCCGCGGGCGTGCGGTCCTCGCCCGTGTCGTAGACGGCCACGATCGCGGGGTGGTTCAGCGAGGCCGCGGCCTGCGCCTCACGGCGGAACCTGACCTGGGACGACGGGTCACGGGCGAGGTCCTGGCGCAGCACCTTGACCGCCACCTCGCGCCCCAGCCGCAGGTCGCGGCCGCGGTGCACCTCCGCCATGCCGCCGCGGCCGAGCACCCCGCCGATCTCGTAGCGCTCGCCGAGCACTGAGGGGGTGGTCATCGGGGGTCCTCTCGGGTGACGCGGTGCGACGGTCGCAGCTCCGGTACGGCGGGACCGGGGGACGGCACGCCGTCGGCGAGCCTAATCGCCGGGACGCCCGCCACCGGCGCGACGCGGACGGCCGGGGACGGGTGTGTCACCAGGGACGCACGAGCTGCCCGGAGAGGACCCAGCCCGGTGATCAACATGTGCTGCTCGTCGGCGCCGCCGAGGGGCTCGCCGTCGTCGTCGATGGACTCGACGGTGCTGATGGCGGCGGTTTGGGCGATTCAGGAGGCGAGGGGCTGGACGGTTCGACGGGTGAGGGACTGGACGGCTCGCCAGGCGACGGACTCACTGTGGAGGGCTCGGCGGCCACCAGCGACTCGTCGGGCGCTACCAGGCCTCGGATGCCACACCCCGGGTCCTCGACTGCATCGTCTTCGCTGGAGTCGTCCTCGGGAGTGGGGGCGGGGGCGGGAGCGGGTGTCTCGTCGCCCTCCGGGGTGTACGGCGCGCCGCTGACGAACAGGACCACCTGGTCGCCCGGGGCGAGGCTCGCCTGCGCCGGGTCAGCTGTGACTACGACGTCCTCGTCAAGCTGCTGGCCGGCGGCGGCCAGCTGTGCGTCGCTGGCCGCCGCCTGATCGACGCTCAGCCCCAGGCCCTCGAGCACCTGCTGCACGGTGTCGGCGTCGTCGCCGACGTAGGAGGCGACGTCCCAGTCGATGCCGCCGGTGGCGTTGGTGCTCGCCGCCGGCCTGGATGACGGCGCGGTGCTGGTGGTGCTGGGAGCGGCCGTGTCGGAGCGCTCGCTGCCGCCGGAGTTGATGACGATCCAACCGACGACCACCAGCGCCAGCAGGGCCACCGCGGCGCCGGCCCACAGCAGCCGGGTGCGGCGCTGCCGGGCGGGGTCGGGCTGGTCGTCGTCCCAGGTGCCGGCGTCGTCGTCGCCGACCGGGCGTCCGTGCAGCGGCGGCATGGTGCGCGGCGCGGTCCTGGGGTTCACCACGGTGCCGGGGCCGGTGGCCGGGATCATCGTGGTGGCGGTGCCGTCGTCGGCGAACACCTGGGTCATCGCCGTGGGCGGGGGCACCACGCCACCGGCGGCGACCTGCCGCACGGCGTCGGCGAAGGCGCCGCCGTCGGGGAAGCGGGCGGCCGGGTCCTTGGCCAGGGCGCGCTCGATGAGCGCCCGCACCTCACGGGGGACGTCGGCAGGCAGCGGCGGCGGCGGCCGGTTGATCTGCGCCAGCGCGATCGCCACCTGCGACTCGCCGTCGAAGGGCCGCACCCCGGCGACGCACTCGTAGCCGAGCACGCCCAGGGAGTAGACGTCGGAGGCCGCGGTGACCACGTGGCCCTGCGCTTGCTCGGGGGAGAGGTACTGCGCGGTGCCCACGACCATGCCGGTGCGGGTCAGCGGGGCGGCGTCCCGGGCGTAGGCGATGCCGAAGTCGGTCAGCTTGACCACGCCGTCGGGGCGCACCAGCAGGTTCCCGGGCTTGATGTCCCGGTGCACCATGCCGGCGGCGTGCGCCGCGGACAGCCCGTCGCCGGCCTGGCCGAGCACGTCCAGGGCCTGCTCGGAGGTCAGCCGGCCGCGCTCGGCGAGGATCGTGACCAGTGGCTTGCCCTCGACGAACTCCATGATCAGGTAGGCCAGCCGCTGGCCCTCCTGCGTCGTCTCGCCGTAGTCGTAGACCGAGGCGATGTTGGGGTGGGAGAGCGCCGCGGTGTGCCGGGCCTCGTTCCGGAACCGGATGAGGAAGCTGGTGTCGCTGGTGTACTCGCTCTTGAGCACCTTGACCGCGACCGTGCGGCCCAGCGTCCGGTCCCGGGCCTGCCACACCTCGCCCATGCCGCCGGTGGCGATCGGTGCGGTGATCTCGTACCGGCCGGCCAGCAGGCTGCCCACGCGGACGGCCATCAGCCCCCGCCCCCCAGGTGCGCCTCGATGACCGACCGGGCGATCGGGGCGGAGGTGTCGCCGCCGGTGCCACCGCCGTTCTTGACGAACACCGCGACCGCGATCTGCGGGTCGTCGGCGGGGGCGAAGCCGATGAACCAGTTGTGGTCGTCCCCGGCGTTCTCCGCCGTTCCGGTCTTGCCCGCCACGGTCACCCCGCTGATCTGCGCGCGCCGGCCGGAGCCGTTCGCCACGACGCTGGTCATCATCTCGGTGAGCTGGGCGGCGACGTCGTCGGAGACGGGCTCGGTCAGCACCTCGGGGTCGGTCTGGTCGATCACCGTGAGGTCTGGGGCCTGGATGGAGTCGACCAGGAACGGCTCCATCAGCGTGCCGTCGTTGGCGACGGCGGCGGCGATCATCGCCGCCTGCATGGGGGTGACCGCCACGTTGAACTGCCCGATCGACGTCTGCCCGAGCTGGGCGTCGCCGTCGACGTCGCCGATCGTGCTGCCGGCGACCCGCAGCGGCATCTCGAAGCCCTCGTCGTCCATGCCGAACGCCTCGGCCATCTCCCGCACCCGGTCCTCGCCCAGGTCGATGCCCAGCTGGGCGAAGGCGGTGTTGCAGGAGATGGTCAGCGCGTCGATCAGCGGCTGCTCGCCGGTGGGGCTGCAGGCCGAACCGCCGAAGTTCTCCAGCGGTTCGTCGGTGCCCGGGAGCGTGTAGTCCGTCGGCGCCGGGATGACCGTCTCCGGGGTGTAGTCGCCGCTGGCCAGGGCCGCGGCGGAGACGATCACCTTGAAGATCGAACCCGCGGGGTACCGCTCGGTGATGGCCTGGTTGACCGTCGGCTCGATGCCCTGGGCGTCGAGCTGCTCGGCGTAGGCGCGCATCGCGGCCGGGTCGTGGCTGGAGAGCTGGTTCGGGTCGAAGGTCGGCGTGCTGGCCAGGGCCAGGACCGCACCGGTGGACGGGTCCAGCGCCACGACGGCGCCGGTGACGCCGGCCAGCCCCTCCATCGCCGCCTGCTGGGCCGCGGGGTCCAGGGTCAGCTCGACGTTGCCCCCGGAGAGGTCGCGGCCGGTGAAGATGTCGGCCAGCCGGCGGCCGAAGAGCCGGTCGTCGGTGCCGCGCAGCACGTCGTTCTCCGCGCGCTCGATGCCGGTGTTGCCGAACAGGACCGAGTAGTAGCCGGTGACCGGGGCGTAGAGCGGGCCGTCGGCGTAGCGGCGCAGGTAGGTGAGGGAGTTGTCGGTCTCCTCCGAGAACGCGATCTCGTTGCCGGCGACCACGATCGCGCCGCGCTGCTGGTCGTACTCCTCGGTGAGCACCCGGGTGTTGCGCGGGTTGTCCCGCAGGTCGTCGGCGCGGATCACCTGGATGACGTTGACGTTGACGATCAGCAGGGTGAACAGCACCAGCACGCTGATGGCGACCTTGCGCAGCGGGGCGTTCACGGCCGCACCACCTCGGTGGGGGCGTCGGTCAGCTTCGCCGGCGTCGGGGCGGGCGGTGCGGCCGGGCGACGGGCGGCGTCGCTGATCCGCACCAGCAGCGCGACCAGGCCGAAGTTGGCGACCAGCGAGGAGCCTCCGTAGGCGACGAACGGGGTGGTGAGGCCGGTGAGCGGCAGCAGGCCGGTCACGCCGCCGAGGACGACGAAGACCTGCCAGGCCACCGCGAAGGCCAGCCCAGCGGCCAGCAGCTTGCCGAAGCCGTCGCGGACGACGAGCGAGGTGCGCAGCCCGCGCTCCACCAGCACCAGGTAGATGACGATCATGGCGACCAGGCCGAAGAGCCCGAGCTCCTCGCCGATCGCGGCGGCGATGAAGTCGCTCTTGGCCACCGGGACCTGGTCGGGGCGGCCGCCGCCGAGCCCGGCGCCGAACAGCCCGCCGGTGCCGAGGCTGAACAGCGACTGGACGATCTGGTAGCCGCCCTCGTCGGCGTAGGCGAACGGGTCCAGCCAGGTGTCGACCCGGACCCGGACGTGGCCGAAGGCCTGGTAGGCGATGAACGCCCCGCCGGCGAAGAGCAGCAGACCGATGACCAGCCAGCTCGCCCGCTCGGTGGCGATGTAGATCATCACCACGAAGATGCCGAACAGCAGCAGCGAGCTGCCCAGGTCGCGCTCGAACACCAGGACCAGGATGGAGGCGACCCAGGCGAGCAGCACCGGGCCGAGGTCGCGGCCGCGTGGCAGCTCCAGCCCGGCCACCTTGCGGCTGGCCAGGGCCAGCACGTCGCGCTTGTCGACCAGGTAGGCGGCGAAGAAGACGATCAGGCAGATCTTGGCGAACTCACCGGGCTGGATGGAGAAGCCGGCGACCCGGATCCACAGCTTGGCGCCGTAGACCTCCGAGATCGAGGCGGGCAGCACCGCGGGGATCGCCAGCAGCACCAGGCCGACCAGGGCGAGGGTGTAGGCGAACCGGGCCAGCACCCGGTGGTCCCGGACGACGACCAGGACGGCGATGAACAGCACCAGCCCGACCGTGGCCCACAGCAGCTGCACCGGGGCGTCCTCGCCGGTGGCGCTGGCCCCGATCGTGTTCCCGGAGAGGTCGAGGCGGTGGATCATCACCAGGCCGAGGCCGGACAGCACGGCGATGCAGGGCAGCAGCAGCGGGTCGGCGTAGGGCGCCAGCTTGCGGACGACGAGGTGGGCGACCAGCCAGAGGCCGGCGAACCAGGTGCCGAAGGTGGCCAGCTCGGTGGTGAGCGACCCGGTCACCGTCAGGTCGACGATGCACTGGGCGACCAGGGTGACGACGACCGCGAACCCGAGCAGCAGCAGCTCGGTGCCCCGCCGGGTGGGCGGTGGGGTGCTGCCGGCCGTCGCGGCGCGCGGGTCGGTCCCGGGGCCGGTCACCGGCTCCGCCCAGCCACTAGTCGGCCTCCCGGCAGTCCACCCCCGGCTCACCGGAGCGGGACCGAGTGGTGCCCGTCGCGGAGGCGGTGGTGGTCCCGGTCTCGGTGGGCGCCGCGGTGGGCTCGGGGGCGCCGGGGTCGGCGGCGGTCGTCGCGGCGGGGACGCCGGCAGGTGAGCTGGGCGCCGCGCTGCTCGCGCTGGCGGTCGAGCTCGTGGCGGTCCGGCACAGCGGCAGCCGCTGGCCGCGGAGGTTGTCCAGGATGCGGTCGGCGTCGGCCCGGTCGCTGGCGGCGATCCCGTCGGTGACCCGGCTGCGCGCGGCCTGGGTCAGGTCGGTGGTGCTCATCCCGGTCGACTCCTCGAGCCGGTACAGCTCCAGGCCGACCAGCGAGGCGTTCAGGCCCCGGAACACCCCGACCTCGTCGCCGTCGTCGGTCTCGGCCACCCCGACGAACCAGTGGTCCATCACGAACAGGTAGCCGCCGATGGTCGCCGCCCCGAGGACGACGACCGCGGCCAGCGCTGTCAACGCGGTGCGCAGCGGGCGCCGCCGCCGGGGCGGGGGCGACGTGGTGGCCTGGGCGGACACCGCCGAGGAACCCTGCGGGTCGGCCAGCGCCGCCCGTCCGGCGGCCGAGCGGCGGTCGACCTCGCGCTGCCCGACGTGGTCGCCGGCGGCCCCGTCGACCACCGGGTCGAGCAGGGCGCCGCGGCCGTCGTCCTCGACGACGTCGGCGACGATGCAGGTGATGTTGTCCGGGCCCCCGCTGCGCAGGGCCAGCTCGATCAGCCGGTCGGCGGTGGCCTGCGGGTCGGCGTCGCGCATCGCCTGGGACAGCGTCTCGTGGCTGACCACCCCGGACAGCCCGTCGGAGCAGAGCATGTAGCGGTCGCCGGCGCGGGCCTCGCGCATCGACAGGTCGGGCTCGACGTCCTGGCCGTTGAGGGCGCGCAGCAGCAGCGAGCGCTGCGGGTGGCTGTTCGCCTCCTCCTCGGTGATCCGGCCGTCGTCGATGAGGGTCTGCACGAACGTGTCGTCGTGGGTGATCTGGTGCAGCTCGCCGTCGCGCAGCAGGTAGGCGCGGGAGTCGCCGACGTGGCACAGCCCCAGCCGCCCACCGGCGAACAGGACGGCGGTGAGCGTGGTGCCCATCCCCTCCAGCTGCGGGGACTCCCGGATCACCTCGCGCAGGTGCTCGCTGCCGTCGAACACCGCCTGGCGCATCGACTGCAGCAGGTCGCCGGAGGGGGCGTCGTCGTCCAGGTGCTCCAGCGCGGCGATGACCACCTTGCTGGCGACGTCGCCGGCCGCGTGCCCGCCCATGCCGTCCGCGACGGCCAGCAGCCGGGGCCCGGCGTAGACCGAGTCCTGGTTGGTGCCGCGGATCAGGCCGCGGTCGGAGCGGGCCGCGTAGCGGAGGACCAGGCTCATGAACGGAGCTCCAGGACGGTCTGCCCGATGCGGATCGGCTGGCCGGTGCCGACCAGCAGCGGCCCCTGCACCCGCTGCTGGTCGAGGTAGGTGCCGTTGGTGGAGCCGAGGTCCTCGACGTACCACTGACCGCCACGGTTGGTGAGCCGGGCGTGCCGGGAGGACGCGAAGTCGTCGGTGAGCACCAGGGTCGAGTCGTCGGCGCGGCCGACCAGGATGGCCTGCTCGCCGAGGGTGATCCGGGTGCCCGAGAGCGGCCCGGCGGTGACCACCAGGTGCCGGGGGCCGCGGGAACCGCGCTTGCGCCCGACCGCCGCCCGCGGCGGCACCGAGGCCACCCGGCCGGGGCGGCCTCCGAAGAGGTCGGCCCGGACGACGCGGAACGCGGCGAAGATGAACAGCCACAGCAGCGCCAGGAAGCCGAAGCGGAACGCCTGCAGCACGATCTCCGACGTCACGGCGTCACCTCCGCGGCGGGTGCAGTGGTCGGACGCGGACTCGACGGCACGCTCACACGCCGTCCTGCCGGTAGACCAGCACCGAGTGGCCGATCCGCAGGACGTCGCCGTCGGCGAGCTCCTGGCGCCCGACCCGCCGGCCGTTGACCAGCGTGCCGTTGGTGGAGCCGAGGTCCTCCACGGTGACGGTGCTGCCGGAGAGCTGGACGTCGGCGTGCTTGCGGCTCACCCCGGTGTCGGGGAGCCGCACGTCGGCCTCGGTGCCCCGGCCAAGCACGTTGCTGCCCTGCTCGAGCACGTGCTTGGTGCCCGGCCCGTCGACGACCAGGACGTGGCTGACCCGCTGCCCGGCCCGCCCGACCGCGAGCGGCTCCTGCGCGCCGGTGTCGGTGGCGCCGACCCGCAGCGGGGGCAGCGGGGGCAGGCCCGGCGGCGGCACCGGCGGGGCGCCGAGGTCGGGCCGGTGAGGGGTGCCGCTGTCGCCGACGTGCGAGGCGACCTCGAAGACGCCGGTGCGCAGCTCGTCGTCGAGCTCCAGCCGCACCTCGATGTCGCCGAAGGTCTGGTAGCCCTCGCCCTCGATGTGCTCGGCGACCATGTCGGCCAGCTCACCGGCCAGCTGCTCGGACCACTCGGCGAGGTGGTCGTGGTCGGTGGGGCCCAGGGTCACCACGTAGACGTTGGGGGCCAGCACCCGCCCGCCGCCGAGGACGGAGCGCTGCTCGTCGGCCTCACGCTGCAGGGCGTGGGCGATCTCGGCGGGGTGCACCTTGCCCTTGAAGACGCGGGCGAACGCCAGCCCGACCATGCCCTCGAGGCGTCGCTCGAAGCGCTGCAGCACACCCACAGTCGCTCCCTTGCGTTCGGCTGATCTCCCACTGCACCTGAGCGCTGATCGTAACCGGGGGAGGGTCGTCGGACCGGTCGGCGAGCGCAGGACGCCCCGGACGATCTCGTCCGGGCCGCGTCGCCGCACCTGTCTACCAGCGTGGGCGTGGGATCGGCGAGGAGGCGCGGGTGAGGGGGGTCCCGGAGTCGTCCCGGGCGGCTGCTACTGTTCTCCCTCGCCAGGGCAAGTGGCGGAATGGCAGACGCGCACGGTTCAGGTCCGTGTGTCCGAGAGGACGTGGGGGTTCAACTCCCCCCTTGCCCACGCACACGAAGGCCCCCTCCCGATCGGGAGGGGGCCTTCGTCGTCCTGCCGGCGAGGTCAGGCCGTGCCGCCGTGGCCCTGCAGGAAGGCAGCCGAGTCGTAGTACGTGCGGACGCCGGACAACTGCTCCTCGTCGCCCTCGATGACGGTCACCCCGCGGTAGGTGAACGGCTTCCCGTCGCGCAACGTGCCGGTCGACGTCCACTCCAGCGCCGCGCTGGACTCGCCGACCACGGTGGAGGTGAAGGTCGTCTCGATCTCGCCGAACACGTCGCGGTAGTCGGTCCAGAACGTCCGTGCGCCCTCCCGGCCCCGCGTCTCGTGGTGCTCGTCGAGCTTGACCAGCTGGGTGTCGTCCCCGGCGAGCTCGACGAGCGGGCCGGTGTCGCGGTCGGCGTCCAGGCGGTGCAACGCCTCGGTGAAACGGTCGGTCATGGTGTGCACGTGGGTCCTCCGGGGTCCTCGGCTCGGACCCCTGTGCTACCCCGCCGCTGCCGGCTGACCCGCGCGCGACGGGGGTCAGTCCCGGTGGCCGGGGAGAGGCCTGCGCCGGTCGCCGTCCGCGGGCCCCTGCCCGCCGTTGACGGTCTGGAACGCCAGCACGACCCCCCACGGACCGATCACCCACATCGGCCAGAAGTGCAGCAGCTCCCCGGCGCCCCAGGAGCTCAGCGCCCAGACGGTGAGCACGATGAGCGCGGTGGCCGCCCAGCTGCGCCAGGCGGCCCGCAGCGGCGACCCCCCGGCCGGCGCGCCACCGAAGGGCCCCCAGTGCCCGACCCAGGGGAAGGCGCCGCCGGGGTGCCCCGCCGCCGGCCCGGCGGTGGGGGTGGCCACCCCGGTGCCCGTGGACTCCTCGGGCAGGTCCGCGGTGAGCGGGGTCAGGTCGCCGTAGGTCCGCGCGGACCAGGCCCGGGCGAGCCGCTCGTCGTACTCCTCGACGGTCAGCCGCCCGGCGGACATGTGCCGGCCCAGGATCTCGGCGACCGCGGACCGGTCGGCGTCGGCGGCGCGCAGGTGGGGCTCGGGCATCTCGGGTCTCCTCGGGATCTGGCTGCCCGCCCAGTCTGTCGAGGCAGGGGTGTCCGGGGCCACTGACGTCTGTCATCAGTCCCGGCTGATGGGGGTCAGCCGGGTTCCACGTGGAACAGCCGGTCGCCGGCTGTGGTGAGCTGTCGGGGACCGCCGATCCAGGAGGACCGCATGGCACTCGACCACCCGCCCGCCGACCAGCTCTGGCCGCGCACCGAGCCCCTGGACGCCGAGCTGACCGCCGGCGACGCCCGGCTGGCGGTGGACCTGCGTGGCGGTGCGCTGCGCGAGCTCGTCGTCGGCGACTGGCACGTGCTGGACGGCTACCCCACGGGCACGGTCCCGGCCGGGCGCAAGGGCGGCGTGCTGCTGCCCTGGCCCAACCGGCTGCGCGGCGGGCGCTGGTCGTGGCGGGGGCGGGACCTCCAGCTGGACGTGGTCAGCGCCGAGTCGCCCAACGCCGTCCACGGGCTGGTCACCGCCCAGCCCTGGCACGTGCTGGCGCAGGAGACGGACGCCGTGACCGTCGGGACGACGATCGAGCCGCGCACCGGCTGGCCGTTCCGGCTGGCCGCGGCGATCGACTACGCCCTGGCGGCCGACCGGCTCACCGTGACGGTGCGGGTGCGCAACGCCGGCGCCGAGGACGCACCGTTCGGTGCGGGCATGCACCCCTACTTCCACGTGGGGGCCGACGCCCCCGGCGAGGTGTCCGCCGCCGAGCTGACCGTCCCCGCCCGCACCTCGCTGGTGCTGGAGGGTGGCCTGCCCACCGGGGAGCGCCGCCCGTTCGACGGTGCGATCGGGCGGGTGGGGGAGCAGGCGATCGACACCGCGGTCACCGACCTGGTCCGGGACGACGACGGCTGGGCGCGCACCCGGCTCAGCGGCCCGGCCGGGGCGGTCGAGATCGCCGTGGACGGGGCCTGGACCTGGCTGCAGGTCTACACCGGCGACACGCTGCCGGCCGACCAGCGGCGGCGCAGCGTGGCCGTCGAGCCGATGACCTGCCCGGCGAACGCCCTGGCCGACGGGGTCGACCTGCTGGTGCTCGCGCCGGGGGAGACCTGGTCGGGCACCTGGACCCTGGGCTGGACGCCGAAGTGAGCAGCCGGGCGTGACCGCGTCGCTGCGGGTGCTGGAGATCTGGCGGTTCCCGGTGAAGTCGCTGCTGGGTGAGCGCCTGGACCGGGCGGAGCTGGGTGCCGAAGGGGTCGTCGGGGACCGCGGCTGGGCGCTGTTCGACGTCACCACCGGGTTCGGGCTGACCGCGCGCCGGGTGCCCGAGCTGCTGTTCGCCGCCGGCCGCTCGCTGCCCGGCGGGGCGGTCGAGGTGGTGCTGCCCGACGGCACGGTGACCTCCGACGACGCCGTGCTCTCCGACTGGGCGGGGCGGCGGGTCGCCCTGCGGCCGGCTGCGGCGGTCGGTGGTGACCGGCGCTACGAGGACCCGGCCGACGCCGACGACGAGGCCGGCCGGTGGGACCCGTTCTCCGGGGCCGACGGTGCCTTCCACGACAACGCCGACGCCCGGGTGACCCTGCTGTCCACCGGCACGCTGGGCAGCTGGGACCGGCGGCGGTTCCGGGCCAACGTCGTCCTGGCCGGTGCGGGGGAGGACGACCTGGTCGGCACCCGGGTGGCGGCGGGCACCGCGCAGCTCGACGTCGTCGGCCGGGTGCCGCGCTGCGTGATGACCACCCGGCCGCAGGCCGGGGGCATCGGCCGGGACACCGCGGTGCTCAAGACCGTCCACCGGGAGCGCGGCGGTGCGCTGGCGGTCGGTGCCCTGGTCGCCCGGCCGGGGCTGCTCGCGGTGGGCGACGTGCTCCGCCCGGCGTGAGGCGGGGAGGATCGTCGGCGTGCGCACCATCGAGCTCCGCTCCGGCGAGGAGACCATCCGGCTCGGCCAGCTGCTCAAGCTGATCGACGCCGTGCCCACCGGCGCCCAGGTGAAGGACGTGCTCACCGCGGGGGAGGTGCAGGTCAACGGCGAGCTCGAGGAGCGCCGCGGCCGGCAGCTGCGGCGCGGTGACGTGGTGTCCGTCGACGGCCAGGACGACGTCCGGATCGGCTGACGTCGGTCAGCAGGCGCCTGCGGTGGGTGAGCCCGCGCCGGGTGAGGTGTTGTTCACCCAGATGTCACGCGACCGAGGTGCAGACCGCCGATCCGTGGGCACCGTGTCACTGCCCGGGCGGCGGTGGCGCGGAACCCGCCGCCCGGGACACAGTCCCCACCCCGTCCCCGAGCGTGCTCGGCAGCCGGAGGTCGGCGACCAGCGCGCGGTGGTCGGTGCCGGGCACGTGCACCACGCGCAGCGATCGCACCTCGACCCGCGGGTCGACCAGCACGTGGTCCAGCGTCAGCCGCGGCCAGGAGACCCGCATCGGTGACCAGGTCGAGCGCAGCCCCTGGCCGGTCGCGAGGCCGGCGTCGACCCAGCCGCGGCTCAGCAGCCGGCGGAAGGACGCGTGGTCCGGCGTCGCGTTGAGGTCGCCGGCGACCACGCGCAGGACGTCGTCCGCGGGCTCGGGGAGCAGCTCGAGGTCGGCCTCCCAGCGCGCCACCTGGGCCCGGGAGCGTGCGGGGGGATGGGTGTGCGCGGCGGTCAGCTCCACGTCGGGTGCACCGGGCACGGCGAGCCGCACCGACGGCTGGCCGAACCGGCCGGGCACCACCGACCGGTGCAGCACCTCCAGCCGGGTCCACAGCGCACCGCCGGCACCGGCGGGCTGCCCGTCCCCAGCGGGGACGACGTGCCCGGCGGGGAGCCGGTCGGCGACGCCGGCGTCCAGCAGGCCGTGCACCGCCTCCGGGGTCACCTCCATCAGCGCGAGCACGTCGGCGTCGTGCCGCACGGCGAGCGCGACCGCCGCGGCCGGGTCGGCCCGGCCGTGCAGCATGTTCAGCGAGACCACCCGCAGCCCGGGGCCGTCCGCGCGCGCCGCGGCCGGTGCGGGCCGGGTCCGGCGCAGGACGGCGCCGCCGAGCACCGCCGCGGCCCCGGCGGCGACCGCGGTCGCGGCACGCGACCGGCTCAGCACCGCGGCGGCGAGCGGCAGGGCGCTGCTCGCCGCGGCGTAGGGGGTGAAGGCCAGCGCGGGGACCAGGGGGAAGCCGCGCTCGGCGCCGGTCGCCCGCAGCACCGCCCAGCCGGCCCAGGGTGCGGCGAGGGCGAGGGTGGACCAGCGGGTGCGGGGTGCGGGTGCGTCGTCCATCACCTCCAGCCTCCCCGCCGTGAGTCCGCTGGTCACCGCCGGGTGCGCCGTTCACCTGCGTGCGGTAGGACGGACGGTCACAGCGGGCCGGCCGGGAAGGCGCCGGCCGGCGCGGACGAGGAGTTGCTGCTGGTGGCTGTCGAGCATCTGGAGATCGAGCGCAAGTACGACGTCGAGGAGGCGTTCGCACTGCCCGAGCTCACGGGGCTGCCCGGGGTGGCGGAGGTCCGCGGACCCGTGGAGCACCTCCTGGAGGCCGCCTACCACGACACCGCCGACCTGCGGCTGGCCCGCGCCCGGGTCACCCTGCGCCGCCGGACCGGTGGCACCGACGCCGGCTGGCACGTGAAGCTGCCGGCCGTGGCCGGCAGCCGTCGCGAGCTGCACTCGCCCGTCGGCCGGGCCGCGAAGACCCCGCCCAAGGCCGTGCTCGAGCCGGTGCTGGGCATCGTGCGCCGCGCTCCCGCGACCCAGGTCGCCCTGCTGCGCACCCGGCGCCTGGTCACCGAGCTGGTCGACGCCGAGGGGCGCGTGCTGGCCGAGGTCGCCGACGACCACGTGACCGGGACGGCGCTGCCCGCCGAGCCCGGCGACGCCGCGGTGGTCACCACCTGGCGGGAGGTCGAGGTCGAACTGGTCGACGGCGACGAGGAGCTGCTCGCCGCGGTGGCCGAGCGGCTGCTGGACGCCGGTGCCCGGCCGGCGACGGCCGCGTCGAAGCTCGGCCGGGTGCTGGCCGACCGGCTGACCGCGCTGACCGGCCCGCCGCCGGTGCGCGCCGCCGAGTCGGCCGGCGGGAAGAAGGGCAAGAAGGGCAAGAAGGGGAAGCGGGGGCGCACCTCCACCGCACCCGCCGGTGAGGTCGTCCGGGCCGCGCTGGACCTCCAGGTGCAGGCGCTGCAGGACGCCGACCTGATGGTGCGCACCGGTCAGCCCGACGGTGTCCACCAGGTGCGGGTCGCCTGCCGGCGGCTGCGCAGCACGCTGGCCGCCTTCCGCCCCGTGCTCGACCGGGCCCAGACCGACCCGCTGCGCCAGGAGCTGGCCGAGGTCGGTTCGGCCCTCTCCCCGGCCCGGGACGCCGAGGTGGCCCTGGCGCACCTGCGGGCGCTGGTCGACGAGCAGCCGCCGGAGCTGGTGGTCGGCCCGGTGGCCGCGCGCCTGCAGCAGGCCGCGGTCAAGGACGAGCAGGCCGGCGACGCAGGCGCCCGCAAGCTGCTCAGCAGCCCGGCCTACCTGCAGCTGCGGGACGACCTCGCGGCGCTGGTCGCCGAGCCGCCGCTGACCGAGGACGCCGCCCGGCCCGCCGACGAGGTGCTGCGGGAGGTGCTGGCCCGCACCGCCCGCCGGCTGCGGCGCAGCGTGGAGGCGGCGCAGGACTCCGACGACCCGGAGGCGCTGCACGACGTCCGCAAGGCCGCCAAGCGGCTGCGCTACACCGCCGACGCGGCCGTGCCGGTGCTGGGCCGGCCGGTGGCGGAGCTGGTGAGCGCGCTCAAGGGCGTGCAGACCGTGCTCGGCGACCGGCAGGACACCTTCGTGACCCGGCCGCTGTGCCGCCAGATGGGCCTGCAGGCCGCCGCAGCGGGGGAGAACGCCTGGACCTGGGGCCGGCTGCACGCGCTCGAGGAGGCCCGCTCCGACCAGGCCGAGCGGGAGTTCTGGCTGCGCTGGCCGGAGCTGCGCCCGGTGCTCAAGGCGGCGACGGCATAGCGTCTGGGCTCCGCCACCTGCTGCCGAGGAGCACCCCCTGTCCCTGATCCGCCTGCTCGGGTTCGGTGCCGTCGTCCTGCTGGCCATGCTGCTGCTGCACGGCTACGTGTGGTGGCGGCTGGTCCGCGGCACCACCCGCCCGGGCCGGGCGCGGCGGCGGCTGACCGTGCTGACCGTCGTCCTGGCGCTGCTGCCCACCGCGGCGGTCGTGCTGGGCGACGAGCTGCCGCCCGCGGTGGCCACGCCGCTGGACTGGGCGGGCTACACCTGGCTGGGCGTGGTGTTCTACCTGTTCCTCGCCGTGCTGGCGACCGAGCCGATCCGGCTGGGAGCCGCGCTGGTGCGCCGCCGCCGGCGCCCGGCCGCGGCCGCCACCGGGACGGGCGCCGCAGCGCCCGACGTCGCCGACGACCGCACCGGCGCGGACACCGGACGGGACGACACCGGACGGGACGACGCCGGACGGGACGACGCCGGACGGGACGACGCCGGACGGGACGACGCCGGACGGGACGACGCCGGACGGGACGACGCCGTCTCACGGCGGCTGTTCCTGGCCCGGACGCTCGCCGTCGGGGCGGGCGCGGTGGCGGTGGGCACGGCGGGCACCGGCGTCGTGCTGGCCAACTCGGCCCCCGTCGTCCGCCGGGTGCCGATCCGCCTGCCCGGGCTGGACCCGGCGCTGGCCGGGCTGCGGATCGTCACCTTCGCCGACGGCCACCTGTCCTCGACCTACGGCGGGCGGCGGTTCGAGCGGGTCGTGGAGCTGGTCAACGCCCAGCGCCCGGACGTCGTGGCGATCGTCGGCGACCTGGTCGACGGCGACGTGGCCCAGCTGCGCGAGGACGTCGCCCCCCTGTCCGACCTGGTCAGCGAGCAGGGCGTCTACTTCGTCACCGGCAACCACGAGTACTTCGTCGACACCCAGGAGTGGATGCGGCACCTGCCCACCCTCGGGGTGGACGTGCTGCGCAACGAGCGGGTGGCCATCGGCCGGGGCGGTGCCACGTTGGACCTGGCCGGCATCGACGACCGGGTGGCGGCCGACTCCGGCGTCCCGGGGCACGGCGCCGATCTGGACGCCGCGCTCGACGGCCGGGACGACGCCACCCCGCTGGTGCTGATGGCGCACCAGCCGGTGATGGTGGAGCAGGCACGGGCGGCCGGGGTGGGGCTGCAGCTGTCCGGGCACACCCACGGGGGTCAGCTGTGGCCCTTCGACTACGCGGTGCTGCTGGACCAGCCGGCCGTCGAGGGCTGGTCGATGCAGGGTGACACCCAGCTGTACGTGACCTCGGGGGCCGGCTACTGGGGCCCGCCGATGCGGGTGGGTGCCCGCCCGGAGGTGACCGTGATCGAGCTCCAGCCCGGCGACCCGGTGCGCCCGCCGACCTGAGCCTGCCGTCCGGGACGGGAGGCCGGGCACCGCGGGGGCACGGCGGTGCCCGGCCCGCTCTGGTGCGTGGCGACAGGCCGGGAGCTGCGGCCGCGAGGTCCCCCTCGCCTCGCGACCGCGGCGAGAGGTTGGTACCTGCCTGATGTGGCCACGACGTGGCCGTGCGGGGGGCGGGGGCCATGCCAGGGGAGGTCGGGGAGCGGACGGTCGGGGTGCGGTGGGCCGGCGAGCGGCTGGCCGAGTTGCTGGGCGAACCGCGCTACCGCCGCCGCTGGCAGCGGTACAGCAGCGTGCGGCGCGGGGCGCTGCCGCGGGCCGCCGTCGCCGCGGTGCTGGCCGCCCACCTCGTCGAGACCGGTGAGGTGGGCTGGGACCACCGGCCGCGCAGCCTGGAGAACCGGGTCGGCCGGGCGCTGAACGGCGACCGGCTCTCCGACCGCACGCTCGAGCTGTTCGTCGCCGCCTTCGAGATGACCGACGAGCACGCCGAGGAGCTGCGGACGCTGCGCCGCGGCCGGCCGGTGGGCGGTCGTCTGGTGGTGGCCGGCTCCCTCGACGGGGAGCGGCCGATGCCGCGGCGCACCGTGCGCACCCTCCAGGTCGCCGAGCACCACGAGGTCGGCGCCGACCGCGCACCCCGCCAGCACGTCACCCGGCAGCTGCTGGAGGCGGTGGAGGCGACCGACCGGCACCACTACGTCTTCGACACCGACCACGCGGCCGTGTCGGTGGTGACCGGCGGCACGCCGGTCGCCGCGTTCCGGGTGGCCGGCACCCCGCTGTGCGTGGTGGAGATCCTGCTGGACGAGGTGCTGCTGCCCGGCCAGACGACCCACCTGGAGTACCAGACCTCCTTCGCCTACCCCGAGCCGCCGGCCCCGCAGTTCCGCCGCGGGGTGTCCGCCGGCGTCCGGCACCTGGCGCTCACCGTCCGCTTCGACCCCGCAGCGACGCCCGCTGCGGTGCTGCGGGCCCGGTGGGCCGGGGTGGACGCCACCGAGCCGGCGGAGGAGGAGCAGGTGCAGCTGGTCGGCGGCCAGACGTCGCTGGCCGTCGTCCCGGACGGCGCCTGCGTGCTCGGGTGGCGGTGGCGCTGGTGAGGGCCGCCGTCAGCCGGTGAACGACCGGGTCTCGGCCAGCCGCGACGGCGGGACGGTCTTCAGCTCGGCGACGGCCTCGGCCAGCGGCACCAGCCCGATCTCGGTGCCGTGCAGCGCGACCATGTTGCCCACCTTGCCCTCGTGGGCGGCGATCGTCGCGTGCAGCCCGAAGCGGGTGGCCAGCACCCGGTCGAAGGACGTCGGGGTGCCGCCGCGCTGCACGTGGCCCAGCACCGTCGTCCGCACCTCCTTGCCGGTGCGCCGCTCCAGCTCCTCGCCCAGCTGCTGGGCGACGCCGGTGAACCGCCGGTGGCCGAACTCGTCGAGGCCGCCGTCGCGCAGCGGCATGGTGCCGGGCTTGGGGGTGGCGCCCTCGCTGACCACGCCGATGACGTGCCGGTGGCCGCGGTCGAACCGGGCGGTCACCAGCTCGCAGACCTCCTCGATGTCGAAGGGCTGCTCGGGCGTGATCGTCAGGTGCGCCCCGGAGGCCAGGCCGGCGTTCAGCGCGATCCAGCCGGCGTGCCGCCCCATCACCTCGACCAGCAGCACCCGCTGATGCGACTCGGCGGTGGTGTGCAGCCGGTCGATCAGGTCGGTGGCGATGCTGACCGCGGTGTCGAAGCCGAAGGTCAGGTCGGTGCCGTGGATGTCGTTGTCGATCGTCTTGGGGACGCCGACGACCGGGACCCCCTCGGAGGCGAGCCAGGCGGCGGCGGTGAGCGTGCCCTCGCCGCCGATCGGGACGAGCACGTCGACGCCGTGCGCGTCGAGCACCTCGCGCATCCGGCCCAGGCCGTCGCGGATCTTCTGCGGCGCCACCCGGGCCGAGCCCAGGATGGTGCCCCCGCGGGTGAGCAGGTTGTGGACGAGTGGCCGGTCCAGGACCATGGCGTCGTCCTCGAGCAGTCCGCGCCAGCCGTTGCGGAACCCGACGACGGTGCTGCCGTACTCCTTCTCGGCGGTGCGGACGACGGACCTCAGGACGGCGTTCAGGCCGGGGCAGTCGCCGCCGCCGGTCAGCACTCCGATGTGCACTGGCTCTCCTCCGGACGAGGGGGTCGGGCAGCTGAACCGTACGTCATGACGTCTAGACGTCTCCTGGTGCAGTACCTTTATGGGCGTGGCGAGTTCGGAGGCGGGGCCCAAGTACCTCGCCGTGCGGGAGGCGCTCCGCCGCCGCGCGTCCGCGCTGCCCGAGCACACCCTCCTCCCGCCCGAGCCGGTGCTGTGCGCCGAGTACGGCGTCAGCCGGATCACCCTGCGCCGCGCGGTCGACGGGCTGGTCGCCGACGGGCACCTGGTCCGCGAGCAGGGCCGCGGCACCTTCGTGAGCCGGCCGGGCATCCGGCACGAGTACCGGGAGAGCTTCGTCCACCGGATCGCCGGGTTCCACTCGGTGATGACCGAGCAGGGCGCGCAGGTCGGCACCACGGTGCTGGGCCAGCGGGTGGTGCCGGCGGCCCCGGCGATCGCCGCCGAGCTGTCGATCGGCACCGCCGAGGACGTCGTCGAGCTGGTCCGGCTGCGCAGCGTCGACGGGCTGCCCAACCACGTGGTGCGCAGCTTCCTGGCCGCCGACCGCTACCCCAAGGCCGCGACCGAGGACTTCGGCCACGGGTCGCTGTACGAGTTCCTGCGCCGCGAGTACCACGCCGACCTGGCGCACGCCCGGCTCGTCGTCGACGTCGGCACCGCGGCCAGCGACGAGGCCGACGTCCTCGACGTCATCGTGGGCTCGCCGCTGCTGGTCGTCCGCACCACCGTCCGCGACACCTCCGGCCACCCGCTGGTGCACTCCTTCTCCCGGCTGCGCCCGGACGTCAGCCAGGTCGAGTTCGAGGTGTCCGTCGGCGGTCGCTGACCGGCCCGCCCCCGGCACGGGTGCCCGGCGCACCGCCGGGTAGGGAGCCGCCCATGACCGTCAGCTTCTTCGCGCTGTACCAGACCCCTGACGACCCGGCCGAGTTCGAGGAGCGGTACTTCGGCACCCACGTGCCCCTCGTGGAGAAGACCCCCGGGCTGGTGGAGAACCGGGTGCACCGGGTGCGCCGGCAGATCGTCGGCGAGCCCGCCTACCACCTGCTGGCCGAGCTGGTCTTCGAGTCGCAGGAGGCGATGCGGGCCGCCTTCGACTCACCGGAGTGGGCTGCCAGCGGCGCGGACCTGCAGGAGTGGGGTGGCATGGAGCTGGTGACCATGTTCACCGCCGAGCCGCACGGTGCGGGGCGGGCCCCGGCCAGCTGATCGAGCCGGCCGGTCCGGTCAGGCGGAGTCGCGCGCCGGCGGGGTCGCGGCCAGCCGCAGCAGCTGGTGGCGCAACAGCACCCGGTCCAGCGCGTGCCCGACGTGCCGGCCCAGGTCGACGGCGACGGCCAGCAGGGCCGGGTCGAGCTCCCGGCGCTGGGCCCAGGCCACCAGCAGGCCGGCCGACGAGGAGTGGTGCCCGAGCAGCAGCGGCACCGCCAGCCCCGTCTCGGTGCCGGCCGGCAGCCCGGACCGGGGCGAGGCCCCCTCCTCCGGCGTGCCGACCGGCACGAGCCGCCGTTCACGCATCGCGACGGTGAGCGGGTGCGGGTCGGCCAGCTGGTGCACGGCGACCTGCTCCGACGACGGCGGGCCGCCCGGGGTCACCGCCCAGACACGCACCTCCGGTGAGTCGCCCTCCGCGGTCCCGAGCAGCGCCGCGGCGGCACCCAGCGGGGAGCGGAGGTCGCGGTCGACGCAGCGCAGCAGCTCGGACAGGGTGTCGACGGTCAGCAGCGCCTCACCGAGCCGGGCCACCAGCCGGGTGCGGTCGGCCTCCGCCTCCGCCTCGACGAAGGCGTCCCGGGCGGCGTCGGCGGTCACCCGTGCGGCCGCGGCGTCCCGGACGGCGGCGGCCCGGGCCTCGCGCTCGGCCAGCTCGACGGCCCGCACCTGCAGCTGACGGGAGCCCTCCTCGGCCAGCCGGCGCAGCACCGCCAGCTCCGGGCCGGTCCAGTCACGGGGGGCGGTGTCCACGGCGCACAGCACCCCGGTCGGCCGCCCGTGCACGTCCCACAGCGGCATCCCGGCGTAGGCGACGACCCCCAGCTCCCGGGCCGCCTGACCGTCGCCGAACTCCGGGTGCTGCCGGGCGTCGCGGAGCACCAGCGGGCTCCCGGTCGCCGCGACCCGCTGGCTCATCGAGTTGCCCAGCGGCATCGACCGCCGGCTGGCCCACGGCTCGGCGATGCCGTGCGCACCCGGGAACACCTGGCCGCCCTTGGACACCAGCACCACCAGCGCGCGGGGCACCCGGAGCTGCTCGGCCACCGTGCGGGCCAGCCGGTCGAAACCCGGGTCGGCACGCGCCGGCAGGGCGGCCCAGGTGGGCAGCTCGTAGGTGGTCGTCACCGTCGCCCCCTGTCCCGCGGTCGGTGTGGCCGGCTCGCCGCCGGTCAGCTCACCCGTTGGGAGCAGGTCGATGCTGTCAGACTCGAGGGGGCGATGTCCGGCTCCGATGGGGGACGACGTGGAGCAGCTCCAGTCAGCACCGCCGGCCGACGTCCGAGCGGTGATCGCCGATCGTGCCGTGAGCAGCCTGTTCCAGCCGATCGTCGAGCTGGACAGCGGGCGGGTGGTCGCCTACGAGGCACTCGCCCGCGGGCCGGAGGGGCCGCTCCACGCGCCCGATGCGCTGTTCGCCGCCGCGCGCGCCGAGGGCTGCCTCACCGAGCTGGACCTGGCCTGCCGGGCCGCGGCCCTGCGGGGCGCCGTCCGCGCCGGGCTGCTCGCGCCGCTCACCGTCTTCGTCAACGTCGAGCCCGACGCGCTCGACGAGGCGCCGCTGGAGGCGCTGTTCGACCGCGCCGACCGCAACGCCGGTGACCTGCGGGTGGTCCTGGAGATCACCGAGCGGGCCCTCGCCGCCCGGCCGGCCGAGCTGCTGCGCACCGTGGCCCGGGTGCGGGAGCTCGGCTGGGCGATCGCCCTGGACGACGTGGGCGCGGAGTCGCTGTCGCTGGCCTTCATGCCACTGCTGCGGCCGGACGTGGTCAAGCTGGACCTGCGGCTGGTGCAGGACCGCCCGGGTCCGGCGATCGCCGAGATCATGAACGCGGTCAACGCCTACGCCGAGTCCACCGGTGCGCCGGTGCTCGCCGAGGGCATCGAGGACGGCCGGCACCTCACGATGGCCCGGGCACTGGGGGCGACCCTGGGGCAGGGCTGGCTGTTCGGTCGTCCCGGGTCCGGCGCCGTGCCGGGACACCCGGTGACGGCGCTGCGGTTGCCGGCCGCGCCCGTGCCCGGCCCGCCGGGCGAGCTGGTGTCACCGTTCTCCTGCCTCCCGCCGGAGGTCCCGGTGCGCGAGGCGCCCAAGGCGCTGCTGATCGAGCTGAGCAAGCAGCTGGAGCGGCAGGCGATGCGGCTGGGTGAGACCTGCGTGGTGGCCTCGGCCCTCCAGGAGGCCCGGCACGTCACCCCGGCGACCCGGCTGCGCTACCGGGACCTGGTCGAGCGGGTCGGTTTCGTCGCCGCGATCGGGGAGGGCCTCACCACCGAGCCGTTGCCCGGGTTGCGCGGCGCCGACCTGACCGCCGGCGACCCGGTGCGCGGCGAGTGGGACATCGTCGTGCTGAGCCCCCACTTCAGCGCGGCACTGCTCGCCCGCGACCTGGGGGACGACGGCCCGGACATGGACCGCCGGTTCGCCTTCGCCCTGACCTACCAGCGCGACACCGTCGTCCGGGCCGCGCAGGCGCTGCTGTCCCGGGTGGCCCCCCGCGCCGACGACCCGGCCCCCGCCGCGCAGGCGGCCGAGGTCGTCGGCTCAGCGGCGGAGCCGTCCACCGGCTCAGCGGCGGAGCCGTCCACCGGCTCAGCGGCGGAGCCGTCCACCGGCTCAGCGGCGGTCGACGCCGCGGCGCGGCTGCTGACCGGCGGCGCGACCGGTGGCCCGGGGGAGGCGCTGCTGCAGCGCGCCCTGGCCGTGGTCGGCAGCGGGGTGACCGTGGTGGACCTGCGGCTGCCCGACCAGCCGCTGGTCTACGTCAACCCGGCGTTCGAGCAGCTGGCCGGGTACCCCGCCGCCGAGGTGCTGGGCCGCAACTGCCGGTTCCTCCAGTCGGCCGACACCGACCCCACCGCGGTCGCCCGGATCCGCAACGCGATCGCTGCCGGTGCGGAGGTGCGCGAGGTGCTGCTCAACGTCCGCGCCGACGGCAGCAACTGGTGGAACGAGTGCCACCTGACCCCGGTGGCCGACGCGACGGGCACCGTCGTCCAGTACATCGGGATCCAGACCGACGTGACCGACCGCGTCACCGTCGAGCGGGCGCTGGTCACCGAGCAGGACCGCTCGCGCAGCTACGCGGCCCGGCTGGCCGAGCTCGACGGCCGGCCCGGGGCGGGCCTGCAGGTTCAGACGGTGACGGACTCGCCCGGGGCCAGCCGCGCGTAGGGCGTCGGCTGACCGGGGCCGCGCTCGCCGAGCAGGCCCGCGAGCAGGCCCAGCCCGGTGTCGTTGAGCAGCCCGTCGTGCACGGCGAGGGCACGTTCGGCCCGCACCTCGCGCAGGTAGTCGATCAGCTCGGCGGTCTTGGACCACGGCGCGTGCGCCGGCAGCAGCAGGGTGGCCACCGGTGCCTCCGGCACGGTCAGCGCGTCGCCGGGGTGGAACACCTGCCCCTCGACCAAGAAGCCGACGTTGCGCACCCGTGGGATCTCCGGGTGGATCACCTCGTGCCACTCACCGTGCACGGTCACGTCGAAGCCGGCCGCGGTGAAGGCGTCGCCCGGGCCGACCACGTGCACCCGGGTGCCCAGGCCCGCCAGCTGCGCGGCGACCGAGGAGTTGGTCCACATCTCCAGCGCCGGGTCGGCGTCCATCGCGGCCCGCACCCGGTCGGCGACGAAGTGGTCGGCGTGCTCGTGGGTGACCAGCAGCGCCGAGGCGCCGGCCCAGGCGTCGTCCGCGGTGAACGCGCCGGGGTCGACGACCAGCCGGCGGTCGCCGTCGGACAGGACGACGCAGGCGTGTCCGTGCTTGGTGAGCTGCACCAGGGCCTCCTCGAGGGCGGGGGACGTCGGTGCTGCACGCTGCCACGCGGGGGCTCACACGCACCCGCGGGGGTCGCTCACCCGATGTGGTGAGCCGGGCTGCGCCGAGCGGTCGCCGCTGCCGACGACCACAGGGTGACCACGCAGACGCTGACGTTCGCCGCCGCCCGCAGCCGTGCGCACGGGCCGAGCACCGCGCTCTGGCACGCCGTCGAGGTGCACCGGGCGCCGGTGGACCTCGACGGGGCCTGCGAGCTGACCGTCTGCGGCACCCTCGCGCGGGTGAGCACCGACGAGCACTGGCCGGTGCGCACGCTGGACACCTGCCCGGCCTGCACCGTCCAGGCCCGCTGACGAGGCGAGGACGCCGCGCGTCGTTCCACGTGGAACGAGGGCTCAGCGGCCGGTGAACACCGGCGGGCGCTTGGCGAGGAAGGCCTCCACCGCCTCCCGGTGGTCCGCGGTCGCCCCGAGCCCGGTCTGCAGGCTCGCCTCCAGGGCCAGCGTCTGCTCCAGCGAGTCGGTGGCCGCCGTGGCCAGCACCCGCTTGATCGCCCGGTGGGCAGCGGTCGGCCCGGCAGCGAGCCGCACGGCGAGGGCCGTCGCCTCCGCGAGCACTCCCTCCGCCGGCACGACCCGGTGCACCAGCCCCCACTGCTCGGCCGTCTCGGCCGGGAACGGCTCGGGCAGCAGCAGCAGCTGGGCGGCCCGGGAGCCGCCGACGCAGTGCACCAGCCGGGAGGCCAGGGCCGAGTCGCTCGACAGCCCGACCCCGGCGAATGCGGTGGTGAACTTCGCGCCGGCGGCCGCCACCCGCAGGTCACCGGCGAGCGCGATGCCCATGCCGGCACCGGCGCAGGCGCCGTTCACACCGACCACCAGGGGCACGGGCAGAGCGGCCAGGGCCAGCACCAGCGGGTTGTACTCCGCCTCCACGACCGAGAGCGCCCCCTCGGCCCGGCCGGCCGGCGACCGCAGCTCCTCGACGTGCTCGGCCAGGTCCTGCCCCACGCAGAAGGCCCGGCCGGTGCCGGTGAGCAGCACGGCGCGCACCGAGTCGTCGGCGGAGACCTCGCGCACCAGCGCCAGCAGCTCCGTGCGCAGCCGGTGGGAGAGCGCCGGGCGCTGCAGGGTCAGCGTGGCCACGCCGTCGGCGTCGGCACGGGTGACGGTGGGCTCCCGGTCGGACTGGGACACCTGGTCGGGCTGGGACACCTGGTCGGGCTGGGACATCGTCGTCCTCTCAGTCTGCGTCGTAGGTGTGGAAGCCGCGGCCGGTCTTGCGGCCCAGCTCACCGGCGGCCACCTTGTCACGCAGCAGCTGCGGCGGGGTGAACCGCTCGCCCAGCGTGCTGGCCAGGTAGTCCGCGATCGCCAGCCGCACGTCCAGGCCGACGAGGTCGGTCGAGCGCAGCGGCCCCATCGGGTGCCGGTAGCCCAGCTCCATGGCCGCGTCGATCGCCTCGGCGTCCGCGACGCCCTCCTCGAGCATCCGGATCGCCTCCAGGCCGAGCAGCACGCCCAGCCGCGAGGAGGCGAACCCCGGGGAGTCCCGGACCACGACGTCGGTCTTGCCGAGCGCACGCACCCAGCCGCGGGTCGCCGCGACGACGTCCTCCCCGGTCTCCGGGGCGACGACCACCTCGACCAGCTTCGAGGCGGGCACCGGGTTGAAGAAGTGCATCCCGAGGAAGCGGGCCGGCCGCTGCAGCGCGGCGGCCAGCTCGGTCACCGACAGCGAGGAGGTGTTGGTGGCCAGCACCGCGTCCGGGCTCAGGGCCGCCTCCGCGGCGGTGAGCACCGCGACCTTGAGGTCGGCCCGCTCCGGCACCGCCTCCACCACCAGGCCGGTGTCGGCGGACAACTGCTCCGGGGCGTCCACCAGGGACAGCCGCGCCAGCACGTCGGCCACGTCGCCGGTCAGCTTGCCGCGCCGGGCCGCCTCCTCGAGCCCGGCCGCCACCCGGCCGCGGGCCGCCTCGGCGGCCTCGTCGCCGGCCTCCACGACCTCGACCCGGGCGCCTGCGGTGAGGAGGGCCTGGGCGATGCCGGCGCCCATCCGGCCGCCACCGATCACACCCACCCGGTCAAGGACGTCGCTCATGGACTCGTCTCCTCGCCGCGGCCCGCGTGCCGCCGAGCTCCGTTGCCGGCGAGGGAGACGCGGACCCGCCCGCCCATCATGCCGACGCCCGCGCGAGCGTCCACCCCGGAGTGCCGGTCAGGCGTGCTGGGCCAGCTCCGCACGCAGCCGGGCCAGCAGGTCCGAGCGGGTGCTCGCCCCGAGCCGCTGCCGCATCCGCGAGACGTGGTGCTCCACGGTCTTGGGTGAGATGTAGAGCCGCCCACCGATCTCCCGGTAGGTCTGCCCGGCGACCACCAGCTCCGCGACGTCGCGTTCCCGCTGGCTGAGCGTGGGGTGTCCGGACGGTGCGGTCGCGGCCGCCGGGCCGGGGACGCCGGGGTCGGCCGCCGGCCGGGCCGCGGTGGCCGGCGACGGCTCGTCGCCGGCGGCGAGGTCGCGGGCGCAGTGCAGCAGGTCCAGCCGGTCGCGGGACTCCACCGCCCGGGCGGCGGCCTGCCCGGCCAGCCGGGAACCGTCCCAGGCCAGACCGACCCCGGCCAGCCCGGTCGCCGCGGCGACCACCGCGGCCGCGTCGACCTGGCCGCCGAGCAGTCGCAGCCAGCAGCGCCCCGCGGTGGCCACGGTCGCGGCGTAGTGGTTGGTGCGGGCCGCGGCGACCAGGGCGGTGGCGTGCGGCTCCAGGCCGGCCGGGTCGTCGACCAGGATCGCCGCCTGCACCCCGCTCCAGTGCAGCGGGGCCGACCACACCGGGGGCTGGTGCAGCCGGGAGAGCAGCGCCTCGGCCTGGGTCAGGTGCGGCGCCAGCCGGTCGGCCTCGGCCAGCCGGGCGCCGGCCACCAGCAGCTCGCCGAGCGGCAGCAGGGTGAACAGGTCCATCGGGTGGCGCAGGGCGACCTGGCGGGCCCGCTCCCAGGCGGTGGTCAGTGCCGGGGCGTCGCTGGCGCGGCGGGCCAGCCCCACCTCGAGGGCACGCAGGAACAGCTCGTCCCGGGGCTCCAGGCCGCGGGGCGCCTCCTCGACGGCCCGGGCGGCCAGCGCGCGGGCGCTGGTGCTGCCGCTGCGGAGCATCGCGGTCCACGCCCGCAGCAGCAGGTGCCGGGGGCGGCACGGCGGCCCGCCGACGTCGGACTCCAGCGCCCGGTCCAGCACCGACTCGGCCACGGTCAGCTCACCGCTGTGCAGGGCGAGCAGCGCGGCCAGCGCGGCCGGGCTGTCGAGCAGCAGCACGCCCCGCCCGACCGGCTCCAGCAGGGTCGCCGCACGGGTGAGGGTGGACAGCGCCTCGGCGACGTCGGCCGCGGTGGCGTCCGGGCGGACCGACTGCAGCACCCCCTGGGCCATCAGCCGCTGCGCGCCGGCGACCATCGTGGCCGCGCGGTGGTCGCCCGGGCCGTCGCCGGTGGCGAGGCAGCTCGTGGCGTCGGACACCGCGCCGAGCGCGACCAGCGCCAGGGCGGTGGACCCGGCGTGCTCCGGGCCGGCCAGCCGGCACAGCTCGGCGCTGCGGCCGAGCATCCCGCGGCGGGCCAGCACCGCAGCAGCGACGCTGGCGGCCCGGCCCCGGTCGGGGGCGGCCTCGTCGTCCAGCGCCCGGTCCGCCCACTGCAGCGCCCCGTCCAGGTCACCGACCAGAGCGGCGGCGGTGGCCCGGCGGGCCGCGAGCCGGGCGGGCGGGGCACCGGCGGCGGCCGCCTCGTCCAGCAGCGTGCCGGCCAGCTCCGGGTCCGCGGCCAGCACGGCCCGGCCGTGCTCCTCCAACACCTGGGCGGCGCGGGGGTCCCGGACGCGGTCGGCGGCCAGCGACCGGGCGACGGCCAACGGCTCCTCCCCGCGGTCGAGCAGCACGCGCAGCAGCCGGCGCCGGGTCTGCCGGGTGATGTCGGGGGGCGTCACGTCGAGCAGCACCTGGTGCACCAGCGGGACGACCGCCCCCTCGGCCAGCAGCAGGCCACCCCCGCGCGCCCGGGCCACGAGGTCGCCGGACCGTCGGACCGGCAGCTCGAGCACGTCGGCCAGCAGCTCGGCGTCCAGCGGGGTGCCGGCGGCCAGGGCGTGCAGCAGGGCGCGGTCGGCCTCGTCGAGGGCGTGCAGGTCGGCCCGGACCCGGTCGACGACGTCCGGCGGGACGACCGGGACCAGGGGCCGGCCGCCGCGGCAGGCGCCGGCCAGCGACCGCAGCAGGTGGTCGACGAGCACGGGCAGCCCGCCGGTCTGGTGGACGACGAACTCCACCACGTCCTGGGTGGCCGCGGGCCCGAGCTCGTCGGCCGCCCACCGCTCCACCTCGTCGTGCTCCAGGTGGCCGAGCACCACCAGGTGCCGGTCGTCGCCCATCGCCTCGATCAGGGAGGTCAGCTCGGGCAGGTGCGGCCACGGGCGGTAGGCCAGGCTCACCCGGGCCCGGCGGGACACCACCAGCTCCTCCAGCCGCCGGCAGGTCTGCGCCGTCAACCGCTGGCCGTCGTCGACGACCACGGCCACCTCGCTGGTCACGTTGCCCCGGTCGGCACCGTCCAGGGCCGCGGCCGTGGGGGCCGCCTCGGCGTCGACCACCGGCACCCCCGCCGCCCGGTAGGCGGCGGCCAGCTCGGCCAGCAGCAGGCTCTTGCCGGTGCCGCCGGGCCCCTGCACCGCGACCGACGGGACGGCGCCGTCCTCGCCGTTGACCAGCCGGCCGGCGACGACCCGCAGCGAGCGGGCCCAGTGCGTCGCGGTCTGTTCCGGGGAGCTCAGCGCGATCGTCATGCCTGCTCAGGCACCTCGCTGCCGGTGGCCTCCGGTGCCCCCGTCGCGGTCGGTTCCCCGGTGGCCGGCGGCTCCTGGCTGGCCGGTGGCTCCTCGCTGGCCGGCCCCGGGGTCTCCGTCTCGGTGGGGCTGGGGGTGGGGGTGGGCGTCCCGACCGGGGTCGGCGTGGGGTCCGGCGTGGGGTCCGGGGTCGGGTCCGGTGCCGGGGTCGGGGTCGGCGTACTGGTGCCCGGCGGGGTCGTCGGCGTGCCCGTGGGGGGCCGGCTCGCCTGCCCGGTCGGGTCGCCGGCCTGCGACTGGGTGCCGGGGGTGGTCGTACCGGTGCCGGTCGTGCTCCCGCCGGGGGTGGTGGACGGGCGAGCCGCTGGGCCCTCGTCGCGGCCGGCGGAGGTGGCCGCCGCGCTGCTGCTCGCCGTGCTGCGCGAGGAGCTGGTGGCCGTCCCGTCGCGGGCGGTGGAGCGGGACCGCGCCGTGCTGCCGGCCGGCTCGTCGTCCTCGTCGTCGCGGGCGGCTGCGCCCTGGGTCTCCGCCCGGCCGGCGGCGGCGGGCGAGAGGCCGCTGCGCGGGTTGCCCCCGCCGTCCTCCTCGACGTCGGCGACGGCATCGCCCGACCCGGTGGACACGGGTGCGGCGACGGCGTCCTCACCGGTGCCGGTCCAGCCGGCGGAGACGGCCGCTGCCACGCCCACCACGATCGCGACGAACGCGGACAGCACCACGCCGACCCGGGCGGCGTGCCGCCGGCCCTGGGGATCGGGGGCGGGGACCGGCGGACGGTCGCCCGACCGTGCGGGCGGCCGGCCGCCCGTGGGAGGCGTGCCGGGGCGGGCCGCGGCTCGCGGGCCGGCCGTCACCGCCGAGCGGGTGGTGCGTCGCCGGCCCGGGCGCGCGACGGGCACCGCCGCCACGGCGGCCGGCTCGCCGTCGTCCGCGGGCAGCTCGGCGGTCGCGGCCTGCTCCGGGGCGGCGTCCTCCGGGGTGGGGACCGCGACCGGTGCGGCGAGCACCTGGTCCCGGGCCAGCTCCGCGGCACCCAGGGCGGCGGTCACCGTGGGCTCGGCAGCGACCACGACCGGCCGGTCGAGTGCGGCGGAGAGCGTCTCGGCCACCAGCGGGACCGCTGCGGTGCCGCCGGCCAGCACGACGGCCGCGACGTCGGCCACCTCCAGCCCGGCGTCGGAGACCGCGCCGCGGACCGCGGCGACCAGCGCCTGCAGCGGCTCGGCGACCAGCTCCTCGAGGTCCTCGCGGACCAGTCGCAGCGAGATCGGGCCGTCGGCGCCGGCGACCTCGACGCAGGCGACGTTGTCGGTCGACAGGGCCTCCTTGGCGACCACGCAGGCCGCCCGGAGCTCCGCCGGGGTGGCGGCGACGCCCTGCTCGGTGGCCAGGCAGTCGTCGACCAGCTCGACGACCGCGTCGTCCAGGTCGCGGCCGCCCCAGGCCAGGGGGAGCGGGGGCACCGCGAGGGTCTCGACGTCGCCGTCGGCCGTCGTCCGCACGACCGCGGTGTCGACGGTGCTCGCCCCGAGGTCGACGACGACGACCGGGGCGCCCTCCGGGACGGCGTCCCGGTGGTGCCGGGCGATGGCGACCGCGCTCGACTCCAGGCAGAGGTGCTGTAGGCCGGCGGCCCGGACCGCTGCGTCGAGCAGGTCGCGGCGGTGCCCGGCCCAGCTGGGGGGCACGGTGAGCACCGTGCGCGCCGCGGTCGAGCCGTCGGCCGGGGTGGCCTGCTCGACCACCTGGGCGGCGAGTGCGGCCACCACGTCGGCCGGGTCGACCGGCCGGCCGTCGACGACCATCGGCACGGGGCCGCCCACCCGCCGCAGCGGGTGCCCGGCCGGCACCGGGGGAGCGGTGACCGCGGCCGGGGCGGCGTCGGCGTCGGCGTCGGGGGGCACGACGTGCCCGGCCGGCCACAGTGCCCGGGCCGCGCCGTCCGGGGGGCAGACGGCCGCCACGACCGTCTCGTCCCCGATGTCGATGCCCAGCGTGTAGTCGCCCTGCCCCATGAGCCCCCCACCCGTCGTGACCGGGGCCACACTGCCCGAGTCCGCTCGAACGTAACCCTCCGCGACGGGTATGTGGAACCGGTGTGGCCACTGTTGCGTGAGAAGACGGTGAACATCGGCGACACCCCGGTGCCCCTAACGGTGTGTCATCGGCCATCCCCCATCCGGGGGTCGGCCGATGGGGGGCCAACACCCGATGGGCAACCCGGCCCCGTGGCCCTTGACTGCTCCCAGCAGCCGGACGCCGACGTCCGGAGCAGACCCCTGGAGGACGCCATGACCACTCTCGCGAGCTCGCTGCTCGACTTCATCCTCGACCTGCTGCGCGACCCGGCTGCGGCCGAGGAGTTCCAGGCCGACCCCGAGCAGGCCCTCGCCTCGGCCGGGCTGGACGACGTCTGCGCCGCCGACGTGCACGCCGTGATGCCGATGCTGGCCGACTTCGCCCCCGTGGGCGTCGGTGCCGCCGGGATCGCCCACGCCGCACCGGCCGGCCACGCCGCTGCCGCCCCGACGCACACCGCGCCGGCCGAGAAGCCCGACCACGACAAGCCCGACCACTGCGAGGACGACCACGCCAAGCCCCCGGCCGAGGGCGCCCCGGCGATCGAGCACCTCAAGTACATCCAGACCAACTACACCTACACCTCGACCACCACCATCGACGCCTCGCACAGCGTCTGGGCCGGCGAGGACGTCTACCAGGTGTTCGGCGAGGACATCGTGGTGGCCACCGGTGGCAGCGTGGCCGCCGGCGACGACGTGGAGAAGGCCCTCGTCGACAACAGCGAGCACACCGACAACAGCGTCGACATCGACGGCTCCTTCAACGTCGACGACTCGTACAACAACGAGGACTCCAACAACGTCGACGTCGACGTCCGCAACTCCGGCAACACCGTGGAGGGCCACGGCAACGCCGTCGGCGAGGGCAACACGGTCGACAACTCCGACAACTCGGACAACTCCGACAACTCCACGAACGTGGCCGTCGACATCGAGGACTCGCTCAACGGCAACACCCTGGCCGGTGGCGACGTCCACAACGGCGACAACGTCCACACCGACGTCGACGTGGACGACGTGATCGTCGGCAGCGGCAACATCGTCGGCGACTCCAACGTGGTCGGGAACGAGACCGACAACTCCGACAACTCGGTCGACGTCGAGGACTCGTTCAACGACAACTCGGACAACTCCGACAACTCGGACAACTCCACGAACGTCGACATCGAGGACTCGTTCCAGGACAACTCCGACAACTCGGTCGACGTCGAGGACTCCTTCAACGACAACTCGGACAACTCCACGAACACCGAGGTCGACGTGGACGTCGAGGACTCGTTCAACGACAACTCCGACAACTCCGACAACTCGACGAACACCGACGTGGCCGTCGAGGACTCGTTCAACGACAACTCGGACAACTCCACGAACACCGACGTCGACGTGGACGACTCCTTCAACGAGGAGACCGTCGAGGTCGAGGACTCGTTCAACTACGAGCCGGTCGTGGTCGAGGTCGAGGACTCCTTCAACGACAACTCCGAGGAGTACACCGACAACTCGGTCGACGTGACCGACAACGTCGTGGCCGTGGACGACTCGAACGCCCTGGACGTCGAGCCCGTCCACTGATCCCGGACCCGGTCCCGGCGGCGGTGTCCCCGCCGCCGGGACCGATGCCGATGCCGCCCGGCCCCGCCGTTCCCGAGCTCTGGGAGCGGGGAGGCCGGGCGCTCCGGCGTCCGAGGTGGCACGGTGCACGTGCGGCGACGGGCCGGGGACCGAGGGGTGGGCGTGACGACACCGACCAAGCAGGCGACTTCACCGATCAAGCTGCTGGACGGGCTGCTGGCTGCCGCGGGGGCCTGCGAACGGCCGGACCTGCAGCGCCGGCTGGAGGCGGCCAAGCGGCGCACCCAGAGCCCGACGGTGCGGGTCCTGGTGGTGGGCGAGCCGGGCCAGGGCAAGAGCACGCTGGTGAACGCGCTCGTCGGCGCCCCGGTCTGCGCCGTGGGGCCGGGCACCCCGACCCGCGTCCCGACGGTGGTCCGGGAGGGGACGACGGCGGCTGCCGCGCTGGTCTACGCCGACCGCTCGGCCGGGGACGACGTCGCCGACGCGCCGCTGGAACGGGTACCGGTCTCGGTGACCGAGCTGTCGGCCCGGGCCGCAGAGGCCGCGGCGGCCCCCTCGGTGGAGGGCGGCCGGTCCTTCCTGCGGGCCGAGGTCGAGCTGCCCCGGCGGCTGCTCACCGGCGGTCTGGAGCTGGTCGACACGGCCGGGGTCGGCGGGGTGGGCACCGGAGCGGAGCTCGCCACCCTCGAGCTGCTGCCCAGCGCCGACGCCGTCCTGCTGGTCAGCGACGCATCCCAGGAGTTCACCGCCCCGGAGATGACGTTCCTGCGGCAGGCCGCGGCGCTGTGCCCCACGGTCGCCTGCGTGCTGACCAAGACCGACGCCTGCCCCGACTGGCGGCGGATCGCCGACCTGGACCGGGACCACCTGGTCACCGCGGAGGTGAGCGCCCCGGTGTTCACCGTCTCCTCGGTGCTCGAGGTGCTGGCGGTCCAGCGCAAGGACCGGGAGCTGCACGAGGAGTCCGGGTTCGGGGCGCTGGCCACCCACCTGCGGCGGGAGGTGGTCGACCGGGCCGAGACCCTGGCCCGCCGGTCGCTGGTGCACGACCTGCGGTCGGTGGCCGACCAGCTGACCCTGGCGCTGCGCAGCGAGCTCGCCGGGCTGCATGACCCGGCCCGGGGTGAGCAGCTGGTCGAGGAGCTGGAGCAGGCCCGGGAGGCGGTGGAGGACCTGCGGCGGCGCTCGTCGCGCTGGCAGCAGGTGCTCGGCGACGGGGTGACCGACCTGATGGCCGACATCGACTACGACCTGCGCGACCGCACCCGGGTGGTCACCCGGGAGGCCGACGCGGCGATCGACGCGCACGACCCCGGCCCGCTCTGGGACGACTTCGCCGACTGGCTCGACCGGCGGGTCTCCGGCGCGGTGGCCGAGAGCTTCGTCTGGGCGACCCAGCGGTCGGAGTGGCTGGCCGCGCAGGTGGTGGAGCAGTTCACCCGGGACGGCGGGGGTGCCCTCCCGGAGCTCCAGGTGGGCGACGGCGGTGACGCGCTGGGTGCCCTGGTCGACCTCACCGACATCGACCGCGGTCAGCTGAAGGTGTCCCAGCGGGTGCTGATCGGGATGCGCGGCTCCTACAGCGGGGTGCTGATGACCGGGCTGGTCACCAGCCTGGTCGGGATGTCGCTGATCAACCCGATCTCGCTGGGCGTGGGGCTGGTCATCGGCAGCAAGGCCTACCGCGACGACAAGGTGGTGCGCCGGCAGCGCCGCCAGACCGAGGCGAAGGCCGCGGTGCGCCGGCACCTGGACGAGGTGGTGTTCCACGTCGGCAAGCAGCTCAAGGACCGGCTCCGGGTCGTGCAGCGCACCCTGCGCGACCTGATCACCGACACGGTGGAGGAGATGTCCCGGACGCTGGCCGAGGCCCACCGCACGGCGCAGCGGGCGGCGAAGACGGCCACCGCCGACCGGGCCGCCCGGATCCGCGAGCTGCGGGGCCGGCTGGAGGAGGTCCAGCGGTTGTCGGCGGAGGTGACCCGGCTGGCCGGGGCGGAGGTGGCGGCGTGAGTGCCGGGGTCGGCCCGGCTCCCGGCCGGGCGCTCCCCGACGACGTCCGGCGCCTGCTGGACGACGCGGTGGAGGTCTACCGCGACGAGCCGGCCGCGGTGGCCCGGCTGCGCGCCTCCCGGGAACGGATGGACGAGCCGCTGCGGGTGGCGCTGGCGGGCCGGGTGAAGGCCGGGAAGTCGACGCTGCTCAACGCCCTGGTGGGGGAGCGGATCGCGCCCACCGACGCCGGTGAGTGCACCCGGGTGGTCACCTGGTATCGGCGCGGCCCGGTGCCGCGGGTGCTGCTGCACGGCGTCGACGGCACCCACCGCGCGCTGCCGGTCCGCCGGGTGCGCGGCGAGCTGCGGCTGGAGCTGGCCGACGCGGCGGTCGACCAGGTGGAGCGGCTGGTGGTCGACTGGCCGGCCGCCGGGCTGGGGACGGCGACGCTGATCGACACCCCGGGCATCTCCTCGCTGTCGGTGGAGAACAGCGCCCGCACCGAGGCGTTCATCGACGCCGGTGACCAGGTCTCCGGCGCCGACGCGGTGGTCTTCCTGACCCGGCAGTTCCAGCCGGCGGACCTGAGCTTCCTGGCCGCCGTCCAGCAGGCCTGCGGTGGCCTGGCGACGACGACGCTGTCGGTGCTGTCCCGGGCCGACGACGCCGGCGGCGGCCAGCTCGACGCGCTGATCGCGGCCGGGCAGCTGGCCCGGCGCACCGCGGAGCAGCCGGCGGTGCGCGCGCTGAGCGCGAACGTGCTGCCGGTGGCGGGGCTGATGGCGCTGGGGGGCCGCACCCTGCGGCACGGGGACTTCGTCGCCTTCCGGGCACTCGCCCGGGCCGACCGCTCCGACGTGGAGACGATGCTGCTCACCGCCGACCGGTTCCGCCGGCCCGAGGTGCCGGTCGACCTCTCCCCCGAGGTGCGGGTCGGGCTGGTCGAGCGGTTCGGCCTGTTCGGCATCCGGATGGCGGTGGCGCTGCTGCGCACCGGGGTGGGCGACGCCCCGACGCTCGCCGACCAGCTGGTGGCCCGCAGCGGGCTGGGTGAGCTGCAGCGCCTGCTGGCCGTGCAGTTCACCGAGCGTGGCGACCAGCTCAAGGCGGCCACCGCCCTGCGCCTGCTGGAACGGCTGCTGCGCGAGCGGCCGGTCAGCGGCGACGGCGAGTTGTGGGCCGGCCTGGAGCGGGCCCGGACGGCGTCCCTGGACCTGATGGAGCTGGACCTGCTGGCCCGCACCCGCTCGTCGGACGGGCCGTTCCCACCGGACGTGCGGGAGGACGCCGAGCGGCTGCTCGGGGCGCACGGCTCCGGGGTCGCCGCCCGGCTGGGGCTGGGCCCGGAGGCCACGCCGGGCGAGCTGCGCGCCGCCGCCACGGCGTCGCTGGCCCGCTGGCAGGCGCACGCGGCCGACCCGCTGGCCCGGAGGGCGACGGTCGACGCGGCGGAGCTGCTGGTGCAGGAGGCGGAGACGCTGCTGCTGGGGCTGCCGAGCGAGGAGGACGAGCAGCCGGCGGGCAGCGGGGAACGGGTCGCCGAGGGGTCAGCCGCGGGGCTCGCGCGACCAGGTGCGTGAGGCCGGCAGGAGCAGGAGCACCAGGGCCAGCGCGACCAGGCCGCCCTGGGCGATCGCGGCGATCCGGTCGACCTCGGGGCCGCCGGTGAGCAGGTCCTGGGCGAGCACGTCCAGCACGATGGTGAGCACGCCCAGCACCAGGAGACCGCGCGCCCAGCCCGACCGGCGCCGCAGGTAGAGCACCAGGCACAGGACGCCGAGCAGGGTCAGGACGGCCAGCGGGCCCAGCACGGCCAGCACCGTGGTGTCCGCTCCCTCGCGGAGCAGCTCCTCCTCGGCGGCCGGGTCGGCGGTCGCGGCGGAGTCGACCAGGCGCTGGCGCAGGTCGGCCAGGTCCAGCGCGGCTGCGGCGAGGGCGACCAGCGCGGCGAGCGTGGCGGCGCACCACGTCCACGCGGCTGCCCGGACGGTCCCGGGTGCCGGGGGCACGACGTAGGGGGCCGGCGGCGCCAGGTCACTGCTCGTCGGCGGCCGGGGCGGGGGCGGCGGGAGGCGTCGCGGTGTGCTGGTCGCCCGGCCGGGAGGCCGCGCTCCGGCGGCGTCCGCCTCGGTCATCCGTCCTCCGTCCCTCCGGCCGGTCCCGGCCACAACTGCGTCGGACACTCGCACCCGGACCGGGCCCGGAGGGCGCGGACCGGTCACCGGGGTGGCGAAGGCCCAGTGTCGGCGTCTTTGCGTCACGGGACGATTGCTCTTGGTCACCGATGTGCGCCCGATCACGCTGTCGGTGCACGTCGGGTGGCCTCGACCACGGAGCCGGCTCCCGGCCTGGTCCGCGCAGTACCGTGCTGGGGGCGGTGGACGCGGTAGGACCAGATCCCGGGGGAGCACGTGCACGGTCCGAGGTACGGCACGACGGCGGCGCGAGCCGGCGCGGCACGGTGACGGACCCGACCAGCCGCGACCAGCCGCCGACAGGGCTCTCCCGGCGCCGGTTCTTCGGGCTCGCCGGCGCGGGCACCGCCGGGGTGATCGCCGCCGGCGCGACCGGGGGCGTCATCGGGCGCGCGACCGCCGAGGTGCCCGCGGCGCCCGCCGACCCGGGAGCCGCTGACGCCGTCCCGTTCGAGGGCGCGCACCAGGCCGGCATCACCACCCCCGCGCAGGACCGGCTGCACTTCCTCGCCTTCGACGTCGTCACCGACGACCGGGCCGCGCTGGCCCAGCTGCTGCGGACCTGGACGGCGGCCGCGCGCCGGATGACCGCCGGTCAGGACGCCGGTGAGGTCGGCGCCGTGCGGGGCGGCCCGGACGCGGTGCCCGACGACACCGGCGAGGCGCTGGGGCTGCCGGCCGCCCGGCTGACGCTGACCGTCGGGTTCGGGCCCACCCTGTTCACCAGCGCCGAGGGCGTCGACCGGTTCGGGCTGGCCGCCCGCCGGCCGGGGCCGCTGGCCGAGCTGCCCGCCTTCCCCGGCGACGCGCTCGACCCGGCGATCAGCGGCGGCGACCTGTGCGTGCAGGCATGCGCCGACGACCCGCAGGTCGCCGTGCACGCGATCCGCAACCTCACCCGGCTGGGCGCCGGGGTGGTCCGGGCGCGCTGGTCGCAGCTGGGCTTCGGACGCACGTCGTCCACCTCCAGCGCGCAGGCCACCCCGCGCAACCTGTTCGGCTTCAAGGACGGCACCGACAACCTGAAGGCGGAGAACGCCACCGCGATCGACCGGTTCGTCTGGGTGGCCGACGGTGACCCGGGGGCCGACTGGCTGGCCGGCGGTTCCTACCTGGTCACCCGGCGGATCAGGATGCTCGTGGAGTCCTGGGACGCCTCGACGCTGGCCCAGCAGGAGGCCACGATCGGCCGCAGCAAGGGCGCGGGTGCGCCGCTGGGGCAACGGGGGGAGTTCGACCCGGTCGTCCTCAGCGAGCTGCCGCCGACCTCGCACGTGTTCCTGTCGCACCCCAGCACCACCGGGACGGCGATCCTGCGGCGCGGCTACAGCTTCGTCGACGGCTCCGACGCGCAGGGGACGCTGGACGCGGGGCTGTTCTTCATCGCCTACCAGCGAGACCCGGCCACCGGCTTCACCCAGGTGCAGCGGGTGCTCAGCGGCGACGCGATGAACGAGTTCGTCCGGCACACGTCCTCGGCGGTCTTCGCCTGCCCGCCCGGGGTCACCGGCCCCGACGACTGGTGGGGCCGAGCGCTCCTCGCCTGAGCGCGGTCGATCGCGGAGGTCCTAGGGTCGGCCCATGCGCTCCGACCGACGACGGCCGTTGCGGGTGGTCATCGCCCCCGACTCGTTCAAGGGCACGCTGGACGCCACGGCGGCCGCCGACGCGCTCGCCGCGGGCTGGCGGCGGGAACGCCCCGACGACGAGCTGGTCACCGTGCCCCTCGCCGACGGCGGTGAGGGGACGCTGGAGGCCCTCGGTCACGACCTGCCGGCGGAGTGCTGGCGCAGCGCGGAGGTGACCGGTCCCGACGGTCGCCCGGTCGACGCCGCCTGGCTGCTGCTCCCCGACGGCACCGCGGTGGTGGAGATGGCCCGGGCCGCGGGACTGCCGCTGCTCCGGCGTCCCGACCCGCTGGGCGCCACCACCCGTGGGCTCGGCCAGCTGCTCGCCGCGGTCGTCGCCGACCCGGCCGTGCACCGGGTGATGCTGACCCTCGGCGGCTCGGCGACCACCGACGGCGGCACCGGTGCCCTCGCCGCGCTGGGGGCCCGGTTCGTGGACGCCGACGGAGCGGAGCTGCCCCCGGGCGGTGGCGCGCTGGCCCGGCTCGCCCGGGTCGACCTCGGCGGGCTGACCCCACCGCCCGACGGCGGGGTGCAGTGCCTGGTCGACGTGACCGCACCGCTGCTGGGGCCGCTGGGCGCGGCCGGTCAGTTCGGCCCGCAGAAGGGCGCCACGCCCGACCAGGTGACCGTGCTGGACGGCGCCCTGGCCCGGCTGGCGGACCTGCTCGGCGGGGACCGGGAGGCGCCCGGTGCCGGCGCGGCCGGGGGAACGGCGTACGGCTTCGCCGCCTGCTGGGGAGCGGAGTTCGTCAGCGGCGCCCGGGCGGTGGCCGCCGCGGCCGGGCTGGACGACGCGCTGCGGGACGCGGCCCTCGTGGTGACCGGGGAGGGCCAGTTCGACGCGCAGTCGCTGCGCGGCAAGGTCGTCGGTGACCTGGTGGACCGGGCGGGGGCCGCCGGCGTGCCGGTCGCCGTCGTCGCCGGCCGGGTGGACGCCGCCGACGACCTGCCGGTCGCCCGGGCCCTCTCCCTCACCGAGCTGGCCGGTTCGGTGGCCGGTGCCATGTCCGAACCGGCACGCTGGCTGGCCGCGGCCGGGGCGCAGCTGGCCCGGGAACAGTCCGTCACACTCTGACGTTGACGGCGGAGGTCGACGGCCGCCCGACGCATGTGTACGAGCGCCCGGAGGGGGCATCCCCTCCCCGGTGCCCGGCACGCTTCCGGCTGCCTGGGCACCGATCTGACGAGCACGCAGGACGAGGGGGCGGCAACACGGTGGTGGAGCCCACGAGGAAGAGCCTCGGGAACCGCTACGAGCTGCTGACCCTGCTCGCTGCCGGCGGGATGGGGCAGGTCTGGCGCGCGGAGGACCACCTGCTCGGCCGCCCCGTCGCGGTCAAGGTGCTGCGCAGCGAGTACACCGGCGACGAGCTGTTCCTGGCCCGCTTCCGTGCCGAGGCCCAGCACGCGGCCGCACTGAGCCACCCGAACATCGCCGCCGTCTACGACTACGGCGAGGAGCCGGCGATCGACGGCTCCGGCGAGCACCTGGCCTACCTGGTCATGGAGCTGGTCGAGGGCGAGTCGCTCTCCGCCGTCCTGGCCCGGCGTGGCGCCCTCGGTGCCGACGAGACGCTCGACGTCCTGCGGCAGACCGCCTCGGCGCTGGCCGCGGCGCACGACGCGGGCGTGGTGCACCGGGACGTCAAGCCCGGCAACGTGCTGGTCCGGCAGGACGGCACCGTGAAGATCACCGACTTCGGCATCGCCTGGTCGGCAGGCAGCGTCCCGCTGACCCAGACCGGGCAGGTGGTCGGCACCGCCTCCTACCTCTCCCCGGAGCAGGCGGCCGGCGCACACGCGACCCCGGCCAGCGACGTCTACGCCCTGGGCATGGTCGGTTACGAGTGCCTGGCCGGGCACCGCGCCTTCGACGGCGACAACTCGGTGGCCATCGCGCTGCGGCACCTGCGTGACCAGCCCGAGCCGCTCCCCGAGAGCCTGCCCGCGCCGGTGCGCACGCTGATCGAGCGGGCCCTGGTCAAGGACCCGGCGCAGCGGTACCCGGACGGCGCCGCGGTCGTCGAGGCGATCGACGAGGTGCTCGCCGGCCGTCAGCTGCCGCCGGTCCAGCGCACCGACACGCAGAGCTTCTGGCTGCTCCCCGCCCCGGCCGCCTACACCGAGGGCGGGCCGGCGACCGACCCGGGCGCGCCCGTCGCCGGCCGGAGCCGGCCGTTCGGTCGCGTGCTCGTGCCCCTGGTGGCGCTGCTGGCGGGCGCCGGCATCGCCGCCGCGCTCTTCCAGACGCTGGCGCCGACCGGGACGACGACGACCGCCGCCGCCGCGGACGCGCCGGCCACGGCCACCGCCGCACCGGACTCGCTGGTGCTCGACGCCGAGGACTACCTGGGGCGTCCGGTCGGTGCGGTCCGCGCCCAGCTGGAGGCGATGGGGCTGCTCGTCGAGGTGCAGCCGGTGACCACCGACGCGGCCGCGCCCGACTCGGTGGTCGACGTGGCCCCCCTGGCAGTGCAGCTGCAGGCCGGGGACACGGTGCTGCTCAGCTACGCCGTGGCCCCCAGCGAGTCG
This sequence comes from Modestobacter lacusdianchii, assembly GCF_054177765.1. Lineage (NCBI taxonomy): Bacteria > Bacillati > Actinomycetota > Actinomycetes > Geodermatophilales > Geodermatophilaceae > Modestobacter > Modestobacter lacusdianchii. Next base: position 109,801 of record NZ_JBJJTJ010000005.1, on the reverse strand, counting down.
TCGGCACCCAGCCCGGAGGAGGCCGACGTCCCGGCGGTGGCGGTCGTCGAGGCGCCGCCGGACACCTCCGCGCCGGCGACGACCTCGAGCGCCGCCCCCAGCACCACGCCGGCCACCGGGCCGACCACCTCCCCCAGCGGGCAGCCGACCACCCCCAGCACCCCGAGTGGCGACACCGACGAGCAGGGGACGACGCCCCCGGCCGACGACGGTGACGAGGACGAGGACCAGGGCGGTGACGACGGCGGGAGCGACGACGGAACCGGCGGCGGCACCGGCACGGGTGGTGGCACGGGCACGGGCACGGGTGGTGGCACCGGCACGGGTGGTGGTACCGGCACGGGCAACGGGAACGGCGCGGGCAACGGTGCCGGGAACGGCGCGGGCAACGGTGCCGGCAACGGCAATGGAAACGGCAATGGCAACGGCGGACGCGACGGCTGACCGGAACCGACCAGCGGCGGTCCCGCACCGGTAGGGTCCGGCCGATCAGTCCGGCTGCACCGTCGCAGCGGGACCGTGGACGGCGCGAGGTGTCGTGGACGCAGTGGGGGAGAGCTCGCCCAGCGGGACGCCGCCCGTCCTCGCCGATACCACCGGGCACCCGCAGCCCGATCACGCGGCGGTCTTCGCCGCGATGCCCACCCCCTACGTGGTGCTCACCCCTGAGCTCGTCATCGCCGACGCGAACCCGGCCTACCTGTCCGTCACCGGGCGGACGCTGGCCGATCTGGTCGGCCGCTCGTTCTTCGACGCCTTCCCGGGCAACCCGAACGACGTGGACGCCGACGGCGGGGCGGGGAGGATCCGCACCTCGCTCGAGCGGGCCCGGGACACCGGGCGTCCCCAGACGATGCCGGTGCAGGAGTACGACGTCCCCGACGGTGCGGGTGGCTTCCGGAAGCGGTTCTGGAGCCTGATCAGCGTCCCGGTCCTGGACGAGGACGGGCGCTGCTGCCACCTCCTGCAGCGGGCCGAGGACATCACCGACTACGTGCGGGACCAGGCGGTCGAGGCGCACCCCAGCGCCCAGGGGAAGAAGTGGCAGCGCCGGGTGCTGCAGGTGGAGAGCGACCTGTTCGCCCGCGGCGCGGAGCTGCGCGCGGCCCGTGAGGCCGAGGCCGACACCGCCAACCGGCTGGCCGCGCTCTCCGACGTGGCGCTGGCCCTCGGGCAGGCCGACACCCTCGACGAGCTGGCCCGGGTGGTCACCGACCGCGGGCTGGTGGCCCTGGGGGCCTACGGCGGCGCGGTGGCCGTCTGCGAGGGCGACAACGGGCTGCGCATCGTGCTGACCCAGGACCTGGGCGCCGCGGACGCCGGCGTCGACACGCTGCTGCGCCTGGACGCCGGGTACCCCGGCTGCGTGGCCGCCCGCACCGGGGAGCGGGTGCTGCTGCCCGACCCGGCGGCCAGCGTCGCCTTCTCCCCGGAGCTGGCCGCGCTGATGACCGACACGGTGGCCCAGGCCTGGGCGGCCGTGCCGCTGGAGAGCGGCGGACGCCGGATCGGGTCGCTGAGCGTGGCCTGGGACAGGCCCCGCACGCTGGACGAGGGGGAGGTCCAGCTGCTGCTCGCCCTGGCCGCCCAGTGCGCCCAGGCCCTGGAGCGCATCCGCGCCCGGGACGCCGAGCGGGCCCAGCACGCGGTGGTGCAGGGCATGGCCGAGGCGCTGCAGCGCAGCCTGCTCACCGAGCCGGCCCAGCCCGACCACCTGGAGGTGGCCGTCCGCTACGTGCCGGCCGCGTCGCTCGCCCAGGTGGGCGGGGACTGGTACGACGCCCTCCTGCTCGGCGACGGCCGCACCACGCTGGTGATCGGTGACGTCACCGGGCACGACCGGCACGCCGCCGCGGCGATGGCGCAGGTGCGCAACGTGCTCCGGGGGGTGGCGCACAGCATGCTCGGCTCGCCGGCGGCCGTGCTCAGCGCGCTGGACCGGGCCATGCAGGACCTCGCGGTCGACACGCTGGCCACCGCCGTCCTGGCCACGGTCGAGCAGGGGCCGGCGGAGGCCGCGGCCGGGCGGCGGCTGCTGCGCTGGAGCAACGCCGGCCACCCGCCCCCGCTGCTGATCGGCCCCGACGGCGGCGTCGTCGTGCTGGAGCGGGACCCGGACCTGCTGCTGGGCCTGGACCCGGGGGTGGAGCGCACCGACCACACGCTGCTGCTGGAGCCGGGCACCACGCTGTTGCTCTACACCGACGGGCTGGTCGAGCGCCGGGGCTCGACGCTGGACGAGGGCACCGCCTGGCTGGTGGAGGTGGTCGGCGCCTGGGGTGGCCGTCCGCTGGACGAGCTGTGCGACCGGCTGCTGGCCGAGCTGGCCGGGTCGGTCGAGGACGACGTGGCGCTGCTGGCCGTCCGGGCCCACCCCACGGACCGGCCACGTCCGCCCGGGGCCGGGCCGGAGCGGTTGCCGCCGGCGCACAGTGCCCGGGGCGGGCGCCGCTGAGCGGCAGGCGTCAGGCCGCCGTCCGGCGGGGCAGCACCCGGCGCCCGGCGGCCCGGCCCGCGAGCACCAGGCAGGCGGCCGCGGCGGCCAGGGCGAGCCGGCCGGGGGAGGCGTCCAGGCCGCCGAGGAGCAGCCCGACCGCGGCGGACACCACCGCGGCGGTGAGCAGCTGGTCACGGCCCTGCCGCCACCCGGCCACGGTGAGCAGCACCGCGGCGACGACGAGCACCCGGGCCGGGTGCGCGGCCCCCGCCAGCTGACCGGACCAGGACAGCCCCAGGGCGCCCGCCGCACACACCGCCGCGGCGAGCAGCCAGCCCCCACCGCGGCTCACTCGCCGCGGCCCGGGGACAGCCACAGCGCGGCCGCCCCGGCGGCGAGGGCGGCGGTCAGCCAGAAGCCGCGGTCGCTGGCGACCAGGGGCAGGGCGACCAGCACCCACGTGGCGGCGAGGGCGGTCAGGCCACCGGCGGCCACCCGCCACGCCGCCCGGGCTGAGAGCGCGTGGCCGGCGAGCGGGGCGAGGAAGGGCACCAGCAGCAGCACGACCCCGACGGTGGCGAACGTCGACCAGGTGGGCACGACCTCCCACAGCGACTGGTTGCCGAAGTCCAGCACCAGGCCGAGCTGCAGCAGCACGAGCGCCAGCCCGACCAGCCCGACGCCGACCAGGAGGGTGCGGTCCCGCACGGCCGACAGCGCCGACCGGCGCCCGCCGCCGGCCGGGGCGGCGGGGGTCATCCCGGTCGCGGTCGTCGGCCCGGGCACCGCCGGCGGCGGCTCGGCGACGGCGGGGTCGCCGGCCACACCGGGGCCGAGGTCGACCGGCCCGGTCGTCCGGCTGGTGTCGTAGGAGGGCTGGTAGGGCTCGTACGGCCCGGTCGCCGCCGCGTCGGGCGCGGGCTGCCCGGGCGCCGCGGGGTGCCCGGTCGCGCTCGCTGCACCGGCGGCCGATGCGCCGTGGGTCGGGGCGTCCTGCGTCGGGGTGCCGTGGACGGGGGCGCTCTGCGCGGCGATCGGCCCGGTGGCCGGGTGCCCGGTGCCGACCGGGTCGGTGCCGGCCGGCGTCCCGGCCAGGCCCGGGACGGGCGCCGTGGCGCTCTGCTGCCACTCCCCGGGCTGCCAGTCGCCCGCCTGCGCGTCGCCGTGCGGCTCCTGGCCCGGTCCGGGACCGGCCTCGTCCTGGGCCGGCTGCGCCTCGGGGCGCTGGCTGGGCGGCAGCAGGATCGACTGGGTGCGCGGGTCCTCCGGCTGCGACGCCGCGGTGCTGCCGGTGCCGGGCCCTGCGGCGCCGTCGCCGTCCGTGCTCGGGTCGCGGTGCGGCTGCGGCTCGGGGATCGGCGGGTGCGGCTGGCTCACGGGTCCTCCTGGTGCGGGGTGGCCTTCGGGTGCAGGTGGCCTGCGGGGTGGTGCGGGAGCCGGCGGGGTGGTGCCGGCGGCGTCGGTGGCCCCGGTCGGTCCGGCCACGGACGGCGGTCAGGGCGCTGATCACGGTAGCGGCGGTGCCCGGGCCGGGTCGCCGTCCCGCGCCGTCGGGGCGTCCGCCACCTAGGGTCGGGGCCGTGGCAGTGCGCGCGGGGATCGTGGTCACCGGCACCGAGGTGCTCACCGGGCGGGTGGCCGACCGGAACGGCCCGTGGCTGGCCGAGGCCCTGCGCACGACCGGCGTCGACGTCGGCTCGGTGGTGGTGGTCGGTGACCGCGCCGACGACCTGCGGGCCGCGCTCGCCTTCCTCGCCGGCAGCGGCGTCGACCTGCTGATCACGACCGGCGGTCTCGGCCCGACCGCCGATGACCTGACCGCCGCGGTGGTGGGCGAGTTCCAGGGGCGGCCCTCCGAGGTCGACCCGGAGCTGGAGCAGCGGATCGCCGCCGTCGTCGAGCGGCTCACCGCGATGCGGGGGTGGGACACACCGCCGGAGGCGGCCGCGGCCGGGATCGCCAAGCAGGCCCTGGTGCCGGTCGGTGCGACCGTGCTGGAACCGGTCGGCACGGCGCCGGGGCTGGTCGTCCCGGTGGCGGAGGGGCGGTCCGGCCCGCCGGTGCTGGTGCTGCCCGGCCCACCGGTGGAGCTGCAGGGCATGTGGCCGGCGGCGCTGGCGGCCGATCCGGTGCGCCGCGCGCTGGCCGGGGCCACCGAGCTGCGCCAGTCGACGCTGCGGCTGTGGGGCACGCCCGAGTCCGAGCTCGCCGCCACGCTGCGCCGGGTGGACGACGAGCTGACCGGCCTGGAGGTGACCACCTGCCTGCGGGAGGGCGAGCTGGAGATCGTCACCCGGTACGACCCGGACGCGGCGGAGGCGTACGACCGGCTGGTGGCGGCGGTGCGAGCCGACTTCGCGGAGACGCTGTTCAGCGAGGGGCCCACGGTCGACGAGCTGGTGGCCACGCTGCTGGACCAGCGGGGCTGGACGGTCGCGGTGGGGGAGGCGGACACCGGCGGGCTGGTCACCGCCCGGCTCACCCGCGCGCCGGGCTCGTCCCGGCGGGTGCTGGGCGGGGTGGTCGCCTACGCCAACGAGGCCAAGGAGCAGCTGCTGGACGTGCCGGTCGCGGTGCTCGCCGAGCACGGTGCGGTCAGCGCGGCGGGGGCGGTGGCGCTCGCCGAGGGCGCCCGGCGCCGGTTCGGGGCCGACCTGGGCATCGGGGTCAGCGGGATCGCCGGTCCGGGCGGGGGCACCGCGGAGAAGCCGGTGGGCACCCTGCACCTGGCCGTCGCCGCCGCGACCGGCACCACCACGGCCGCCCACCGGCTGCGGGGGGACCGGGGTGCCGTCCGGGAGCGGGCGACGACGCTGGTGCTGCACGAGCTGCGGCAGCTCCTGACCGCGGCCGGCTGAGCGTCGCTCAGTCCTCCCAGCCGACCACCCGGCTGCGGCGCTCGACCAGCAGGACGTCGTGCCAGGTGGCGCGGCCGTCGACGATGCGGCGGCCCACCCGCTCCCGTCGGCCCAGCACCCGGAAGCCGAGCCGCTCGTGCAGCGCCAGGCTGCCGGTGTTGGCCGGGAAGACCGCCGAGCGGATCGTCCAGATGCCGTCGGCCTCGGTCGAGTCGACCAGCCCCTGCAGCAGCAGCCGGCCCACGCCGCGGCCCTGCGCCGCCGGGGCCACGTAGACGGAGTGCTCGACCACGCCGGCGTAGGCGTCCCGGGGTGACTCGCGGCTGCAGGCCACCCAGCCGAGCACCGCGCCGGAGTCGTCGGTGGCCACGTGCCGGTGGCCGGGCAGCCGGGTGGCGTCGAACGCCTCCCAGGACGGCGGCTCGGTCTCGAAGGTGGCCATCCCGGTGGCGATGCCGGCGGCGTACACCTCACGGACGCCCGCCCAGTCGGCGGCGGTCATGGCCCGGAGGACCGGTGGTGAGGGAGCGCGAGGGGCGGGCGGCTGCACGCCGTCCATGATCGGCGTCCGGTCCCGGCGACCGGACGGGGGTTCCACGTGGAACCACGGGGCACTGACCGCAGGTGACCTCGTTGACGCTGCACGCCACCGGCCCGGTCGACCCCGCCGAGGTCTGGGACCGCTACCGCCGCCCGGCCCGCTGGCCGGAGTGGTCGCCGCAGATCAGCCGGGTGGAGGCCAGTGGCCCCGAGCTGGTGCCCGGGATGTCCGGCCGGGTGTACGACCCGCTGCGCACCTCGCTGCCGTTCGTGGTGGACGAGGTCTCCGCGGCGGACCGCCGCTGGGCCTGGCAGGTCGTGGTCGGCCCGACCCGGCTCGGGTTGCTGCACTGGGTGAGCCCGGGCCCGGACGGCGGGACGACGGCGGGCCTGCGGGTCAGCGGGTTCGGCCCGCTGGTGGTCGGCTACGCACCGCTGGCGCTGCTCGCGCTCAAGCGGCTGGTCACCCTCACCACCTGAGCGCCCGCCACCTGGGCCGGGCGGTGGCCCCGGTCTCGTACGGTGCGGGGATGAGCGTCACGCACGAGGTGACCAACCAGGTGCCACCGCTGGCCGGTCACGACCCGATCGCCGGGGACGCCGCGCTGGCCGAGGCCTGCCGGCGGCACGCCGACCAGGCCACCCTGGACTCCCTGGCCGGGCTCGGTGCGCTGGCCGGCAGCGAGCAGGCGCAGGAGTGGGCCCGGCTGGCGAACGAGCACCCGCCCCGGCTGCGCACCCACGACCGCTACGGCCACCGGGTCGACGAGGTGGAGTTCCACCCGGCCTGGCACGAGCTGATGGCGGCCGCGATCGGGCACGGCCTGGCCGGTGCGCCGTGGGCCGAGCAGGCGGCCGGGGAGCGGCACGCGCACGTCCGCCGGGCGGTGGGCTACCTCGGCTGGACGCAGGTGGAGGCCGGTCACGGCTGCCCGGTGACGATGACGTACGCCGCCGTCCCGGCGCTGCGCGCGGCCCCCGACCTGGCCGCCGCGCTGGAGCCCGGGCTCACCAGCCGCAGCTACCAGTTCGGGCTGACCGACCCGCGGACCAAGCGCGGGCTGGTCGCCGGCATGGGGATGACCGAGAAGCAGGGTGGGTCCGACGTCCGGGCCAACACCACCCGCGCCGTCCCGGGGGGCGACGGCAGCTGGTCGCTGACCGGGCACAAGTGGTTCACCTCGGCACCGATGAGCGACCTGTTCCTGGTGCTCGCGCAGACCACCGAGGGGCTGAGCTGCTTCCTGGTGCCCCGGGTGCTCCCCGGCGGGGAGCGCAACGTGTTCCGGCTGCAGCGGCTCAAGGACAAGCTCGGTGACCGGTCGAACGCCTCGAGCGAGGTCGAGTTCGACGGCACCTCCGGCTGGCTGGTCGGCGACCCCGGCCGGGGCGTCCCGGCGATCATCGAGATGGTGGCGACCACCCGGCTGGACTGCGTGCTGGGGTCGGCGGCCACGGTGCGGGCCGCGCTCACCCAGGCGGTGCACCACGCCCGGCACCGCGCGGCCTTCGGGGCCCGGCTGGCCGACCAGCCGCTGATGCAGAACGTGCTGGCCGACCTCGCGCTGGAGAGCGAGGCGGCGACCGCGCTGACGGTCCGGCTGGCCGCCGCCCAGGACGCCGGCGAGCGTGACCTGCTGCGGCTGGCCGGTGCGGTGGCCAAGTTCTGGGTCTGCAAGCGCACGCCGACCGTGGTCGCGGAGGCGCTGGAGGTGCTCGGCGGCAACGGCTACGTCGAGGAGTCGGGGATGCCGCGGCTCTACCGGCAGGCCCCGCTCAACTCGATCTGGGAGGGCTCGGGCAACGTGATCGCCCTGGACGTGCTGCGTGCCCTGGGCGCCGGGTCGGCCGCGCTCGCCGCGGTGCGCGCGGAGCTGGAGCTGGCCCGCGGCGCCGACCCGCGGTACGACGCCGCGCTGACCGGGCTGGCCGCCGAGCTCGCCGACCCGGAGCAGCTGCCGCTGCGCGCCCGGCGGATCGCGGGCCGGCTCGCCGTCTGCCTGCAGGCCGCGCTGCTGCTGCGGCACGCCCCGCCCGCCGTCGCCGACGCCTTCTGCGCGACCCGGCTGGCCGGGGACTGGGGCGGGGTGCTGGGCACCCTGCCGGCCGGCGTCCCGGTGCGGCAGCTGGTCGACCGGGCCGCGGTCGAGCCGGCCGGGGCGCGCTCGTGAGCATGCGCCGCCGGCGCCGCGCCACCGCCCCGCCGGGGCCGCCGCGGCCCGCCCCGGCCGGTGCGCCACCGCCGCCGCTGGACGCCGTTGGGCAGACTGCCCCTGTGACCGACGACCAGGACGGGGCCCGGGACATGCTGGACGCGACGGTGGACGGCTGGGGCGACGGCGCCCGTCAGCCGCTGGACCTGCTGGTCTGGGACGCGCCGAACATCGACATGACCCTGGCGAACGTGATCGGGGCCCGCCCCACGGCGGCGTCCCGGCCGCGGTTCGACGCGATCGCCGCCTGGTTCGTCGACGGCGCGGGCGACCCGGGGGCCGCGCAGCAGCCCGAGGTGGAGGCCTGCGTCTTCGCCAACGTCCCGCCGCAGCACGCCACGTCGCTGCAGCGCTGGGTGGAGGCGCTGCGCAGCTTCGGCTACGCGGTGTTCGCCCGCCCGAAGCTGCAGCCCGACGACGACATCGACCAGTCGATGCTGGACCACATCAGCGTGCGGGCGCACAGCCACCAGCTGCGCCGGCTGGTCGTCTTCTCCGGCGACGGCCGCAACTTCGCCGAGCCGCTGGAGGACCTCGCCCGCTCCGGCACCGAGGTCGTCGTCGTCGCCTTCAGCGAGGTCGCCGGGTACGCGATCAGCTCGGAGCTGCTGCAGTTCATCGACATCGAGGACGTCCCCGGGGCGTTCGTCGAGCCGCTGGACCGGGTGCGCCTGGACGCCCTGCCGGTGGACGGCGCCTGGCTCAAGCCGACCAAGAGCCTGCGCGACGCCGCCGGCCTCTTCGCCGCCCGCCGCAGCTAGCCCCCGGCCCGCCCGGCCATGTCGGCCGACATGGCCGGGATGTCCGGCCCCGGCCCCGGCCCCGGCCCGCGCCGAGCTCGCGAGGGCCGGGGCGGGCGGGGTCGTCCCTCAGCGGCGGGCGAGCCGCCGGACGCCGGGGGTGTAGGGCAGCGAGTAGTGCGCGAAGACGTCCGGCTCCTGCTCGACGGTGAGCTCGCCGTCGGTGTCGATCGACGGGGCGTTCTTCGCCAGGTCCTTCGGAACGGCGACCCGGATGTGGTCGGGAGCCACGGTGGCGTCGGTGAGCGGCACGAAGGTGAGCTTGTGCCGGCCGATGAAGCCGGTGACGACGGCGGCGAAGAACGGCTGGTCGGTCGTGGTGTCCACGTACACCGACTCGAGGGTGCCGATCTTGCTCCCGTCGGGGTCGATCACGTTCAGGGTGCGCCAGTCACGGATGTTCTCGGCCGGGAACACGGCTCCTCCTCAGGTCGTGGGCAACTGGTCCTCACTGCCCGCGCGACGGGCGGTCGAACCCCGGCGGGCCGCTGACCTGCAGATCGGCGTCGTGACCGGTCGCAGGGCCAGGTCGGCGGCGGTCGGGGTGAGCGGGAGGATGGCGCGGTGGGTGCCGACGGTCAGGAACTGGTGGTGATGGTCGGCCTGCAGGCATCGGGCAAGTCGACCTGGGTGACCACCCACCTGGCGGGCAGCCACGTGGTGGTGAGCAAGGACCACTGGCCGAACGCGCGGCACCGGGAGGCGCGTCAGCGGCGCGTGGTGGCCGGCCTGCTGGCCGAGGGGGTCAACGTGGTGGTCGACAACACCTCACCGTCGCCGGCCGAGCGGGCTCCGCTGATCGCGCTGGCGGCGGCGGCCGGCGTCCCGGTCCGGGCGGTGTTCCTCGACGTCCCGGTGGAGACCTGCCGGGCACGCAACGAGGCCCGCGAGGGCCGGGCCCGGGTGCCGCTGGTCGGGCTGTACGGCGCCGCCGGCCGGCTGGTCCACCCGACCACCGACGAGGGCTTCACCGAGGTGACCGTCGTCGGCAGCTGAGTGGACGGGGTGCTAGGCCGCCGGGCCGGAGGAGGAACGGGGGCGCGGCACCGAGGCGGTGCTCAGCCCGGAGGGCAGCCGGGCCCACACGTGCTTGCGGCCGGGCTCGCCGGCCCAGCCGTAGTCGACCGAGAGCTGGGCGACCATCGGCAGCCCCATGCCGCCGAAGGCCGGGTCACGGTCGATGGCCGGTCGCGGTGGGGCGTCGGGGGAGCCGTCGGTCAGCACGATCAGCCAGCCGCTGGGGACCGCGACGATCGTCGCCTCGACCGCACCGCCACCGTGCCGCAGCGCGTTGGACGACAGCTCCTCGAACACCAGGAGCAGACCCTCACGGGCGTCCTCGGTCGAGCGGGCGGTCAGGGACGGGTGGGCCAGGCGGGCGCGCAGGTCCATCCGGACCCGCGACGCGTCGTGCACCGTGGGCAGCTCCCAGCGCCACACGTCACCGTCCTCGGAAGGGATCGGTGACGAGGGCCAGACCAGTGCACTCACGCTCAGTCCCCTCGTCGGCCGGTGTCTCCGCCGGGACCATCGTGGCCGACAGCGGGCCGTCCTGCAGCACGGGGGTCCGGTGGCGGGTCAGTGCGGGGCGGCCCCGGGGGCATCGGACCCGGTCGGCATGCCCTGCACGTCGAGGCGGTCGAGCAGGCCGGTGAGCTCCAGCGGGCCGGTCACGATCCGGCTGGTGGCCACGACGCAGACCCGCTTGCCGGCCGCCTCCGGGTGCTGGCTGACCCAGACCAGGGCGGTGACCCCGGCCGAGCCGAAGAAGGTGACCTCGGACAGGTCGATGGTGAGCAGCCGCTCGGCCCGCCGCAGGGCCTGGAGCAGCGACTGCTGCACCAGCGGGTTGCCGGCGGCGTCCAGTTCGCCGCGGACGTGCGCGACCACCTGCCCCGGCTCGCTGCCGTCGGCCAGCTCCACCTCGAACGGCGTCTCGTCGGCTGCTGAGCTGACGGTGTTGATGGGTCCTCCTCTGTCGCCAGGGCACGTTCCCGCCGTGCCCCACGTCGATGCTCTCCCGGGAGCATGGGACCACGGGGCGGGCACAGCCGCCCCCTACCCCGATCGGGGCAGGGGCAGGCGCACCAGGCCCGGCCGGGCCGGAGTGTCACAGCTTCGTCATGTCCCCCCGGCTCGCGGAGGCGCCCTCCACGTGCAACCGTGAACGACGCCCGCAAGGTGCCCCCCGCGTGGTGGGGCCCGGATCGCAGCCCGCGGCGCCCTCGGCGCCGGGTGCCGATGCTCCCGTTCACCTGGCCCCCGGCGCCGGCGTGCAGGGCGACGACTCGACGACATGACCGTCCGGCCACGGTGCCGGACGCGGAGAGGGGTGGGCACATGTGGGACTACGTGGTGGACCGGCGCGGGCAGATCGCCTTCCAGGCCTTCCAGCACGTCAGCCTGGTCGTGCAGTGCGTGCTGCTGGGCAGCCTGATCGCGCTGGCGCTGGCGGTGCTGGTCTACCGGAACCCGCGGCTGACCGGCCTGGCCAACGGCGTGTCGGCGATCGGCCTGACCATCCCGGCGTTCGCGCTGCTGGGCATCCTGCTCGCGCCCTTCGGCTTCGGGATCACCCCGGCCGTCATCGCGGTGACCTTCTACGCGGCGCTGCCGGTGCTGCGCAACGCCGTGGTGGGGCTGGCCGGTGTCGACCGCTCGCTCATCGAGTCCGCGCGCGGCATGGGGATGAGCCGGCTGTCGACCCTGGCGCGGATCGAGATCCCACTGGCCTGGCCGGTGATCCTGGCCGGCGTCCGGGTCTCCACCCAGATGGTCATGGGCATCGCCGCCATCGCCGCCTACGTCCTGGGCCCCGGTCTCGGCGGCTTCATCTTCACCGGGTTGTCCCGGCTGGGCGGTGCGAACGCCCTGAACTCCGCACTCACCGGGACGATCGCCATCGTCGTCCTGGCCCTCGTCCTCGACCTGCTGCTCGTGCTGCTGGGTCGCCTCACCACCCCCAGGGGGATCCGTGTCTGACACCCTGAGCACCGCCGACGCCCACTCCGACGACCCCGCGCCGCAGGGCGGCGAGGGACGCCGGGTCAGCGGCGTCTCCATCCGCCTCGACGGGGTCACCAAGCGCTACCCCGGTCAGGACCGGCCGGCCGTGGACGCGGTGTCGCTGGAGATCCCGGCGGGCGAGACGGTGATGTTCGTCGGCCCGTCCGGCTGCGGGAAGACCACGCTGCTGAAGATGCTCAACCGGCTGATCGAGCCCAGCAGCGGCACCATCCACCTCGGCGACGAGGACGTCACGCAGCAGGACCCCGACCAGCTGCGCCGCCGGATCGGCTACGTCATCCAGGCCGGTGGGCTGTTCCCGCACATGACGGTCGGGACGAACGTCGGCATGGTGCCGCGCATGCTGGGCTGGGACAAGCAGCGGGTCACCGCGCGGATCGACGAGCTGCTGGACCTGGTGGGGCTGGACCCGGAGGTCTACCGGGACCGCTACCCCAAGGAGCTCTCCGGAGGCCAGCAGCAGCGGGTCGGTGTGGCCCGGGCGCTCGCCGCGGACCCGCCGGTGCTGCTGATGGACGAGCCGTTCGGCGCGGTCGACCCGATCACCCGCCAGCGCCTGCAGGACGAGCTGCTGCGGATCCAGGAGGAGCTGGGCAAGACGATCGTCTTCGTCACCCACGACTTCGACGAGGCGGTCAAGCTCGGCGACCGGATCGTGGTCTTCGACGTGGGCGCCCGGGTCGTGCAGTACGACACCCCCGAGGCGATCCTGGCCGAGCCGGCCGAGGAGTACGTGGCGGACTTCGTCGGCGCCGGTGCCACCCTCAAGCAGCTCACCCTCACCCGGGTCAACACCCTGGAGCTGAAGCCGGTCACCACCGCCTCGGTCGGTGACGACGCCGCCGAGGCGCTGGCCCGCGCGCGGGCCGCGGGCGACGAGTACATCGTCGTGCTGGACCGGCGCGGCCGGCCGATCAGCTGGCCGACCACCGCCGAGGTCAGCCGGATGCAGCGGGTCCCGGCCACCGTCGACGAGAAGCTGCCGGTGGTCGGCCTGGGCTCCACGCTGAACGACGCGCTGGACACCATGCTCGCGGCCAGCCAGGGCGGTGCCGTGGTGATCGGCCGCCGGGACAGCCTGGCCGGCGTCGTCTCGATCGAGACGATCATGGACGCCATCCAGCGGACGCGGAGCGAGGTGGCCGGATGACCGCCGCCACCGGAACGCCCGACACCGGCGAGCGGCCGGACCCGCTGCGCCGTCCGGAGGCCGAGCAGAGCGCGTCCCGCGACCGGCGGGACGCCGCGTCGCCGGAGCGCGCCCGCGGCGGCTGGCGGGCGCTGGTCCTCCAGCCGGTGCTGGTGGCGCTGGGCCTGCTGGCCTACGTCGTGTGGCGGTCCACCGCCACGCTCAGCGACACCGAGGCGCGCCAGCTGGGCGCGGCCACCCTGTGGGACAGCGTGCTGCGGCACCTGCAGCTGACCGTCGTCGCGGCGGTGATCGTGCTGCTCATCGCCATCCCGCTCGGCATCGCCCTGACCCGGCCCGCGCTGCGGCGGCTCACCCCGCTGGTGATCGGCCTGGCCAACGTCGGCCAGGCCGCGCCTGCGATCGGCCTGTTCGTGCTGCTGGCCGACTGGCTGGGCTTCGGCTTCGGGACGACGATCGTGGCGCTGGTCGTCTACTCGGCGCTGCCGGTGCTGCGCAACACCATGGTCGGGCTGCAGGGCGTCGACGCCCGGCTCGTCGAGGCCGGCCGCGGGATGGGCATGAGCGGTGCCGCGGTGCTGTTCCGGGTCGAGCTGCCGCTGGCCGTACCGGTGATGCTCTCCGGGGTGCGGACCGCCCTGGTGCTGCTCGTCGGCACGGCCACCCTGGCCACCTTCATCGCCGGCGGCGGGCTGGGCGTGCTGATCAACACCGGCATCACCCTGTCGCTGAACTCGCTGCTGGTCAGCGGTGCGGTGCTGGTCGCCCTGCTCGCCCTGGCCATCGACTGGCTCGGCCGGGTCGTCGAGCACGTCGCCCGCCCGAAGGGACTCTGATGCACCCCCCGAAGAAGCTGGCCGCCGCGGTGGCCGCCACCACCCTGCTCACCGGCTGCGGCCTGGAGAGCGCCAACGGTCTCGTCCCCGACGCCGCGCCCGGCAGCATCCAGCCGATCGAGGCGGCCGAGGGCGAGCCGATCACCGTCGGTGCCAAGGCCTTCACCGAGCAGCTCATCCTGGGCAAGATCGCCGCGATCGCGCTGGAGGCCGCCGGCTTCGACGTGACCGACCGCAGCGGCATCCCGGGGGCCGCCCCCGCCCGGGCCGCGATGCTCAGCGCCGAGACGGACGTGCAGTTCGAGTACACCGGTACCGGGTGGATCAACTACCTGGGCATGGCCGAGGGCATCCCGGACCAGCAGGAGCAGTACGAGGCCGTCCGGGACGCCGACGCGGAGAACGGGATCACCTGGCTCCCGCCGGCCGAGGCGAACAACACCTACGCCTTCGCGGTGCGCGACGAGGCCGTCGAGGAGCTCGGTGGGGTCGCGACCCTCTCCGACATCGCCGCGCTGCCGGTCGAGGAGCGCACCTTCTGCCTGGAGTCGGAGTTCGCCACCCGGGTCGACGGCTTCGAGCCGATGCTGGCGGCCTACGGGATCCCGCTGGGCGACCCGAACGGGGTGCCGCGGGACAACGTGAGCATCCTGGACACCGGTGCCGTCTACACCGCCACCGACAGCGGGGAGCGGTGCAACTTCGGCGAGGTGTTCACCACCGACGGCCGGATCGCCTCCCTGGGCCTGACCGTGCTCGAGGACGACCGCGGGTACTTCCCCGCGTACAACATCGCCCCCGAGGTGGTGACCGCCACCCTGGAGGAGTTCCCGGAGATCGCCGACGTCTTCGCCGAGGTCACCCCGCTGCTCACCGACGAGGTGCTCATCGAGCTCAACGGCCGGGTCGACGTCGACGGTGAGGAGCCGGCGGACGTGGCGATGGACTGGCTGGTCTCCGAGGGGCTCGTCGAGCGCGGCTGACGGCGCCCCGCTGACCAGGAGGTGGTCAGGCCGTGCCGGCCAGCCGGCACAACCGGCCGACCAGGAACTCCACCGCCGCCTCGCTGTCGACGTCCTCGGCCACCGCCACCGCGGTGGCCGAGGACGACGGCGTCCGGCGGTCGACCAGCGTCTGCCCGCGCCCGGCCCCGGCCCCGGTGTCGACCACGACGTCGCGGGGCACGGTGCGCAGGGTGCCGGGCACGATCGCCTCGGTCAGGGCGAGCGCGTCGTGCACCACCACCCCGTCGGTGCCGTAGGACGTGCGCGCGTGGTCCAGGTACTGCCGCAGCATCGCCGCCGCCTGGGCGCCGACCGGCCCGGCCGCGGCGAACCGGGCGATCCCCGCCTCGGTGAGCACGGTCGGCAGGGTGACGTCCAGCCCGACCAGCACCGTGGGCAGGCCCGATGCGAACACCACGGCGGCGGCCTCGGGGTCGGCCCAGACGTTGAACTCGGCCGCCGCGGTGACGTTGCCGCCGCGGGTGGCCGACCCGCCCATCACCACCAGCCGCCCGATCCGCGCCGCGGCGTCGGGGTACACCGCCAGCAGCAGCGCGATGTTCGTCAGCGGCCCGATCGCCGCCACCGTCACCGGCTGCTCGCTGCCCAGCAGCAGCTCGGCCAGCGCCACCACCGCCGGCCGCGGGTCGACCGCTGCCGGGGAGGGCGGGAGGACCACGCCGCCCAGCCCCTCCTCGCCGTGCACGTGCCCGGCCCGCCGGGGCTGGGGCACCACCAGCGACGAGCGGGCACCCACCGCGACCGGGACGTCGGACCGGCCGGCCAGGTGCAGCACCCGCAGGGCGTTCTCCGTCGTGCGGCCCAGGTCGACGTTGCCGTGCACCGTGGTCACCAGCCGCAGGTCGACCTCCGGGCTGCCCAGCGCGAGCAGCAGCGCGAGGGCGTCGTCGATCCCCGGGTCGGTGTCGACGACGAGCGGGACCGGGCCGGCGGAGGGCTGGGTGTCTGGCACCCGGTCATCCCACCAGACACACCCGACACGCCGGTGCGTCGGTCCGGCCGCCGAGGTCACCGACCCGGCATGAGCCACCTGACCTGGCCTTTCGCCCGACGGAGTCGACAAGTGACCGGGCCCGGAGGGGGGTCATCGACCGCTGTGGAGGGGGTCGGCAACGGTTCGGTCACGCGGCCCGGCCGGGGGGTCCGCAGAGCCGGTCCGGGAGCGCCGCCGTCCGTAACTTCTCTCTTGCCCGCGGCCCCTTCCCCGGCCGCGGCAACTACTTCCCCGGGAGGGCAGCGATGGCGATCGACACGGCAGCGGTCCGGCGGACCGGAGCGCCCGCTCCCCGGGGCACCGCGGCCCCCACCGCACAGCCCGGCCTCTTCGGGCAGGGCCCCGCGCTCCCCCCGTCCGCGCACCTCACCAGCGCCGGCACCGGCGACCTGGCCGCCGACCTGGCCGCCGGGCTCGCGGTCGGGCTGGCGGTGGGCGTGCTGGGCATGTCGCCGCGCCCACTGCCGGCCCCCGGTGCGCCCCAGCCGCCGCGCAGCCCCCGCCGGCGCGAGTTCGGCCGGTGGGCGCGCACCTGGGGTGCCGGGCCGGACGGCGCGCACCTGGCCTGGCGGTCCACCCCGCTGCGGGTCCACCGGCTGACCGACGGGCCTGACCGGTCGCGTCCGGTGCCCGTGCAGCCCGCGGCCCGTGTCTCGCAGGCCCCCACTGCCCAGGCCTCCACTGCCCCGGCCACCACGGCCCCGGCCCGCACCGCGCCGTCCCGTCCGGTCTCCCCGGCCGTGGACCACGAGCTGGAGGCGGCGATCGCCTTCGCCACCGACCTCTCGGTGGACCTGCTGCGCACGCCCGTCCGGCTCGCCGCCCCGCAGCCGCGGCTGACCGCTCCGGTGCGGAGCCTGCTCGGCCGGCTGCGCACCATGACCCGCCGCGCGGCCGGCTGGGGCAGCGGCACCCACGGTGCGCACCTGGCCTGGGACCGCCCGGTGCCCCCGACGCTGCACCGGCTCGCCCCGCCCGAGCCCGAGGTCGCGCCGTCGCTGCCGGTCGCCGTCCCGGGCCACCGCCCCGCCGACCTGCGTCATCGGGCCCCCGAGCGGGACGAGCCCGTGCCGATGCGGGAGCTGCCGAGCACGCCGGCCCGGCCGGCCGCCCCCGGCCTGCGTCACCGGGCGCCGGAGCCGGACGAGCCGACCCCGGTGCGCCAGTCGCCGGGCACCCCGCCGGCCCGGCCGGCCGCCCCTGGCCTGCGTCACCGGGCGCCGGAGCCGGACGAGCCGACCCCGGTCCGCGAGTCGCCGGGCACCCCGCCGGCCCGGCGGCAGCCGCGGGACCGGGCGACCGGATCGGCACCGGCGGCGCCGCGACGCAGCGCGAACCGGCCGGAGTTCTTTAGGGTGGCTACGTGTTCACCACGCGCCCGGAACTCGCCGGCACCTTCGGGATGGTCGCCTCGACGCACTGGCTCGCCAGCGCCGCGGGCATGGCGACCCTCGAGGCCGGTGGCAACGCGTTCGATGCCGCGGTCGCTGCGGGACTCACCCTGCAGGTCGTCGAGCCGCACCTCAACGGCCCGGGGGGCGAGGTCCCGATCCTCTTCGCCCGGAGCCCGCGGGCAGCCACCGGTGCGGGGGTCCCCGTCGTCCTCTCCGGTCAGGGCACCGCCCCCGCCGGCGCCACGATCGAGGCCTACCGCCAGCTGGGTCTCGACCTGGTCCCCGGCACCGGTCTCCTCGCCGCCACCGTGCCCGGCGCCATCGGCGCCTGGCTGACCCTCCTGCGCGACCACGGCACCCTGCCGCTGGACGCCGTCCTCCGCTTCGCCATCGAGTACGCCGAGCACGGCCACCCGCTCGTCCCGCGGGTCGCCGCGACCGTCGCCTCGGTCTCCGAGCACTTCCGCACGCACTGGCCTACCTCGGCCGCCACCTGGCTCGCCCCCGACGGAGCACCCCCCGCCGCCGGTCGCCTGTTCCGCAACCCGGTCCTCGCCTCGACCTACCGCCGACTGCTCGACGCAGCGCGCGGACCCTCCCGAGAGGCGCAGATCGACGCGGCACTCGCGGCCTGGTACACGGGGTTCGTCGCGCAGGCGATCGACGAGTTCTCCCGGTCCCCGGTCATGGACGACTCCGGTCGTGCCCACCGCGGCTTCCTCACCGGGCAGGACCTGGCCAGCTGGCAGCCGACGTACGAGCCGCCGGTCACCTTGGACTGGCGCGGGTGGACGCTCGCGAAGGCCGGGCCGTGGTCCCAGGGCCCGGCGCTGCTCCAGGCGCTCGCGATGCTGGACGGCCACCCGGCGGCAGGAGCCGGGGCCGGGTACGGCTCGGGCACCGCCGATGCCGACCTGGTCCACGCCAGCGTGGAGGCGGTGAAGCTGGCGATGGCCGACCGCGAGGCCTGGTACGGCGACACGGCACAGGCGCCGGTGGACGACCTGCTCTCCACCGGCTACACCGAGCAGCGGCGGGCGCTCATCAGCGACCGGGCCAGCACCGAGCTGCGGCCCGGCTCGCCAGGGGGGCGCCCGCCACGGCTCCCCGCGTTCGTCACCGACGCCTCCGCCGGCGTCCGCCCCTCACCGGGCACCATCGCCGGGGTCGGCGAGCCCACCGTCGACACCCGCGGCACCACCCGCGGCGACACCTGCCACGTCGACGTCGTCGACCGCTGGGGCAACATCGTCTCGGCCACCCCGTCGGGCGGCTGGCTGCAGAGCTCACCGGTCATCCCGTCGCTGGGCTTCCCGCTCGGCACCCGGGCGCAGATGTTCTGGCTCGAGCCCGACCTGCCCAACTCGCTGCTCCCGGGCAAGCGCCCGCGCACCACCCTCACCCCGTCGCTCGCGCTGCGCGGCGGCGTGCCCACGCTGGCCTTCGGCACCCCGGGCGGCGACCAGCAGGAGCAGTGGCAGCTGTGCTTCTGGCTGGCCCACGTGCACGGCGGGCTCGACCTCCAGGCCGCGATCGACGCGCCCGCCTGGCACACCACCAGCTTCCCGTCGTCCTTCTACCCCCGGGACATGACGCCGGGCGAGGTCGTCGTGGAGTCCCGGCTGGGGGACGACGTGATCGCCGAGCTCCGCCGCCGCGGGCACACCGTCACCGTCTCCGACCCCTGGTCGCTGGGCCGGCTGTCGGCCGTCTCGGTCGACCCGGAGACCGGCGTGCTGCGAGCCGGGGCCAACCCCCGCGGGATGCAGGGCTACGCGGTCGGCCGCTGACGCTGCGCAGTCGGCCGCTCACGCGTGGGCGGGCGGCTGACCCGGGGCCGGGTCAGTCCGGCGCCTCCTCGCGGGCCAGCTCCTCGGGCACGACGGCCGCCAGGCACCGCTGGACGGCGACCACCACGCTGCTCGCGGCGAACAGGTCGTGGTCGGTGCTGGCGCGCACCCGGCGCAGCTCGCCGATCAGGCCCTCCAGCGCGTCGTAGGCGGCCCTGGTCGCCTCCGGGTCGGCCGTCGCCCCCTCGACCGACCGCAGCGCGTCGGCCAGCCCGCTGAGGGCGGTCGCCGCGGCCGGCCGCAGGGTCGGACCGAGCGCCACCTCGGACAGCTCGGACCGCTCGGTCTCCGCGATCAGCTGGGTGAGGTCCTCGACCAGCAGGGTCAGCCGCTCGAGCGCCCGGGCCTGGGCGTACTGCCGCTCGGCGTCCTGCTGGTGCCGGCGGGCCCGCCGGTTGCCGCGCCGGGCCTCGTCGGTCTGCTGCACCGCGGTGCGCATCTGGGCGAGCACCGGGTCGATCGAGTGCATCCGCGTGCGCCACTCGTCCTGGCTGGGCGGGTGCTCCTGCTGCAGCCCCTCGGCCAGGTCACCGAGCTGGGTGGCCAGCAGGTCGCGCAGCCGGCCGAGCTCGGTCTGGGACGGCGCCAGCGGCAGCGGGGGGAAGGCGGCGAGCACGGCCACCCCGATCAGCGCGCCGAAGAAGGTCAGCCCGGCGTAGCCGGCCACGTAGTCGATCGGGTCGCCCGCGCCGATGATCAGCACGAACAGTGCCGAGGTGGGCACCCAGCTGCCGGCGCTGCCCAGCCGGCCCCACCCGGCCAGCAGCACCCCGGCGGTGACGACGATCCCGATCGTGGCCACGGTCGGGAAGGGCAGCGCGTCGGCGGCCAGCGCCACCGCCGCCCCGGCGGCGATGGCCGCGATCGACTGGGCGGAGGACCGCGCCGAACCGGCCAGGGTGGTCGAGGTGGCGATCACCGCCCCGAACGGCGCGTAGTACGGGTACTCCTGTGCCGGGCCCGGGAGCAGGTGGGCGAGGGCCCAGGCGATCGTCGCGGCGACCGCGGCCCGCAGGGCGAGGCCGATCTGCGGGTGCCGGGCCCAGGTGCGCCGCACCGTCCCCGGCCAGGACCGCGGCCCCCGGGCGCGGGAGGCCCCCGGATCAGGGGCCACGGGGGTCTGCACCCGCCCATCCTCGCTCGCCTGCAGCAGCCCGGCAGGGCGTCGCCGGGCACTCCCCGGCGGGCGGCCCAGCCACACCGGGCATGATCGGCGGTGGCACGACCACCGCCGGACTGGGCCGGTGCGAGGGATCTCGGGGAGCGGAGGGCGGTCGGCGATGACGCTGCACGACCCCGATCGGGTCGCCGCCGGTGCCCGGGTCACCGCCGCGGCCGCGCGGCCCGGTCTGCAGCGGTTGACCGACCTGGCCGCGGCGTTGCTCGGGACCCCGTCGGCGGGGGTGGCGCTCGCCGGTGAGCTGCAGGTGGTCGCCGGTGTCTCGGGGCGGCCGGTGTGGCGGGTCGGCACGGAGCGCCGCCTGGACGACACCCTGGGCGGCACGGTCGTGGCCGCCCGGGCGCCGCGCGCCTACGACGACGTCCGGTCCGACCCGCGGGTCGCCGACCTGCCGGCGGTGCAGGCCGGCCGGGTCGCCGCCTACCTCGGGGTCCCGCTGTTCGAGCCCACCGGTGAGCACGTCGTCGGCGTCCTGGCGGTGTTCGGGCCCGAGCCGCGCGCCTGGACCGAGGACGACGTCGACCTGCTGAGCCGGCTGGCCGGCCCGGTCACCTCCGAGCTCGAGCTGTCCGCGGTCATCGCCGAGTTCGAGGGCCACCGGCTGCGCTGGGGGCTGGCCATCGACGCCGCGGGGATCGGCGGCTTCGACTGGGACCTGGTCACCGACGAGCTGGTCTGGGACGACCGGATGATCGAGCTGTTCGAGTACGAGCGGGCGGCCTTCCCCGGCACGATCGAGGCCTTCACCGACCGGCTGCACCCCGAGGACTCCGTCCGGGTCCGGGACGCGCTGCAGGCGGCTGTCGACGCCTGCAGCGGGTTCGAGGTGGAGTACCGGGTGGTGCTGCCCTCCGGTGACGTCCGGTGGCTGCTCAGCCGGGGCCGGGTGCTGCCCGACGAGCGCGGGGGCGCGGTGCGCCTGGTCGGCGCGGCGCAGGACACCACCCGGCAGCGCGACGGGGACGCCCGCGTCGCGCGGGTGCTGGAGTCGATGCCGGCGGCCTTCTTCTCGCTGAGCCGGGACTGGACCTTCACCTACGTGAACGTGCAGGCCGAGCGGCTGCTCGGCCGGGCTCGCGCCGAGCTGATCGGCGGGGACATCTGGGAGCTGTTCCCCGCGGCGCTGGGCACCGCCTTCGAGGAGAACTACCGGTCGGCGATGACCCGCCGCGAGCCGGCGGTCTTCCAGGAGTACTACCCGCCGCCGCTGGACAGCTGGTACGAGGTGCGGGCCTGGCCCGACGCCGACGGCCTGTCGGTCTACTTCCTCGACGTGACCGAGCGGCGCCGGGCCGAGGACGCCGCCCGCCGGGAGGCCGAGCGGCTGGCGCTCATCGCCCAGGTGTCCGACACCCTGTCCACCGCACTGATCGACCGGCGGGGTGCGCGCGGGGCGCTGGAGCAACTGGTGCGCGCGGTGGTGCCCGCGCTGGGCGACTGGGCGATCGCCAGCCTGGTCGAGGAGGACGGGCGCCTCCAGGACGTGGCCAGCTGGCACCGTGACCCCGCGCTGCGGCCCGCGGCGGCGACCTACGCCCGGTTGCGGCTGGCTGCGCTGACCAACACCGCCCCGATCGTCAGCGCACTGGCCACCGGTGAGCTGACCGTGATCCCCGACGTCGCCGCGGCGGTCGGCCACGGGCTGCCGGCCGGAGAGGTGCGGGACGCCTACTGGCAGCTGGACCCGGGCAGCGCGGTGGCGTTCGCGCTCGTGGCCCGCGGCCGGGTGCTGGGCGCGATGTCGCTGTACCGGGACCGCGACCGCAGGCCCGCCGACGAGCAGGACCACGCCACCCTGCGGGACGTCGCCGACCGGGTCGCGCTGGCGCTGGACAGCGCGGCCCTGCACGAGCAGCAGCGCCGGATGGCCGAGGAGCTGCAGCGCAGCCTGCTCACCGCCCCGCCGGAGCCGGACCACTCGGAGATCGTCGTCCGGTACATCCCGGCGGTGCAGGCCGCCCAGGTCGGCGGTGACTGGTACGACGCCTTCCTGCAGCCCGGCCGCGCGACGATGGTGGCCATCGGGGACGTCGTCGGGCACGACACGGTGGCCGCGGCGGCGATGGGCCAGCTGCGCAGCCTGCTGCGGGGCATCGCCTACAGCAGTGGTGGCGGGCCGGCGGCGGTGCTGTCCGACCTGGACCGGGCGATGGAGGGGCTCCAGGTGCACACCCTGGCGACCGCGGCGGTGGCCCGGTTCGAGCAGGAGCCGGTCGACCGGGAGCGCGGCGAGACCCGGCTGCGCTGGTCGAGCGCCGGGCACCCACCGCTGCTCGTGCTGCACGTCGACGGCCGGGTTGAGGTGCTGGCGACGGAACGGGCGGACCTCATGCTCGGCGTCGACCCGGAGACCCGGCGGCGCGAGCAGGTGACCGTGGTCGACCGAGGGGCCACGGTGCTGCTCTACACCGACGGGCTGGTCGAGGGGCCGGACCTGCCGCTGGACGACGGTGTCGCCCGGCTGGCCGAGCTGTTCGGTGAGCTCGGCGAACTGCCGCTGGACCAGTTGTGCGACCAGCTGGTGGCCCGTCTGCGGCCGCACGGGTCGGAGGACGACGTCGCGCTGGTCGCCGTCCGGCTGCACCCGGAGGACCGTCCGCGGCCGGCGAGCGCCGGGCCGGAGATCGTCCCGCCCACTCCCTGAGCGCCGCCCGCGACGGGGCCGCACTCGGCAGAGGCCAGCTGCGGGGTGCTCAGCGGCGGGGGAGCAGCGCCCAGACGCTCTTCTGGCCGTCGGTGAGGTGCCAGCCGTGCGCGTCGGCCATCTCGGCGATCAGGTAGAGGCCCAGGCCGCCCTGGCTCGGGTCACGGCCCACGGCCGGCGCCGGGGGCCGGGTGGCCGCGGAGTCACGCACCTCGATCAGCCACGCGTCCGGGGTGCGCTGCACCCGGGCGCGGACGCCGCCACCCCCGTGCCGCAGGGCGTTGGAGGCCATCTCGTCGAAGGCCAGGACGACGGCCTCGTCCAGGTCGGCGGCCTCCTGGTCGCCGCGGGACTCGGCCGCCAGGCCACGTCGGAGCTGGGCTCGCACGCGGGGCAGCTCGGCCACCGAGGTGAGGTCCCACGACCAGCCGGCCTCGGCGGGCGGAGGTGGCGACGACGGCCATGCCAGGCCGGCCGACTCGCCCGTCACTCGATCTCCTCGCGTCCTGGCCGTCAGTTGCTCGACGACGAACCCCTGTCTTGGCCCTGTGGCACACCACTGAAACCCGACACGTCGTGTGAGTCACCTCACCTGATTCCTGCCGGGGTGCCAGCCGGACGGCGCGTCGGCACGGCGGCCGCTGTTCCCCCGGCACCGTAGGACATCGGCAGGGTCGCCGGGCGGCGGGAACCCCCGATGTCACGGTGACGTCATGTGGCGGCGGGGCGGGTTCAGTGCGCGCTGCCGCCCAGCTGGAGCAGCACGACCCCCCCGACCACCAGGGCCAGTCCGCCCACCTGCCAGCCGGTGAGCGACTGACCGAGGAAGACCGCACCGATCGCGGCCACCGCAGCGGTGCCGGTGGCGGACCAGATGGCGTAGGCCACCCCGACCGGGACCGTCCTGACCACCTGGGCGAGCAGCACGAAGGAGAGCGCGTAGCCGGCCAGCACGGCCAGGCTGGGCAGCAGCACGGTGAACCCGGCGGTGCGGGGGAGCAGCGAGGTCGCGACGACCTCGGTGACGATCGCGCAGGCGAGCAGGAGGTAGGCCACGGCCCCGATCGTGCCCGGCTCAGCCCACAGCGGTGAGCAGGTCGCGCACCGAGGCCGGGTCGCGCATCACCGCGCCCATCACCGCGACCCCGGAGGCACCGGCGGCCAGGCAGCCGGCGACCTCCTCGGGGCCGATCCCGCCGAGGGCGTACACCGGTGGGCCCAGCGGCGCGAGCGCGGCCAGCCCGGCCGGGCCCAGCGCTGGGCCGTACCCGGGCTTGGAGGGCGTCGGGAACACCGGGGACAGGAAGGCCCAGTCGCAGCCCTCGGCGCGCGCCCGGGTCAGCTCTGCCGCGGAGTGGCAGGACCGGCCGACCAGCCGGGGACGCGGCGCGGGGAACGGGTCGTGCGCGGCCAGGTGGACGGCGTCGGCGGCGCCGCTCCCGGCGCGCACCAGCACCCCGCCGACCGGGTCGAGCAGGGCCCGCAGCCGGTCGGCCAGGGCGTCGCGCTCGGGCCCGGGCAGGTCCTTCTCCCGCAGCACCACCGCCCGGGCGCCGGCGACGACCGCGGCGGCCACGGTGTCGACCAGGCTGCCCCGGCACCGGGTGCGGTCGGTGAGCACCAGCAGCCGCGGCAGGGTCATCCCAGCTCCGGGCGCCCCTGCATCGCGGTGGAGGCCTGGGCGTGCCAGCGGCGCGGGATCCGCCCGGCGCCATGGGCCAGCCGCCCGCCCTCCACCGCCTGCCGCATGGCCAGCGCCATCCGCTCGGGGTCGCGGGCGCGGGTCACCGCCGAGGCCAGCAGCACCGCGTCACAGCCCAGCTCCATCGCCAGCGCGGCGTCGGAGGCGGTGCCGATGCCGGCGTCGAGCACCACCGGCACGTCGACCGCCTCGCGCAGCAGCGCGATCGAGTGCGGGTTGCGGATGCCCAGCCCGCTGCCGATCGGCGAGCCCAGCGGCATCACCGCGGCGCACCCGATGTCGGCCAGCCGCCGGCCGAGCACCGGGTCGTCGGTGGTGTACGGCAGCACGGTGAACCCCTCGGCGACCAGCTGCTCGGCGGCGTCCACCAGCTCGACGGCGTCCGGCAGCAGTGTCACCTCGTCGCCGATGACCTCCAGCTTCACCCAGTCGGTGCCGAAGGCCTCCCGGCCCAGCCGGGCGGCGAGCACCGCCTCCCGGGCGGTCCGGCACCCGGCGGTGTTGGGCAGCAGCCGGACGCCGCAGCGCTCCAGCACCTCGAGCATCGACCCGCCGGGCACCGCCTCCACCCGGCGCAGGGCGACGGTGACCAGCTGGCTGCCCGAGGCCCGGACCACCCGCTCCAGCACCTCGAGGCTGGGCAGGCCGCCGGTGCCGAGCACCAGGCGCGAGGTGAAGGGCTGCCCGGCGATGGTGAACGGGTCGGTCGCCTCCTCTTGATGCAGGCCGTCCTGCAGGGGCCCGCTCTCCTGCAGGCCCCCGTGCAGGGGCCCGCCGCGAGCCCGTGAGGCTTCGTCCCGAGCTTGTGAGGGATGAGGCGGACGAGGTCCTTCGAGGGGGGCAAGGGGGTCCTTCGACATTCAGCCTCCTGCGGTCGGGGCGAGCACCTCGAGGCGGTCGCCGGGGGAGAGCTCGGTGGTGGCCCAGCTGCTGCGCGGGACGACGTCGCCGTTGCGGGCGACCGCGACCCGGTCGTGCCCGCCGCTGCGCTCGGCGACCAGCCCGGCGACGGTGGTGCCGGCCGGGAAGTCGGCGGGGGTTCCGTTGACGGTGATCGGGACGGTCATCGGTGGGTGAACCTCTCGGCGGTGAACGGGGCGGCGAGCTCGGGCAGCGCGCCGTCGGCCAGCAGTCCGGCGACGACGTCACCGGTGACCGGGGTGAGCAGCACGCCGTTGCGGTGGTGGCCGGTGGCCAGCACCAGCCCGGGCAGGCCGCCGGGCCCGAGCAGCGGGGCGTTGTCCGGGGTGCCGGGGCGCCAGCGGGCCAGGGTCTCGACCAGCTCCAGCTCGCTGACCCCGGGCACGACCTCCATCGCGTCGTGCAGCAGGTCGTGCACGCCGCCGGCGGTGACGGTGGCGTCGAAGCCGCGGTCCTCGGTGGTCGCGCCGACCACCAGCCGGCCCTCGCCGTAGGGCACCAGGTAGACGTGCCTGCCGCGGACCAGCGCGCGCACCGTGCCACCGAGCAGCCCAGCCGCGCCGGCCAGCCGCAGGACCTGCCCCTTCACCGGGCGGACCGGCAGCGGCGGCACGCCCGGCAGCCCACCGCTGCGCGCCCCAGGGCCAGGACGACGGCGTCCGCGGCCACGACCGAGCCGTCGGCGAGCCGCAGACCCGCGGCCCGGCCGCCCTCGACCAGCAGCTCGGCGACCCGCTGGGGCACCACCCGCACGCCGGCGGCCTGCGCGGCGGCCAGCAGCGCGCGGTGCAGTGCCCGGCCGTCGACCGAGTGGTCACCGTCCACGGCCAGCCCGCCGCGCAGCCGCGGGGTGAGCGCTGGTTCCCGGCGGCGGGTGGCCGAGGGGGTCAGCCGCTCGGCGGTGAGCCCGAGTTCGCACTGGTAGGCGTGCAGCGCGCCCAGGGCGGCGACGTCGTCGGCGTCGAAGCCGACCACCAGGGTGCCGGCGGTGCGCAGCCCGACCGGCGTCCCGCTCGCGGCCTCCAGCTCGGCGGCGAAGGCCGGCCAGCGCTGCACCGACGCCAGGCACAGCCGCAGCAGCGCCTCCTCGCCGTAGGCGGCCTCGGTGACCGGCGCGAGCATCCCGGCGGCGGCCTCGGAGGCGCCGGTGCCCGGGGCGTCGTCGACCACGGTGACCGACATCCCCCGCTGCGCCGCCCGCCACGCGACCGCCAGCCCGATCAGGCCACCCCCGGCCACCGCCACGTCGGTCATCGCAGCGCCCGCAGCAGCTCACCGGTCGCCGCACCGGGGTCTGCGGCGGTGGAGACCGCACCGACCACCGCGACGCCGGCGGCCCCGGCGGCCAGCAGCTCGCCGACCCGCGCGGCGGTGACCCCGCCGATGGCGACCACCGGCACCGGCACCGCCGCCGCCACCGCGGCCACCCCGGCCGGCCCGATCGGGTCGGGCAGCCCGGTCTTGGTGGTGGTGGCGAACGCCGGGCCGACGCCGAGGTAGTCCGCGCCCTCGGCGACCAGCAACCGGGCCCGCTCCGGGTCGCGGGCGGTGCCGCCGAGCAGGTGCCCGGGGCCGGCGACCCGCCGGGCGGCGGCCAGCGGCAGGTCGTGCTCACCGAGGTGCGTGCCGTCGGCGCCCACCGCCAGGGCGACGTCCACCCGGTCGTTGACCAGGCAGGTGACGCCCGCCGGCCGGCAGATCTCGACCACCGCGCGGGCGAAGTCGTGCAGCACCCGGTCGGTGCAGCCCTTGGCCCGCACCTGCACCACCGGCGCACCGGCGGCCACCGCCGCGGCCACGGCGGCCAGCGCGCGCGGCCCGCCGGCGGCGTCCGTGAGCACGTGCAGCCCGCCGAGGGGCCTCACGCCGCCGTCCGCCGGACCCGCAGCCGGGCGGGCAGCACCAGCAGCATGGTCAGCACCGCCGCGACGGCGAGGCTCACCAGCGAGGCCGACCAGCCGTTGGCCGGGTCGATGCCCAGGTCGAGCTGGCGCTGGGTCCACCAGGCGGTCCAGCCGGCGCCCGGGCCGCCGAAGTACGTCGGCAGGGTCAGCTGGTAGGCGACGAACCCGGCGAGCCACGGGAGCAGCAGCGACAGCCGGGCGGGCGCGGTGTCGGAGGTGTCCCAGGCCCGGGTGCGCAGCGCGTAGGCGACCAGGAGGACCCCGATCAGCGGCACGAAGACCGCGCCGATCAGGAAGAGGAACGGCTCGTAGGCGGCGATGTCGAAGCTGAGCGCCAGCAGCGTGGCGACGGTGCCGACGACGACCGCGGCGACCCGCCGGTCGATCCGGGCGACGACGTTCTGCGCCGAGACGGCGGTCGAGTAGAGGTTGGCGAAGGCCTCGTCCAGCTCGACGACCACCAGCACCAGCACGGCCAGCGCGCCCAGCGGCACGGCCAGCAGCGCGTCGACGACGTCCAGGCCGGCGCTGCCGTAGGCGGCCAGCGCCAGCACGCCGAGGGTGAACATCGCCACCGTGGCCAGGCCGTAGCCCAGCGCCGCGCCGGTTGCGGCGGACCGGCCGCTGCGCACGTGCCGGGTGTAGTCGGCGGCCAGCGGGAACCAGGAGATCGGCAGGGCGATGACGATGTCGGTCGCCGTCCAGAACGAGGTGGCGTTGCCGGTGGTGAGCTCCGGCAGCGGCTCGCGGAGCACCTCCACGTACAGGTAGACGATCGCGGCCAGCGCCGCCCACACCGCGTACCGGGACAGCACCCGGACGACGCCGAGCGGGCGCAGCGCCATCGCGGTGGCCAGCACACCGGCCAGCAGCACGAACGGCCAGCGCGGCGCGTCGAGCACCCGCGAGGCGGCCTCGGCGATGATCACGATCTCGAAGGTCGCCCAGCCGATGCACTGCACCAGGTTCAGCGCGGTGGGCAGCCAGGAGGCGTGCCGGCCGAGCAGGCCGCGCAGCAGCACCATCGCCGGCACGCCCTCCCGGGCCCCGATGCCGGCGGCGCCGCCGAGCAGCAGCGCGCCGATCACCGCACCGACGACGACGGCGCCGAGGGTCACCGCCAGCGGCCGGTCGGGCAGGACGACGAAGACGGCGGCCACCGGCAGCAGCAGGCTGATGCCCAGGTTGCCCCACAGGCCCAGGGCGTCCCGGAAGCCCAGGGTGCGGGCGGGTGGCTCGCCCAGGGTGAGCGGTGCCTCCGCGGTGGCGGACGGGCGGATGACGTCGGACGTGCTCATCGACAGCTCCCTACGCCGGCATTACCCGGTCAGGTTCCAGCGGTCGGCGGCAGGTCAGCCGCCCTCTCAGCCCGGTTCTCCGAGCTCCCGCACGTGGCATCGGCCACGACGTGCGCCACCCTAGCCACCTCGTAGAGTCCGCGCCGTGCCGGTCGCCGAACTGCTCCGACGTCATCCCGATGCCTGGCGCGGGGCCACCGCGCACCCCTTCCTGCAGGCGGTGCGCGACGGGTCGCTGCCGCCGGCCGCGTTCGACACCTGGCTGGTGCAGGACGCCCGCTTCGTCGCCGACCTGCTGCGCTTCCAGGCCCGGCTGCTGGCCCGGGCACCGCGCCCGGCCCAGGCCGTGCTGGCCGGCGGCGCCGGAGCGCTGGTCGAGGAGCTGGCCTGGTTCGAGCAGCAGGCCGCCGCCCGCGGGCTCGACCTCACCGCCCCGGCGCTGCCGGCCACCGCCGCCTACGCCGAGCTGCTGGACCGGCTGGACGGCGCCGGCGTGCCCACCGCGCTGACCGCGCTGTGGACGATCGAGCGCACCTACCTCGACGCCTGGTCGGCCGCCGCCCCCGGCGCCCCGGCCTACCGGGAGTTCGTCGAGCACTGGACCGTGCCGGCCTTCGCCGGCTACGTCACCGGCCTGGAGGAGGCGGCCGACGCGGCCGGTGGCGCGGACGACGCGCTCTTCCTCGAGGTCGTCGCCGCCGAGACGGCGTTCTGGCAGATGGCGGTGGACGCGTGAGCCTCGCCGCCGACCTCTGGGCGGAGAACGCCGACCTGGCCGCCGCGGCCCTGGCGCACCCGTTCGTGCAGGGCATCGCCGACGGCACGCTGCCGACCGAGCGGTTCGCCGGCTACGTCGCCCAGGACGCGTTCTTCCTGGAGTCCTTCGCCCGCGGCTACGCGCTCGGGGTGGCGCACAGCCCGGACCGGGCCGCGCTGGACACCTTCGCCGACCTGCTCGCCGGGGTGCGCGAGGAGCTGCGGCTGCACGGCTCCTACGCGGCCCGCTGGGGCATCGACCTGACCGCCGTCGCGCCGCTGCCGGCGACCTCGGCCTACACCGACTTCCTGCTGGCCACCGCCTCGCTGGGCGGGGTGGGCCTGACCTGCGCGGCGATGACACCGTGCATGCGGCTCTACGCCCACCTCGGGCAGTCGCTGGCCGGCACGGCGGCCACCCCCTACACCGAGTGGATCACCACGTACGCCGACCCGGGCTTCGAGGACCTCGCGGTCACCCTGGAGCGGCTGCTGGACGCCACCGCCCCCGACACCCGCCCGGTGCGGCACGCCTACCGCCGCGCGATGCAGCTGGAGGTGGCGTTCTTCGACGCCGCCCTCTGACCTCCGGCTCGCCGCCGTGGCGGCCATGTCGGCCGACATGGCCACCCGTCGGACCCGTTCGACGGCCATGTCGGCCGACATGGCCGGGCGGGGGACGCGCGGACCAGCGCCGCCGGTCGGCGTCGACCCGGCCCGTCAGGACAGGGCGGGGGACCAGGCGCCGGTGAGCACGCTGGCGGTGACCGCGACCGCGCAGACGGCCACGGCGGCGACCACCACCCAGGCGTCCAGCGGGCGCAGCCGCGAGCCGCGGGCGTTGGTGCGGGCGATGCCGGAGTCGAAGCCGCGGGCGTCCATCGCGGTGGCCAGCCGGCTGCCCCGCCGGATCGCCCCGACCAGCAGGCCGAACGCGGTGCTGGCCAGCAGCCGCACGTGCGCTCCCGGGTTGCGGCCGCCGTCGACCCCGCGGGCCCGGCGGGCCAGCCGGATGGTCTCCCACTCCGCGGCCAGCAGCGGCACCAGCCGCAGCGCGGCCAGCGCCCCGTAGGCGAACCGGGTGGACACCCGCCAGTGCAGGGTCAGCGCGTCGGCCAGCCGCACCGGGTCGGTGGAGGCGACCAGCAGGATGCCGGGCAGCGCGAGCGCCACCACCCGCAGCGCCCAGGTCGCCCCGCTCAGCCAGGCCTCCGCGCCGTCCAGGGAGCCGAAGGCGACGTTCACCCAGGCCACCCCGGCCGCGCTGAGCAGCAACGGCCAGGTGCGGCGCAGCACGTCGCCCGGCCGGGTCAGCCCGGCGGCGGGCAGCAGCGCCAGCTCCACGGCCAGCAGCACGGCCGGCGTCACCAGGTCACCGCTGACCAGCAGGACGGCGGTGACGACCACGATCGCGGTCAGCTGGGCCACCGGGTTCACCGCCGACAGCGGCACCGGGCGGGCCGGCCCCAGGGCGAGCGGGACGCTCATGCGGGCACCGGGGCGCCGAGGGTCAGCACGTCGTCGGCGAGCGCGGTGACCACGGCGGCGTCGTGGGTGACCAGGCACAGCGCCCGGTCGCCGTCCTGCTGCTCGGCCAGCAGTGCCACCAGCTCGGCCCAGGTCTCCCGGTCCTGCCCGAAGGTCGGCTCGTCGAGCACCAGCACCCGGGGCGCGGTGGCCAGCGCGGTCGCCACCGACAGCCGGCGCTGCTGCCCGCCGGA
Source organism: Modestobacter lacusdianchii (assembly GCF_054177765.1). Classification (NCBI taxonomy): domain Bacteria; kingdom Bacillati; phylum Actinomycetota; class Actinomycetes; order Geodermatophilales; family Geodermatophilaceae; genus Modestobacter; species Modestobacter lacusdianchii. The sequence goes on along the minus strand of NZ_JBJJTJ010000005.1, from coordinate 78,551 downwards.
GAGGGTGAACGGGTTGGCGTCGGCGAGCGCGGCCAGCCCCAGCCGCTCCAGCAGCTCCTCGGCGGTGGCGCGCGCCTGCGCGGCCCCCGCCCCGGAGCGCAGCGGCCCCAGCGACAGCTCGTCGCGCACCCGCCCGGTGAGGAACTGGTGCTCGGGCTGCTGGAACACCGTGCCGATCCGGTTCGCCAGCTCCGCCGCCGGCCAGCGGTGCGGGGGCAGGACCGGACGGCGCAGCCCGGCGGTCAGCGCGGGGGAGGCGACGACCCGGCCGGTGCTGGGCGCCCGCAGCCCGGCCAGCAGCAGCGCCAGCGTCGACTTGCCGGTGCCGTTCGGTCCGGTCACCGCCAGCGTGCGGCCGGCCGGCAGGACGACGTCGGTCGCCGCCAGCGCGGGTCGCGTGCTGCCCCGGTGCGTGAAGCCCGCCGCCTCGGTGGCCAGCAGCAGCTCGCCGGGGGAGTGCACCTGCCGCGCCGGCAGCTGCAGCGGCGCCGGTCGCCAACCGGGCGGGTGCTCCACCGCGCCACAGCCGGGCAGCAGCTCCACCACCCGGTCGACCAGCGGCAGCCACGCCTCGACGTCGTGGTCGACCACCACCAGCGTCGCCGACCGGTCGGCCACCGCCCGGGTCACGGCCGCCCGCACCAGCGCCGCGCCGTCCGGGTCGAGCTGCGCGGTCGGCTCGTCGAGCAGCAGCAGACCCGGCCGGGGCGCCAGCGCGCCGGCCAGCACCAGCCGCTGCTTCTGCCCGCCGGACAGCGCCGCGGTGGCCTGTTCGCGGCCGAGGCCGAAGCCGACGGCGTCCAGGGCGGTGTCGACCGCGGGCCAGATCAGCGGCGGCGGCGTCCCGGTGTTCTCCAGGCCGAAGGCCACGTCGTCCCCGGCGCGGGTCATCACCAGCTGGGAGTCCGGGTCCTGGAACACCACCCCGACCGGCCGGCGCCGCCGGTCGGGCACGGCGCCGTCCACGGTCAGCTCACCGGCGACGTCGCCGGACTCCGGGTCCAGCAGCCCGCCGAGTGCGCGCAGCAGCGTCGACTTGCCCGCCCCGGACGCGCCGGTCAGCAGCACCCGCTGCCCGGGCTCCACCCGCAGGTCGACGTCCCGCACCGCCCAGGCGCGCCGGCTGGCGTGCCGGAAGCCGAACCCGTCGATCCGGACGGCGGCCGGCCCGACCCCGCCGTGCTCGTTCGGCCCCGTCCCAGGGACCCGCGGCGCGCGGAGCGCGTCGTGGGGAGGGACGGGGTCCTTCATCAGACCCGGGTCCGGCCGGAGGCGAACGACGACAGCGCGCCGCTGGCGGCCAGCGCCCGGGTGAGCGCCATGCCGCCGAGCCCGGCGATGACCACGGTGCTCACCACGATGAGCGCGGTGTAGGTGGTCATCCAGCCCGGCGTCCAGTCCGGGTAGTAGTTGTAGAGGTCCAGCCCCGCTGCGGTGGCCCCGGCGAGCGCGGCGGCCAGCAGCGCCTGCGGCCAGCTGTACCGGCGCCAGCCGAAGGCGGCGAAGCCCAGCTCACCGGCCAGGCCCTGCAGCAGGCCGTAGACGATCACCAGCGAGCCCCAGGCCGATCCCAGCAGCGCGGAGACGATGCCGGCGATCAGCTCGGCGAACAGCGCGGCACCGGGCTTGCGCACGACCAGCGGGGCGAGGACGGCGGGCAGCAGCCAGACGCCGTACATGAAGGCCTGACCCGGCGGGAAGGCGCCGAAGGCCGGGCCGGTGGCGGCCCACAGCAGGCCCCAGGCCCAGAAGACGACGCCGAACGCGACGCCCAGCACGGCGGTGACGACGATGTCGACGGTGCGCCAGCCGCGGCGCGGCTCACCCTGGGCAGCATCGGACGGACGGACGGCCTGTTCGGCCATGGTGCTCCTCCAGACTCCCTGCGCCGGCATGACCCGGATCAGGTTCGAGGGTCTGCGGTTGCCCGCACTCTCAGCGCCGAGGCGCTCCCCTGTCGTGTGTGTGCGGGCAAGCCTAGCCCGGTCGGGTGCGCGGCCACGGTGGGCTGGTGATAGGCAGGACGGCAGCACGGCGGGCCGGTGGCCCGCTGACGACTCGACGAGGAGACGCAGTGGCACAGCAGCGGACGGCGATCATCACGGGAGCGGCGCGCGGGATCGGCGCGGCCATCGCACGGCGGTTCGCCCAGGACGGGATGGCCGTCGCCGTCCTGGACCTGGACGAGGGCGCCTGCGCGGGCACGGTCGAGGAGATCCAGAAGGCCGGTGGCGAGGCGCTCGCCGTCGGTGCCAACGTCGCCGACGAGGCGTCGGTGAACGCCGCGGTCGAGCGGGTCGCCGCCGAGCTGGGCGCCCCGACGGTGCTGGTCAACAACGCCGGCATCACCCGGGACAACCTGCTGTTCAAGATGAGCGTCGACGACTGGGACGCCGTCATGGGCGTGCACCTGCGGGGTGCGTTCCTGATGAGCAAGGCCGCGCAGAAGCACATGGTCGAGGCCGAGTTCGGCCGGATCGTGAACCTCTCCAGCGTCTCGGCGCTGGGCAACCGCGGCCAGGTCAACTACTCCGCGGCCAAGGCCGGCATGCAGGGCTTCACCAAGACCCTCGCCATCGAGCTGGGCCGGTACAACGTGACCGCCAACGCGATCGCCCCCGGCTTCATCGAGACCGAGATGACCGCGCAGACCGCCGAGCGGGTGGGCGTGCCGTTCGAGCAGTTCAAGGAGATGGCCGCCAAGCAGATCCCGGTCGCCCGGGTCGGCCAGCCCGAGGACATCGCGCACACCGCGTCGTTCCTGTGCAGCGAGGGCGCCGGCTTCGTCTCCGGCCAGGTCATCTACGTCGCCGGCGGCCCCCGCGACTGACGTCGGGCCCCCAGCACTGATCAGGTCCCCTGATCACCAACTGTCCCCCTGCACCAGCGTTGGTGCAGGGGGACAGTCATTGATCAGGTCAGGTGGGTTCAGGTGGTCGTTGCATCACCGGTTGGTTGAGGTGGTGAGAGTAGGTCGTTGAGTGCTTCGGCGGGGGTTCTCCAGCCGAGGGTCTGGCGGGGTCGTCCGTTGAGTTCGGCGGCGACCACCGCCAGGTCGGTGGGGGTGTGCACCGAGAGGTCGGTGCCTTTGGGGAAGTACTGGCGGAGCAGTCCGTTGGTGTTCTCGTTGCTGCCGCGTTGCCAGGGTGAGTGCGGGTCGCAGAAGTAGATGGGCAGGTCGGCGGCGAGGGTGATCTCGGCGTGCCGGCGCATCTCCAGGCCCTGGTCCCAGGTCAGGGACAGGCGCAGGTGCTTGGGGAGCTGCCCGATGGCGGTCACGATGGCTTCTTGCAGGGCCAGTGGGTCGACCTTGCGGCCGGGTAGGTGCAGCAGCAGGCAGAAGCGGGTGGTGCGCTCGACCAAGGTGCCGATGTAGGACTTGTTGGCCGCTCCGGCGATCAGGTCGCCTTCCCAGTGCCCGGGCACTGCTCGGTCGTCGACCTCGGCGGGCCGCTCACTGATCATGATCTTCCCCGGGATGCGGCGGTCTGGATCGGAGCGTCCATCCACGCGGTGTCGGGGCCGGCGGATCGCCCGCCCGGTACGCAGGCAGGTAGCAAGCTCCCGGCGCAGCAGCCCCCGGCCCTGGATGTAGAGGGCCTGGTAGATGGCCTCGTGCGAGGGGCGCATCGCCGGTTCGTCGGGGAACTCGATGGCCAGGCGCATCGCGATCTGCCGCGGTGAGTACCTGCGTTCCAGATCGGCCTGCACCCGCTCCCGCAGCGGCTCGTGGGCCAGCTTGAAGGGCTTGGGTCGGGCTCCGCGGGCCTCGGCGTCGGTCTGGGCCGGCACCGCCCGGTAGGGCCGCCCCGGGTGGGCTTGCTCCCACAGCGCCAGCTCGCGGCTGACCGTGGTCGAGGCTCGCCCCAGCCGGGCGGCGATTTGGCGCGCGGACTGGCCAGCGGCCAGCCCGACGGCGATCTCCTCCCGCTCGCTCAGGGACAGGAACCGGCCCGAGGGCTCATGGACATCCAGCGGTGGCACGCCACCAGCTTCCCGGAACCACCGCCGACCGCGCTGCCCACTGACCCAGGCCCGCGCAGCGGCTGCCGCCGTCGGCAGCCCCTGCGCGATCCCCGCCCAGAACACCCGCTCATTCGCCCGTGTCACAGCCACCCATGCCACCCCTCAGCTGGGGTGATGCAACGACCCCCTGACACCGGGTCACCTGATCAATGCTGGACGGACGGCGGTGGCTCGTCGTCGGGCCTCTTGGTCACGCCGCGGCGGGCGAGCTCGGCGGTGAGCCGGGTCCACACCCGCACCGGGAGCAGCCGGGCCAGCTTCATCGCGACCATCATCGGCACCGGGAAGACGACCTCGGCCTTGTCCCTGGCGATGCCGTCGGCGATGGTGCGCGCGGCGACGTCGGCTTCGACCTTGAACGGCATCGGGAACCGGTTGCGGTCGGTCATCCGGGTGGTCACGAACCCCGGGTTGACGGTCTGGACGACGACGCCCCGCGGGGCCAGTGACCCGCGCAGGCTCTCCAGCAGGCTGATCAGCGCCGCCTTGCCCGCGTTGTAGGCCTCCGAACCAGGCAGGCCGCGGTACCCGGCGACCGAGGCCACCCCGACGACCCGGCCCCGCCCCGCGGCCAGCATCTGCGGGACGACGGCCTCCATGGTGTGCACCGCGCCCATCACGTTGACCTGCAGGTGGTCGGCGAACAGCTGCGAGTCCCACGGTTCCACGTGGAACGACGACCAGGTGCCGGCGTTCAGCACCGCGACGTCCAGCCCGCCCAGCGCCTGTCGCACCCGCTCGCCGGCCGCCACGGTGGCCGCCCGGTCGGTGACGTCGACCGGGACGACGACCATCCGGCCTCCGGCGACCTCGGCGAGCTGCTCGGTGTTGCGGGCGCTGATCGCCACCCGGGCCCCGCGGTCGGCCAGTTCCCTGGCCAGCGCCGCGCCGATGCCGGTCGAGGCGCCGGTGACCCAGATCCGTGCTCCGGAGATCTCCATGCCCGACAGCCTGGATGATGGCGGGCATGGCAGCGCGCAGTGGGTCGAAGGGGTCGAGGAAACCGTCCGCCGGGCCGGCGCCGCGGCTGGGGCACGGTGAGTTTGTGGCCTACCCGGGTGGCCCGACCGCGATCTACGACCTGCTCGAGCGGCTGAGCGCGGCGGCCGGGGACTCGCCGGACTTCGGCACCCCCGGGATCAGCCTCGACCGGAAGCGGCTCACCGTGCGCTGGTACGGCGAGCTGCCGGCGCCGGTGCAGGCCGTGCTGGCCGACCCCGGCTGCGAGGTGACGGTGCAGCAGACCGCCTTCCGCCCCGGTGACCTGCGGGCGGAGGCGCAGCGGCTGCTCCGGGAGCACCCGGGCGTCATCGCCACCGCGAACGCCCGGCCGGAGGGTGACGGCGTCGAGGTGCTGGTGCCGCCCGCGGTCGCCGACCCGGCCGGTGGTGCCGAGCAGGCGGTGGCGGGACTCAGCGCCGTCCCGCTGTTCGCCGAGGTCGGCGAGGCCCCACCGCCCTGAGCCCGGAGGGGGCCAAAGTCGGGACTTTGGGCCCCACCGGGCGGGGGTCAGGTGAGGGGCGGGCCGTAGGTGAGGTGGGCGACCCCCTTGGAGAGGGTCTCCGCGCCGAGCAGGGCCAGTGGCTGGGACGTGCCCTCGGGGAAGAGGCGGATGCCGGTGCCCACGGCGAGCGGGTAGACGTAGAGGTGCAGCTCGTCGACCAGCCCGTCGGCGAGCATCGCGCGCACCAGCGTGGCGCTGCCGCTGACGTAGAGGTCGCCGTCCACCTCGTCCTTCAGCGCCCGGATCCGGTCGGCCGAGTACCCGCCGACCACCGTCGAGTTCCGCCAGACCGACTCGGCGTCGGTCATCGTCGAGCTGACCACGTACTTGCGGGTGTCGTTGAAGAACGGGGCGCCCTCGTCGTCCTCCACCGTGCGGGTCGACCAGGCCGGGGCGAACATCTCGAAGGTCTGGCGGCCGAGCAGGATGCCGGTCGACGAGCCGGTCAGCGAGCCGATGGAGGCGGCCAGGTCGTCGGGGAAGCCGTAGTCCATCGTCCACATCGGGGCGTCGACCACCCCGTCGACGGTGGTGAACTCGTGGACCTTGATCGCGCCCATGGGGTGCTCCTCGTGCGTCGGCCGGCGGTGCCGGCGGCGGTGGTGTCGTACCTGGGACGGCGTCCGGCGCCGTTCCTCATCGGTGGGCCGGTGCTCAGCCGTAGCTGGGGTCCAGTGGGGTCGAGGGGGTCACGGCCACCGCGTCGAGGTCCGGGTCGGCCAGGACGGCGTCGATCGCGGCACGGCTGCCACCGACGTAGGTGAGGTAGCCGTCGATCTCGGTGGCGACCAGCCAGGCCCGGTCCGCCGGCCACCACAGGCTCGCGCACCGCCACGGCACCTCGGCGGGCAGCACCGGCGCGGCGGCGACCGGGCCGGTGAGCAGGTGGAACGCCCGGTGCGGGATCTCCACGCGCATCGGCCGGTCGGCCCAGGCCTCCGTCTCCTCGAGTCCGAAGCCCTCCCAGAGGCAGAAGTACGCATCCGCCGGCGTCCCGGTGGACGCGCCGAGCACGCGGGCGAGGGCCGCGGTCTCCCGGGCGTCCAGGCCGCCGTCGCACGGTCGGCCCCAACGGTCGGAGCCGGCCACCAGGTCGTCGAAGCGGGTCTCGGCGGTCAGGGGAACCCCGGTGGCGGCGGCGATCTCCGGCCACCGGTGCCGCGGCTCGGCGTCCTGGTCCTCGTAGCTGGGCGGCAGCACCCGGGCGTACGCCTCGAAGACCGGCGGGACGAGGGAGGTCACCGTCCAGGGCGCGGACGACGGCCGCAGCGCGGCCTCGATCCACGCCGCCGGGCTCACGTCGCCCAGGATGGCCAGCCCCGGCGCCCAGTCGACCGGCTCCTTCGGGTGCATGCCGGCATCCTGCCCGGCCGGGGGTCAGCCGAGGAAGGTGCTCACCAGCAGGTAGCCGTTCAGGCTGATGATCAGCGCGGCGACGACCGACCCGGCGAGCGTGGTGACCCGGCGGTTGACCCAGCCGCCCATCAGGTCCTTCCGGGAGGTCAGCCAGAGCAGCGGCACCAGCGCGAACGGGATGCCGAAGCACAGCACCACCTGCGACCAGACCAGCGCCGTCGTCGGGTCACCACCCAGGCCCAGCACCAGCAGCGCCGGGGCCAGGGTGATCAGCCGGCGGACCAGCACCGGGATGTGCTTGCGCAGGAACCCGGCCATCACCACCTGGCCGGCGTGGGTGCCGACCGAGGAGCTGGCGAACCCGGCGGCGAGCAGCGCGACGGCGAAGGCCAGCGCCGCGCCGCTGCCGAGCTGGTCGCCCAGGCCGGCGTGCACGCTCTCCAGCGACTCGATGCCGTCGCCGGCGGTGAACAGCTGGGCGGCGATCACCAGCATCGCGGCGTTGACCAGCCCGGCCAGCCCCATCGCGATGAAGACGTCGATCCGCTGGGCGCGCAGCAGGCTCCGCCGTCCGGTGTGGGTCTTGCCGGCGGTGATCGTGTCGCCGTACCGGCCCGGGGTCAGCGCGGAGTGCACGTAGATGACGTGCGGCATGACCGTGGCGCCCAGGATGCCGGTGGCCAGCAGCAGGCTGTCGGTGCCGGCGAAGCTGGGCACCATGCCCGAGGCGACGCCGCCGGGGTCGACGCCGGCGCCGATGAGCGTGTAGACGAAGCCGCCGCCGATGACCAGCAGCAGCCCGGTGATCACCCGCTCGAACGGCCGGAACCCCCGCGACTGGGCGGCCAGCAGGACGAACGCGACGACCGCGGTGATGATCCCGCCCATCCACAGCGGCACCCCGAACAGCAGGTTCAGCGCGACCGCCCCGCCGACGATCTCGGCCAGGTCCGTGGCGATGGCCACCGCCTCGGCCTGCGCCCACAGCCCCCAGGTGACCGTTCGGGGGAGCCGCTCGCGGCAGCAGGTGGCCAGGTCGCGCCCGGTCGCCAGCCCCAGCTTGGCGGTGAGCGTCTGGATGAGCATCGCCATCAGGTTGGCCGCGACGATCACCCACAGCAGGGTGTAGCCGAACGAGGCGCCGCCGGAGAAGTTCGTCGCGAAGTTGCCCGGGTCGACGTAGGCGACCGCGGCGACGAACGCCGGCCCGAGCAGCGGCCACAGCCGCCGCTTCGTCTTCGGGGGTGTCGGCCGGGGGAGGGTGCGCGGCAGCGTGCTGGTGAGGACGGCGGCCTCGGTCTTCGACAGGTACACGGGGACCTCGCGGGGGGCTGGGGCGGGGCGGTCGCTCCTGTCCTGCCCGACCCGCGGGGGCCAACCGGGCCGACCTGTGGCCCCCGGGGGTCAGGTCAGCCTCACCTGCCTCCCGCCCCCCGGGGGGCTTTCGGTACCAAAAGCGCCGCGCTTTCGGTACCAAAAGCGCCGCGCTTTCGGTACCGAAAGTGCCGAGCTGCCCGTACCGAGAGCCCCGGGGGCTCGGTGCGGGGAGCCCGGTCAGGGGCGTTTGGGCTGGCGGACCAGGGTCCAGATCGGCAGCTCGTGGTCGACCGCCGTCCGGGTGGAGTGGGTGACGGCGAAGCCCGACCGCTGCAGCCAGCGGACGACGGTGGAGGTGTAGACCGTCGCCGCGGCCGGCACCCCGTCGGCGTCGCACCGCTCGATCACCGGCTGCAGCACCGCCGCCCCCAGCCCCTGGTGCCGGGCGGCCGGGCGGGTGCCGACGGCGTGCAGCCACCAGTGCGGCTCGTCCGGCCGGCCGAGGGCGCCCAGCCGCTCGCTGGCCAGCACCACCGGCTGGCGGGCGCCGAACACCCGGGGCAGGTCGCGGTCGATCACCGCCTGCAGGTCGGCGGCGTGCTCCCCGGCGTCGGGGGCGACCCAGGCGGCGGCGGCGTTCACGTCGTCGGTCACCCACGCCGTCCCGGCGAGCACCGGCACCAGTGCACCCCACAGTTCGGCCCAGCGGGAGAGTCGCTGGGTGCGGCCGTCCTCGGGCAGGGCCCAGGACGTCCAGCGGTAGTCGGGGTAGGCGGCGGCCAGGGTGGCGGCCAGCCGGGGGACGTCGGCGCGGGTGGCCTGCCGGACGACGGGGAGCTCGGTCACCCGAGGATCAGACCACGCGGCACCGCCGACGGCCGGGGGAGCTGTCAACCGCCATTCGCCAGGAGCACAACAATTGCGCGGACTGCGCAATCAGCCATTCCGTGTCGCCATTCCCGGTCGCTGCGCACTTGAGTGGGCGTCGTCCAGCCCGACGGCGACAGGAGAGCACCGATGACCAGTCCAGCCACCCCCGGCACCCTCGGCGACGCGGTCTACGACCGGCTGCTGAGCGAGCGGATCGTCTTCCTCGGCCGGGAGGTGGACGACGCGATCGCCAATCAGCTCGCCGCGCAGATGCTGCTGCTCTCCGCCGAGGACCCGACCCGCGACATCCACCTCTACATCAACTCACCCGGTGGTGCGGTGGGCGGTGGGATGGCCGTCTACGACACCATGCAGTTCGTCGACTGCGACGTGGCGACCTACGCGATGGGCATGGCCGCGTCGATGGGGCAGTTCCTGCTCACCGCCGGCACGCCGGGCAAGCGGTACGCCCTGCCGCACGCGCGGGTGATGATGCACCAACCCTCCGCCGGCCTGGGCGGCACCGCGGCCGACATCGGCATCCAGGCCGAGATGCTCGGGCGGCTCAAGCGTCAGCTCAACGAGCTGCAGGCGCACCACTCCGGGCAGCCCGTGGAGCAGGTGGAGCGCGACGCCGACCGGGACCGCTGGTTCACCGCGACCGAGGCCCGGGAGTACGGCCTCATCGACCACGTGCTCCGCGACGCGTCGGCCCTGCCGGGGTGACCGGCGCGGTGGCCGGGGCCCCGGCGACGAGCTCGTCGATCCGGGCGGCGTGGGCGCCGCGCCAGTAGACCCGCCCGCACCGGGTGCACCGGGAGAACTCCTCGACGGTGCGGCGGGTGCCCGGCTCCAGCTGGTCGGCGACCTCAGTCTTCGGCACCGGTGCCAGCTCGCCGTTGCAGGCGGTGCACCGGGTCAGCGGGGCGGGTGCCGTGACGAACCGGTCCAGCACGTCGGCCAGCTGGGCGTCGGTGCCGCTGCCGCGGACCAGCGCCCCGTGCGGCAGTGCCCGGCGCATGAGCAGTCCGCGGTCCTGGGTGAGCAGCACCCGGTCCTCGGCCACCGCCTGCGCCACCAGCTCGGGGTCGGTGGCGTCGTTGCGCCAGGCGGCGTCCAGACCGAGCAGCCGCAGCCGGCGGGCCAGCCCGCCGAGGCCGACGTCCAGCAGGAACCCGCCGGTGGGCACCGGCTGCGGTCGGCCGGCCGGCGTCACCACCAGGACGGCGCCGGGGGCGGTGCGGGCGGCCAGGTCGACGGCGGCCCCGTCGACCAGCACCCGGCCCACCTCGGTCAGCGGCACCCCGGCCGCCTGTACCAGGTGCCCGACCGTGGCGCCCGGGTCGAACGGGAGGGCGCGCTCGCCGCCGGTGCGGTACCGCGGGGGCAACAGCCACCGCAGGTCCGGGGCCAGCCGGACGACGACGGTGCGCCCCGCCGGGGCCGGACCGTCGTCCGTGGCTCGGTGTGCGGCGTCCATGCCGGGTCGGTACCCCGCCGGGTCCGGCAGATGCTTGAACATTCATGTACCGACGCGCAGACTGGAGGCCCACCGAGTCCCAGGAGCCCAGCCGTGCCCGTCCAGCGCCTCAACCACGCCGTCCTCTTCGTCCGCGACGTCGACCGCAGTGCCGCCTTCTACCGCGACGTCCTCGGCTTCCGGGTGACGGTCGAGATGCCTGGCCGGGCGGTGTTCCTGCAGGCCGAGGGGTCGACCAACGACCACGACCTGGGCCTGTTCGCGGTGGGTGCGCAGGCCGGGCCGTCGGGTGCGGGCCGCAGCACCGTGGGGCTCTACCACCTGGCCTGGGAGGTCGACACGCTCGCCGAGCTCGCCCGGATCCGGAGCGCGCTGGCCGACGCCGGCGCCCTGGCCGGTGCCTCCGACCACGCCACCACGAAGGCGCTCTACGCCCAGGACCCCGACGGCATCGAGTTCGAGGTCTCCTGGCTGCTGCCGGCCGACCTCATCACCCCCGACGTCCAGGCGCTGGGCGCCACCACCCGCCCGCTGGACCTGGACGCCGAGATCGCCCGCTACGGCGCGCAGACGAAGGGCGGCCTCGGCGTGAGCGTCCCCGCCTGACGACCCCGCTCGTCGAGTGGGCAGTTCCGGTGGCCGACACGGTGCGACACGCCGCGCGCGGCGACCGGAACTGCGCAGTCGCTGTGCGTCAGCCGACCGCCGCGCCGGGCTGGGGGCGGATGAGCAGGATGCTGCTCACCGCCGTGCCCAGCAGGCGGCCGGTCGCGTCGAGCAGCTTCGCCTCGGCCAGGGCCGTTCGGCCGCCGAGGTGGGTCACCGTGCCCACGCAGGTCACCCGGCCGGTGTCCAGGGTGATCGCCCGGAGGAACTTCACCGTCAGGTCGAGGCTGGTGTAGCCGACGCCGGCGGGGAGCATCGAGTGCACCGCGCAGCCGGCGGCGGAGTCCAGCAGGGTCGCGTAGACGCCGCCGTGCACCGAGCCGATCGGGTTGTAGTGGTACTCGGCCGGCTCGAACGCGAAGACCACCCGGCCCTCGTCCACCTCGACCAGGTCGAAGCCCATCGTCGCGGCGATCGGCGGCCCGGGCAGCTCGCCGGCCACCACCGCGCGCAGCACGTCGACCCCGGCGGCGGAGCGGGCGGCCGTGGCGGTCTGCATCGGGTCGCCCCAGGTGAAGCTGCGTTCGCGATCGGTCACGGCCGGACGGTAGCGCTCAGCCCTGCGCGGGCCAGTCGAACAGCGGGTCGCCGGCGACCACGGCGCGGCCCGCGGACACCGGCGGCACGGTCTCCGCGGCGGCGTCCATGACCACGACCGGGCTGACCGGCGAGAGGCCGGCCGCCCGCACCGCGGCGACGTCCACGGTCACGACCCGGTCGCCGACGGCGACCTCGTCGCCCTCCGCGGCGTGCAGCGTGAACGGCGCACCGGCCAGCTTCACCGTGTCCAGCCCGACGTGCACCAGCACGCCCCGGCCCGCCGGGGTCAGCACGATGAACGCGTGCGGGTGCACCTTGAGCAGCCGCCCGGTCACCGGGGCGAGCACCTCCACCGAGCCGGCGTCCGGTGCCGGCTCCACCGCGACGCCCGCGCCGACCAGCGACGCGGCGAACACCGGGTCGGGGACGTCGGCCATCGGGACGACGGTGCCGGCCAGCGGCGCCGCGACGCGCAGGGCCGCCTCGGTCACAGCAGGTCGTTGACGTCGTCGGCCAGCGAGTCCGCCTCCGGCCCGACGACGACCTGGACGATCGTCCCGGCGACCAGCACGCCGTGGGCGCCGGCGCGCTTGAGCGCGGTCTGGTCGACCAGGGACGGGTCCTTGACCTCGGTGCGCAGCCGGGTGATGCAGCCCTCGACGTCCTCGATGTTGGCTGCCCCGCCCAGTCCGGCGACGATCTGCTCGGCCTTGCCCATGGAGGTCTCCTCTCGGCGACCCGGGGGTCGCATCCGGTGCCTGCGAGCGCTCCAGGAAAGCGCCTCGCCGGGCTCGCGTCCAGGGTGTTGACAGGGCCGTGTCGCGCCCGCCATCCTCCCCGGTCAGCTGGTCATGACCGGACGGTACCGGTTGCCCGACGCCCGAGGGAACGACCGGCGAACAGCCCCGCCAGCAAGTCGCGCCGCCCCCAGCCCGCGCACGTCCCCTGGAGACCGCACATGAGCTTCCTCAACGCCCCACCGACCGGACTGCGCGGTCTCGGCGGCCTGCAGCGGCTGGGTCGCAGCCTGATGCTGCCGATCGCCGCCCTGCCCGCCGCCGGCCTGCTGCTGCGCCTGGGGCAGGACGACCTGCTCGGCCGGTTCTCGGCGCTCGAGGACGTCGCCGCGGTGCTCGCCGCGGCCGGCAACGCCCTGTTCGCCAACCTGCCGCTGATCTTCGCCGTCGGCATCGCGATCGGCTGGGCGAAGAAGGCCGACGGTTCGACCGCGCTGGCCGCCGTCGTCGGCTACCTGGTGCTGTCCAACGTCTTCGAGGCGATGAGCCCGATCGTGCTGGGCGCCGCCGCCGAGGGCGAGGAACAGGAGATGATCGACTTCGGGGTGCTCGGCGGCATCCTGGTCGGCATCTTCACCGCGATGCTGTGGCAGCGCTTCTACCGGGTGAAGCTCCCCACCTACCTGGCCTTCTTCGGTGGCCGGCGGTTCGTCCCGATCATCACCGCGGTCAGCATGATGGTGCTGGCGGTGCTCATGTCGTTCGTCTACTCCGCGTTCGACGCGGTGCTGACCACGCTGGGCGAGGCCGTGGACGGCAACACCGTCGTCGGCGGCGGCGTCTTCGGCACGGTCAACCGGCTGCTCATCCCGCTGGGCCTGCACCACATCATCAACACGATCGTCTGGTTCCAGCTCGGCTCGTTCGAGAACGCCGCCGGTGACATCGTCAACGGCGACATCACCCGGTTCTTCGCCGGTGACCCGGACGCCGGCACGTTCATGACCGGCTTCTTCCCGATCATGATGTTCGCCCTGCCGGCCGCGGCGATCGCCATCTGGCACGAGGCCCGCCCGGAGCAGAAGAAGGTCGTCGGCGGCATCATGCTGTCGACCGCGCTGACCGCGTTCCTCACCGGCATCACCGAGCCGCTGGAGTTCTCCTTCCTCTTCGTCGCCTGGCCGCTGTACGTGGTGCACGCGGTCCTCACCGGCACCTCGCTGGCGCTGACCAACGCACTGGGCATCCACGACGGGTTCACCTTCTCCGCGGGCGCCATCGACTACCTGTTGAACTTCGGGCAGGCCGACAAGCCGCTGTGGCTGATCCCGATCGGCCTGGTCTACGCCGCGATCTACTACGTGCTGTTCCGGTTCGTGATCCGGAAGTGGAACCTCAAGACCCCGGGTCGCGAGGAGGACGCCGAGGCCGTGGTGGGCAGCACGGACGCCGGCGTCGCCCCGGCGGCCACCCCGGAGACGGTGGCCCCGGCCAGCACGACCGACGAGAGGCCGCAGTCCTGACCGACGATGAGGGCCCCGTGCTGCGGGGCCGGCTGGTCACCGGCGGCTCGGTCGTCGACGACGGTGTGCTCGCCGTCGCCGGCGACCGGGTCGCGTTCGCGGGCCCGGCGTCCGCCTGGACCGGCGAGCTGCCGGCGCCCGCGCCCGGGGTGCTGCTGCTCCCGGGGCTGGTCGACCTGCACTGCCACGGGGCCGCCGGGCACGGGTTCCCCGACGCGGACGCCGCCGGCGTGCGCGCCGCGGCCGCCCACCACCGGGCGCACGGGACGACGACGCTGGTGGCCAGCCTGGTGTCCGCCCCGGCGGCGGTGCTGCGCGAGCGGCTGGCCGTGCTCACCCCGCTGGTCGAGGCCGGGGAGCTGGCCGGGGTGCACCTGGAGGGGCCGTTCCTGTCGGCCGCCCGCTGTGGCGCCCAGGACCCGGCCGCGCTGGTCCCCGGCGACCCGGCGCTGCTGGCCGAGCTGCTCGCCCTCGGCCGGGGGACGGTCGTGTCGATGACCCTGGCCCCGGAGACGGCGCACCGGGCCGAGCTGGTCGACCTGCTGCGGGCACACGGGGCGCTGCCCAGCTTCGGCCACACCGACGCTCCCGCTGCCGAGGTCACCGGCGCCGTCCGGGCGGCGGCCCCCGGTGGCCGGCTGTCGGCCACCCACCTGTTCAACGGCATGCCGCCGCTGCTGTCCCGCGCCCCCGGGCCGGTCGCCGCCTGCCTGGCCGCCGCGGCGCGCGGCGAGCTGGTGGTCGAGCTGATCGGCGACGGGGTGCACCTGGCGCCCGACACCGTGGCCACGGTCTTCGACCTGGTCGGCCCGGGCGCGATCGCCCTGGTCACCGATGCGATGGCCGCCGCCGGCATGGCCGACGGCGACTACCACCTCGGGTCGCTGCCGGTCGCGGTGCGCGACGGCGGCGCCCGGCTGGCCGGGGGCTCGGGTGCGATCGCCGGGGGCACCGCCCGGCTGGTGGACGTCGTCCGGGCCACCGTGGCCGCCGGCGTGCCGCTCGCCGACGCCGTCCTGGCCGCGACCGGCACCCCCGCCGGGCTGCTCGGCCGCACCGACGTCGGGCACCTGACCCGCGGAGCGCGCGCCGACGTGCTCGTCACCGACCCCGAACTGAACCCCACCGCCGTCCTGCGGGCCGGCGCGTGGGTGCACCGAGAGGAGAGCTGACCGTGGAGGTCGTCCTGCTGCCCACCGCCGAGGACTGCGGGCGGGTCGTCGCCGACGCCGTCGCCGGGTCGGTGCTGACCGCGCTGGGCCGGGGCGGGCCGGTCGTGCTGGGGCTGGCCACCGGGTCCTCGCCGCTGCTGGCCTACCGGGAGCTGCTGCGCCGGCGCCGGGAGGAGGGGCTGTCCTTCGACGGCGTGCAGGCGTTCCTGCTCGACGAGTACGTGGGCCTGCCCGCCGGGCACCCGGAGAGCTACCGGGAGGTGATCCGCCGCGAGCTGACCGACGAGCTCGGGCTGGACCCGGCGGGAGTGCACGGCCCCGACGGTGCGGCGGCCGACCCGCTGCAGGCCGCCCGCGACTACGAGGAGCGGCTGCTGGCCGCCGGGCCGGTGGCGGTGCAGGTGCTGGGCATCGGCGCGAACGGGCACCTGGGGTTCAACGAGCCCGGCTCGTCGCTGGCCAGCCGCACCCGGGTCAAGACGCTCACCGAGCGGACCCGCCTGGACAACGCGCGGTTCTTCGGCGACGACGTCGACGCGGTGCCGCGGCACGTGATCACCCAGGGGCTGGGCACGATCCTCGGGGCCGAGCACCTGGTGCTGGTGGCGACGGGGGAGGCCAAGGCGGCCGCGATCGCCGCCGCCGTGGAGGGGCCGCTGACGGCGTCCTGCCCGGCGTCGGTGCTGCAGCTGCACCGGCACGTGACCCTGGTCGTCGACGAGGCCGCCGGCGCGCAGCTGGCCCGGGCCGACTACTACCGGTACGTCCTCAGCCACAAGCTGACCGCCCAGGGGTGGTGACCCGCTGAACCCGGCCGGGGAGGGCGTGCCTGATGAGGGCGCTGCCGCCGTGATCGTGGACGGCGTGGTGCCCAAGCACGAGCAGCTGCGCGGCCGGCTGGCCGAGCTCGCCGCCCGGTTGCCGGCCGGCGCCCCGCTGCCCGGGGAGCGCCAGCTCTGCATCGAGCACGGGGTCAGCCGGATCACCGTGCGGGAGGCGATCGGCCAGCTGGTCAGCGAGGGCGTGCTGGTGCGGGTGCGCGGCAAGGGCACGTTCGTGGCGGAGCGGGCCGCCCGCTCCCGGCTGCACCTGGCCTCCTTCCACTCCGACATGCGCCGGCTTGGCCTGCGGCCGGGCACCGTGGTCCTGGCGGTGGACCGGGCGGTGCCCCCGCCGGCGACCCGGGAGGCGCTGGAGCTGGCGGCGGGCGAGCAGGCCTGGCACGTGCGCCGGCTGCGGCTGGCCGACGACCAGCCGATGTCGGTGGACGACGGCTGGTACCCGGTCGCGGTGGTGCCGGACCTGGACGGGGCGGACCTCACCGGCTCGCTCTACACCTTGCTCGCCGAGCGGTACGGCTGCACGATCGACCGGGCCGAGCAGACGGTGCGGGCGGCGGAGGTGGACCGCGGGTCCGCCGTCCTGCTGGGGCTGGCGGCGTCCCGGCCGGTGCTGGTCTTCGACCGGGTGTCCTACAGCGGGGGCCGGCCGGTCGAGCACGCCCGGTCGACCTACCGCGGCGACAGGTACGAGGTGGCGATGACCGTCGAGCTGGGGCAGGGGTGAGCACCCCGCAGCCCTGCACCCTGGTCGTGGACGAGCTGGTGCTGCGCCCGTGGCGGAGCGATGACCAGGCGGCGGTCTGGGCGCTCGCCGCCGACCCGGCGCTGCGGCAGTGGAACGCGCGCGGCTTCGGTTCTCCGGACGAGGTGCGCGAGATGGTCGCCCGGCTGGCCGACTGGAGCGCCGGTGACCGGGCGAGCTGGGCGGTGACCGACGCCCCGGGGGCGCTGCTCGGGTCGGTGTCGCTGCACTCGGTCGACCGCGTGCAGGGCGATGCGCAGCTGGGCTACTGGGTCGCACCGGCCGCCCGGGGGCGCGGCGTGGCCGTGCGGGCCGCCGATGCGGTCTGCCGCTGGGCCTTCGCCGAGGGCATCGACCGGGTGGAGCTCTACCACGCGGTGGAGAACGAGGCGTCGGGCCGCGTGGCGGCGAAGGCCGGGTTCACCCGCGAGGGCAGGTTGCGCCGGTCCTACCGCTACGGGGACGGCGTGAAGCACGACGAGTTCGTCTGGTCGCGGCTGTCCGACGACCCGCCCCCGGCGCTGCGCTGAGCCGGGGGAGGGCGCGGCTCAGGCGGCGACGCGGGCGCTGCTCAGCTGCCGGCCGTGCTCGGCGGCCTCGTGCTCGGCGGTGGCCTTGAGCTGGGCGGCCATCTCGGTGAAGGAGTCCAGCGCCGGGTTCACCCCGACCAGGGTGAAGTCGCGCTCGACCACCCGCAGGTCCAGCTGCCAGACGTCGGCCAGGATGCGCCGCAGCCAGGAGGTGGCGTGGTCCCAGCCCTCGCGCGGGGTGCCCGCGCTGTAGTTGCCGCCGCGCACCACCGCGAGCACGGCCGGCTTGCCCGCCAGCGGCGGCTCGGCCCGCGGCCCCATCCGCGGGTCGGTGATGACCAGGTCGACCCAGGCCTTGACGTGCTGGGAGACGCCGAAGTTGTAGAGCGGGACGGCGAACAGCAGCGCCTCTGCGTCGATGAGCTCGTCGGTCAGCGTCGCCGCGAGGGCCAGGGCATCGGCCTGCTCCTGCGTCCGCTGCTCGGCCGGGAGGTAGGAGCCGGCGACGGCAGCGCCCCACGCGCCGGCCGGCAGCGGCTCGGTGCCGACGTGCCGGCGGGTGACCGGGGCGTCGGGGTTCTCGGCCCGCCACTCGCGCTCGACGATGTCGGCGATCTCGCGGCTGGCCGACCCCTCGACCCGGATGCTGGCGTCCAGACGGAACAGCGACATGGCTTTCACTCCCTCAGAGCTAGTAGCTAGCTGACTGGCTAGTAGCTAGCTGATTGCTAGCACTTCGGGAAAGCTAGCACTTCGAATCGAGGAGCACGAGGGTCGGCGGTCCTACGATGACCGGATGGCCGAGGACCTGGTGCACACGCCGGAGGCGTGTGACGACGCGCTGGCGCGCGCGTTCGGCTTCCTCGGCAAGCGCTGGAACGGGCTGATCATCGGCGTCCTCGCCGGCGGGCCGGCGACGTTCACCGGGCTCCGCCGGGCCGTGGGTGGGATCAGCGACTCGGTGCTCTCCGACCGGCTGACCGAGCTGGCGGCGGCCGGCCTGGTCCAGCGCACCGTCGACGAGGGTCCGCCGGTGGCCGTGAGCTACCAGCTGACCGACGCGGGCCGGTCACTGAAGCCGGTGCTCGAGCAGCTGACCACCTGGGCCCGGGAGAGCCTCCCCGTGCAGTCGTGCGCCGGCCGGCACTGAGGATCAGCAGCCGCAGCTGACCCCGGCCGGGGCGGTGAGCGGGTCGACCGCCGGACGGGTGACGCCGGCCGCCGTCTGCACCGGCAGGCCCTCGCGCGCCCAGTACTCGAAGCCGCCGATCATCTCCCGCACCGGGTGGCCGAGCCAGGCCAGCGCCAGCGCGGCCCGGGTGGCGCCGTTGCAGCCCGGCCCCCAGCAGTAGGTGACCACCGGGACGCCGGGGTCGAGCACGGCGGCCGCCCGGTCGGCGATCTCCCGGCCGGGCAGGTGGACCGCGCCGGGCACGTGCCCCTGGTCCCACGACTCGGCGCTGCGGCTGTCCAGCAGCACGAAGCCCGGGCGGCCGGACTCGAGGGCCGCGTGCACGTCGGAGACGTCGGTCTCCACGGCGAGTCGCCGGGCGAAGTGGGCAGCGGCGTCGGCGGGCGGGGTCGTCCAGTCCATGCCGACGATGCTGGCGGCGGTGGGCCCGGGCCGACAGGCGCCGGACTGCCGACCATCGCGGCGATCCGGCCCTTGACGCGACGGCAACTGACATGTCAGATGTCAGCCATGGAGATGCGGCCCGTGCCCCGGGTGCTGCTGCGTGACCAGGCGGCCGACCGCATCCGTACCGCGATCGTCGTCGGCGACCTCGCCCCCGGTGCGGTGATCAAGGACGTCGAGCTCGCCGGGCGGCTCGGCCTCTCCGTCGCCCCGGTGCGGGCCGCGCTGTCCCGGCTGGCCGACGAGGGCCTGGTCGAGGCCAAGCCGCAGAGCCACACCCGGGTCACCCCGCTGGTGCTCCGGCAGGTCCGGGACGCCGCCGTCGTCGTCCGGGCGATGCACGAGCTGGCCGCGGGCGAGGCCGTTCCGCTGGTGACCGCCGACGACGTGGCCGCGATGCGGGCCGCCAACCAGCGGTTCGCCGCAGCCGTCGACCGCGGGGACGTCGGCGGCGCGCTGGGCGCCGACGACGACCTGCACGACGTGCTGGTCGACCGCTGCGGCAACGGTGCCGTGCGGGCCACCATCGACCGCTTCACCCCGGCGGTCCGCCGGCTGGAGCGGCAGCGGTTCGCCGCCGCGCACGGCCGCGAGTCCGTCGTCCTGCACGACCGGCTGATCGCCGCCTGCGCGGCCGGGGACGTCACTGCCGCCGTCACCACCACCACCGACATCTGGACGGCGCTGCTGTCCGAACTGGAGGAGACCCCCGATGGCCCCTGACCTGGCCCCGCCCACCACCCCGAGGGCGACGACCCTGGCTGACTTCCCGCGTCACCCGCTGCTGTTCGGCCCCTCGCCGGTGCACCGCCTCGACCGGCTGACCCGGCACCTGGGCGGCGCCGCGGTGTGGGCCAAGCGGGAGGACGTGAACTCCGGGATCGCCTACGGCGGCAACAAGACCCGCAAGCTCGAGTACCTGGTGGCCGACGCGCTGGCCCAGGGCTGCGACACGCTGGTCTCGATCGGCGGGGTGCAGAGCAACCACACCCGGCAGGTCGCCGCCGTCGCCGCGCACCTCGGGCTGCAGTGCGTGCTGGTGCAGGAGAGCTGGGTCGACTGGCCCGACGCGGTCTACGACAAGGTCGGCAACATCCTGATCTCGCGGCTGGCCGGGGCCGACGTCCGGCTGGTGAAGGCCGGGTTCGGCATCGGCTTCAAGGAGAGCTGGGAGACCGCGCTCCGCGAGATCACCGAGCGCGGCGGCAAGCCGTACCCGATCCCGGCGGGCGCCTCGGACCACCCGCTCGGTGGGCACGGCTTCGCCAACTGGGCGCACGAGGTGGCGGCGCAGGAGGCCGAGCTCGGCGTCTTCTTCGACACCGTCGTCGTCTGCTCGGTCACCGGCTCCACCCAGGCCGGCATGATCGCCGGCTTCGCCCAGCTGGAGGAGCAGGGCGCCCGCCCGCGCCGGGTGCTCGGCGTCGACGCCTCGGCCAAGCCGGCCGAGACCCGCGACCAGGTGCTGCGGATCGCCCAGCGGACGGCGGCCGCGATCGGCGTGCAGCGGGAGCTGACCCTGGACGACGTGGAGCTCGACGAGCGCTACCACGCCGGCGTCTACGGCATCCCGGACGAGACCACGATCGCCGCGATGGAGCTGGCCGCCCGCACCGAGGGCATGGTCACCGACCCGGTCTACGAGGGGAAGTCGATGGCCGCGACGATCGACCTGGTCGGGCGTGGGGAGATCGACCGTTCGTCCACCGTGCTCTACGCCCACCTCGGCGGCCAGCCCGCCCTGAACGGCTACAGCGCGCTCTTCTCCTGACCCGCGGCTGCCGTCAGAGCGGGACGGCGAGGCCCTCGGGGCTGGGCTGGGCGAGGGCGTGGGCGATCGCCTCGGGCATCGGCTCGAGGCCGGTGCCGGCGAGGACGACGTCCCGGGCGAAGGCGTGCCAGCGGTGCGACCGCCGCACCATGCCGTGCCCGCCGACGATGGTGAACCGGGCCACCCGGGCCTTCGCGCGGCGGGCGCGGACGGCGAACTCCGCCGACAGCCGGGCCGGCACCCACCGGTCGCCCCGGCCGTGCAGGATCACCACGGTCTGGCCGCCCAGGTGCATCACCGGCTCGCCGGGCGGGGTCCACGGGGCCAGCGCGCAGACCGCGGTCACCGAGGGCTCCCCGCCGGCCCGCAGTGCGGCCCGCCCGCCCATCGAGTGCCCGACCAGCACGATCGGGACGTCGGTGCCGTGCTCCTCCCGCAGCTGCGCGATCGCCCAGCGGACGTCCTGGAAGGCGTCCGCCGCCTCGCCGTTCCAGCCGGCCACCCGGTAGCGGAGCAGTGCGGTGGCGATCCCGCGGTCGGCGGTGCTCCGGTGCACGAACGACTGGAACGCCCGCATCCGCACCAGCGAGAGCGCGCGCTCCTTGGGCGGGTCGACGCTGGCGACGGTGCCGCCGTGGCAGAACAGCGCGATGCCGCGGGTCTCACCGACCGCGGGCAGCTGCTCGAGGGCGGGCGAGCGCGGGTCGGGTCGGGCGGCGTCCGGGGTGTCGGGGGTGGTCACGTCGTCGTCCCGGTCGTCAGCGGCGGCGCTTGCCGCCCAGCCTCCGCTGCGCCCGCTCGCCGAGGTCGCCGGCCTTGAGCAGGCCGTTGCTGACCGCGGAGGGGCCGTTGCGCTGCTCCAGCGTCCGGCCGAGGCGGCGCAGCACCTTCACGGCCAGCGGCGCGAGGACGGTCAGGATGACCCACATGCGGAAACGGCGGGTGAGGAAGAGCCACATGGGCCCGAGTCTGCCCTGATCCGCCGACCGCCAACCGGGCCCCGGCCCGCCCCCACATGATCACCCCGGGCTGAGGGCGGTCTCGCCGGACCGGTGGCAGCCCTGAGCCCGTGGTGATCACCTCGGGTCCAGCGGGGTGTCGGTGCCCGGGAGGCCCCGGTGCGCCCGGGATCACCACCAGCCCGCAGCCCGAGGTGATCACCTCGGGTCCAGCGGGGTCTCGATCCCGACGAGGCCCCGGTGGGGCCGTGGTGATCACCCGATCAGCTGGGGTCGGGGGCCAGGCGGACGACCATCTTCCCGGTGTTGCCGCCGCTGAGCAGCGACCGGAACGCCTCCACCGCGGAGTCCAGCCCCTCGACCACCGTCTCGCGGGCGACGACCGACCCGTCCCGCAGCCACCCCGACACCGCGGTGACGAACTCCGGGCGCAGGTCCGCGTGGTCGCCGACGATGAAGCCGCGCACGGTCAGCCGCTTGCCCACGATCTGCCCGAGGTTGCGGGGCCCGGGCGGCGCCGTGGTCGCGTTGTACCCGGAGATCGACCCGCACAGCGCGGCCCGGCCGTACGTCCGGAACGCCCCGATCGCCGCCTCCAGGTGCTCCCCGCCGACGTTGTCGAAGAAGACGTCGATCCCCTCGGGCGCGGCGGCGGCGAGCAGGTCGGCGACCGGCCCGTCGTGGTAGTCGAACGCCGCGTCGAAACCCAGCTCCTCGCGCAGCCAGCGCACCTTCTCCGGCGTCCCGGCGCTGCCCACCACCCGGGACGCCCCGCGCAGCCGGGCGAACTGGCCGACCAGGCTGCCCACCGCGCCGGCCGCGCCGCTGACGAACACGGCGTCCCCCTCCCGGAAGGAGGCCAGCCGGAACAGCCCGGCCCACGCGGTGAGCCCCGGCATGCCGAGCACGCCCAGGTACAGCGACAGCGGCAGGCCGGGCAGCGGGTCGACCACCGAGACGTGCGCGGCCGGGACGACGGCGACGTCCCGCCAGCCGAGGCCGTGCAGCACCAGTGCGCCCTCGGGGACGTCGTCCGACCGGGAGGCCACCACCTGCCCGACGGTGCCGCCCTGCATGGTCTCGCCGAGCTCCCAGCTGGGCGCGTAGGACTTGGTCGCGCTCATCCGGCCGCGCATGTACGGGTCGACCGACATCGCGATGGTGCGCACGACGACCTCACCGGGTGCCGGGTCGGGCCGCTCCTGCGTCACGAGACGGAAGTCCTCGGGCACCGGCTCGCCCTGCGGACGTCGGATCAGCTGCCACTCGCGGGTCTGGATGGGCATCCCCCGAGGGTGCGCCTGTGCCTCCGGCCGCACGAGTCCGGGGTCGGGCGTCAGACGCCGGCCATACCATCGGAGGCATGTTCTTCTCCCGCGCCAAGACCCGGCTGGTCACCGCGGACGACGCCCTGACCGGCCGTGCGAGCCGCTCCCCGGCATCCCGGAGCTGCACGCGGTCACCGGCAACCGCATCTCCCCGCCCTTCCCCGAGGGGCTGCAGACCGCCGTCTTCGGCGCCGGCTGCTTCTGGGGCGTGGAGAAGGTGTTCTGGGAGACCCCGGGCGTGTGGTCGACCGCCGCGGGCTACGCCGGCGGGTACACCCCGAACCCGACGTACGAGGAGGTCTGCTCGGCGCGCACCGGGCACACCGAAGCCGTGCTGGTCGTCTTCGACCCGGCGGTCATCTCCTACGACCGGCTGCTGAAGGAGTTCTGGGAGGAGCACGACCCGACCCAGGGCATGCGCCAGGGCAACGACATCGGCACCCAGTACCGCTCGGCGATCTACACGCAGGGCCCGGAGCAGGAGGCGGCGGCGAAGGTCAGCCGCGACCTGTTCCAGGAGCGGCTGACGGCGGCCGGGTACGGCGAGATCACCACCGAGATCGCCCCGCTCGGCGACTTCTTCCACGCCGAGGCCTACCACCAGCAGTACCTGTACAAGGTGCCCGGCGGCTACTGCCCGGTGAACTCCACCGGCGTCGCCTGCCCGGTCGGCCTGCCGGGGGTCTAGGCCCAGCTGGCCTCCTCGATACGGTCGGGCGACGCCCACCAGTCGAGGAGGCCTGCGATGGACGCACTGCGCACACCCGAGAGCCGGTTCACCGACCTGCCGGAGTTCCCCTACGAGCCCCGCTACGTCGAGGTGGACGACGGGGACGGCGGGCGGCTGCGGGTCGCCGTCCTGGTCGAGGGCCCGGACGACGGCGAGACGGTGCTCCTGCTGCACGGCGAGCCGTCGTGGTCGTTCCTGTACCGCCGGATGATCCCGGGGCTCACCGCGGCCGGGCTGCGCGTCGTCGTCCCCGACCTGGTCGGGTTCGGGCGCAGCGACAAGCCCACCGAGCTGACCGACTACACCTACGCCCGGCACGTCGGCTGGATGCGGCAGGCGCTGTTCGACGAGCTGGGGCTCACCGACCTGACCCTGGTCTGCCAGGACTGGGGTGGGCTGATCGGCCTGCGCCTGGTCGCCGAGCACCCCGACCGGTTCGCCCGGGTGGTGGCCGCGAACACCGGCCTGCCCACCGGTGACCGCCCGATGAGCGAGGCGTTCCTGGCCTGGCAGCGCGCCGCCGCGGGGATGACCAGCATGCAGGTGGGCCGGATCGTCTCCAACGGCACCGAGACCGATCTGGCGCCGGAGGCGATCGCGGCCTACGACGCGCCGTTCCCCGAGGACCGGTACAAGGCCGGGGCGCGGGTCTTCCCGTCGCTGGTGCCCACCCGCCCCGACGACCCGGCCGCGGAGGCGAACCGGGCCGCCTGGGCGGTGCTGCGCACCTGGGACAAGCCGTTCCTGACCGCGTTCTCCGACTCCGACCCGATCACCGGCGGCGGCGACGCGGTGTTCCGGAAACTGGTGCCCGGTGCCCGGTGCCCAAGGCCTGCCGCACACCACGCTGGCCGGCGGCGGGCACTTCCTCCAGGAGGACGTCGGCCCGCAGCTCGCGCAGGTCGTCGCCGACCTGGTCGCCGCCACCCCGCGACGCGTCAGTAGCTGAACCGGCCCACCGAGGCGCGCAGGCCGGTCGCCATCCGGGACAGCTCGGCCACCGCCGTCGTCGTCTGGGTCAGTGCCTGGGTGGTCGCGTCAGCGGCCTGCGAGACGCCGGTGATGTTCGCGGCGATCTCGTTCGACCCGCCGGCGGCCTCGGTGACCGACCGGGCCATCTCGGCGGTGGTCGCGGTCTGCTCCTCGACCGCGCTGGCGATCGTCGTCTGGTGGTCGCTGATCTGCCCGATCACGCCGCTGATCCGGTCGATGGCGGTGACGGCGCCGGAGGAGTCGGCCTGGATCGCCGCCACCCGCCGGGTGATCTCCTCCGTGGCGCGGGCGGTCTGCTCGGCCAGCTCCTTGACCTCGCCGGCCACGACCGCGAAGCCCTTGCCGGCCTCGCCGGCCCGCGCGGCCTCGATGGTGGCGTTGAGGGCCAGCAGGTTGGTCTGCTCGGCGATCGAGGTGATCAGCTTGACCACGGCGGTCACCTCGCGGCTGGACTCACCGAGGGCGGTGACGGTCGCGGTCGCCTCCTGGGCCTGGGCCACCGCCTGGGCGGCGACGCCGGCCGCGGCGTTCGCGCTCAGCGAGATCTCCTGGATCGAGGCGCCCATCTCCTCCGCGCCGGCGGAGACGGTGCTGATGCTGCGCGACACCTCCTCGGCGGCGGCGCTCACCACCTGTGACTGCACGCTGGTCTCCTCGGCGGAGGAGGCGATCTGGGCCGCCGACGCGGAGAGCTCCTCGGCGGCGGCGGCGACCGCGTCGGCGGAGGAGCCGACCTCGGCCATCACGCCGCGCATCGCGCCGGTCGCCTCGTCCAGCGCGGCGCTCATCCGGCCGAGCTCGTCCTTGCTGGTCAAGCCGGTGCTGCGGGTCAGGTCGCCCTGCGCCAGCCCCTCGGCCACGTACTGCACCGACCGGATGCCCCGGGTGATGACCGAGGCGACCAGCAGGCCGATGCCCGCCGCGACCGCCAGCCCGACGCCCAGCACGACGAGGGCGATGGTGCGGTGGTGCTCGTAGGAGGCCTGGGCGCTGGCCGCCGCGGCCGCCGCCTCCCGGGTGTCGATGGCGCGCAGCTCGTCGAGGTCCTCGATCACCTCGGTGAGCAGCGGCTCCACCTCCTCGGCGCCCGCGGGCACCGCGGTGGTCACGCCCGCCGATGCGGCCGGCATCAGCACGGTGCTGGTCAGCGTGTCGATCCGGGCCAGGTCGTCGGTCGCCTCGACGACCAGGTCGTGCTCGTGCCCGGACGGGTGGTTCACCGCGTAGGCGTCCACCTGGTGCTGGTAGTCGGCGACCAGGGTGTGGACGTCGGACAGCGGCGGGGCGTGGGTGTCGACGGCGGTCGCCGCACCGATGGCCAGCCGGATCTGCTCGACGTCGTCGATCATCAGGCCGATCTCCTCGATGCTGAGGACGTTGTCGGCGTAGATGGCCTCGCTGGTGGCGGCCGAGTCGGCGAGCGCGGTCAGGCCGAGGCCGCCGATCACGGCGGCGACGACGCCGGCGGCGGCCGTGGAGGCCAGCACCTTGATCCGCACGGGGCGGTCGGCGAACCACTGTGCGCCGGGCAGGCGCGGGGTGCGGGGCATGGGGGTCTCCCGGGGGGCGGTGCTCCGCCGTCCGTGGGGCCACGACCGGCACCAGGCACATCGGCACCCGGGGTGCCTTTCCGGAACGAGATCACCCGATCAGGCGAACGGGTCGGTGTCGGGGTCGTCCGGACCGCCCGGCACAGTGGACGGCGTGGCCCCCGACGAACTGTTCGCCCAGCTCCGCCGCGACCCGGACGTCGACGCCCCGGAGCTGGTGGCCGTCGACGCCACCGACCGGCTGCTGCTGGACGAGGCCGCCGAGCTGATCAGGCGGCACCCGGACGCCGTGGTGGTGCTGGACGACTCGCACGGCGCGCTCACCCTGGGTGCGATCGCGCTGCACGGCGCGGTGCGGCCCCGGGTGCACCAGGACCTGCGGGTCGGTGAGCTGGCGCTGGCCGCCAACGCCGAGCGCACCGGGCACGCCGGCGGCTACCGCTCGCTGCCGCTGGGCCCGGAGCTGGTGCGCGGCGCCCGGGTGGTGCTGGCGCAGGCGCCCAAGGGGCTGGACGCGCTGCGCGAGCTGGCCGAGGTGGTCGCCGCGGACGCCGACCCCGACGTCACCCTCGTCGTCGGCGGCCGGGTTAAGCACATGACGCACGCGATGAACGACGTGCTGGGGGAGTCGTTCGCCGAGGTGCACGCCACCCGGGGCCGGCAGAAGTCCCGCCTGCTGGTCGCCCGCCGCCCGCGACCGGGGGCGTCGTCCTTCCCGGTGTGCCGGGAGCACGCCGACCTGGGGCTCACCGTCTGCGCGCACGGCGCGGCCTTCGCCGGCGCCAAGGTCGACCGGGGCACCCGGGCGTTGCTCGCGGTGCTGCCCGGCGCCGTCCCGGACGCCCGGACGGCGCTGGACCTCGGCTGCGGCACCGGTGTGCTGGCGGTCGCGCTCGCCGCCGCCCGCCCGGATCTGGCGGTGACGGCCTCGGACCAGTCGGCCGCGGCCTGCGCATCGGCCGAGGCGACCGTCGCCGCCAACGGGCTCACCGGCCGGATCACCGTCACGCGGGACGACGCGGCGAGCAGCGTTGCCGACGGCAGCGTCGACCTGGTCGTCTGCAACCCGCCGTTCCACCTGGGCGCCGCCGTGCACGCCGCGGCGGCGGAGCGGCTGTTCACCGCGGCCGCGCGGGTGCTGCGGCCGGGCGGGGAGCTGTGGTGCGTCTACAACAGCCACCTGCCGCACCGGGACGCGCTGCGCCGGGTCGTCGGCCCCACCCGTCAGGTGACCCGCGACCCCACGTTCACCATCACCGCCAGCACCCGCCGCTGACGGCCCTGCCGGCCCCCTCTCAGAGGCCCGCCGCGAGCGTGCGAGTGGTGGGGGGAGAGGGGGTCCGTCAACCGCCGCGGGAGACCACCGGCGGGAGGGTCGACCAGGGGAAGTCGACCCAGGCGTCGGTGCGCTTCCAGACGTAGTCGCAGCGGACCAGCGACCGCGGCTTCTCGTAGACCACCGCCGTCCGCACCTCGGTGACGTGCCCGGCGCAGAACTCCTCGACCAGCTCGAGGGTCTTGCCGGTGTCGGCGACGTCGTCGGCGATGAGCACCCGTGCGCCGGTCAGGTCGACGACGTCGAGCGTCGGCGGCAGCACGACCGGCAGCTCGAGTCGCTCGTCGACACCGGTGTAGAACTCGACGTTCATCACGAAGAGGTTCTTCACGTCCAGCGCGTAGCCCAGGGCCCCGCCGAGGAACAGCCCGCCGCGCGCGATGGACAGGATGATGTCGGGCTCGAACCCGCTGTCGGCCACCTGCTGCGCCAGCTCCCGGGCAGCCCGGCCGAAGTCCTCGTAGGTCAGCGTCTCGCGCTCGGGCTCGCTCACCCGCGGATCGTCGCAGGTCGGGGGGGGGGGGGCGGGCGACGTGGCGTGCACCTCATCGACGAGAACTGGAGGACCCGGACAGCTCGGCCAGGGTCAGCCGCCGTTCCAGCACGTCGGCGGCCACGTCGTCCAGCTCGCGGTCGGCCCCGTAGGCATGCGCCCGCAGCAGCCCCAGGGCGTCGGAGCTGTCCAGCTCCAGGCCGACGCTGACGAAGCCGATCGCCTGCCACACCTGCGCCCGACGGCCGGCGGCCGGGGCGTCCAGCCAGGGCGGCCCGGAGTCGCTGCGCACCTCGGCGGCCATCGCGGCGGCGAACGTGTCGCTGAGGGCGGTGGTGACCGCCAGGGCGTCGGCCAGGCCCAGGTCCCGCACCGAGCCGGGCGGCTGCACGTACAGGTCGAGGGCGCCCACGTCCTGCAGCGCGCCGTGCAGCGGCAGCGAGATGACCCCGCGGTAGGGGGTTCGCGCGACCACGGCGTCGTGGAACACCGGCCAGCGGGCGCGGAGCTCGTCCTCGTCGGCGAGCACCGGCTTCCGGTCGTCGTGCGCGCTGAGGCAGGGGCCCTCGCCGACGGTGAACTGCAGCCGCTCCGTGGTGCTCGCCACCGGGTCGCTGCCGCCCAGCGGCAGCCGGCGGTCGGCGGCGAAGTAGACGCTCAACCCCGCCCCGGCGACCGGGAGCAGGTCGGCGCACGCGCGCGCCAGTCGCTGTGGCAGCAACTCGGGGCCGGGCAGCTCCACCTCGGCGGCGGTGACGCGGGCGGTGAACTGCTGCGTCAGGTCCATGCCTCCCTCTCGGGGCGCGCACCCCCGGGGCCCGGCCGGGACTGGGCCGCTGGGTGCGCCCCGGCCCGCTACCCCGGGAGGACGCCGTCCCACACCTGCCGGGCGCTGAGCCGGCACCCGGGCCGCCCGGGTCGGCGATCGGGCACGGTGGCGGGACGGCGGTGACGCGCCCGGCGTGCTGACGTCGCGCACTCGGGCGGCTGCCCAGCGTCCTGATGCGACGTGGTTCACCCGATCGTGGGGGTCAGGATCGGGAGCCCGGTTGCCGAGAGTGGGGACGGGTGTTTGAGAATGCCACCAGTTCCGCGTCCCACCGTCCCCCGCGAGGTCCTGTGTCCCTGCTCGGAGCTCATCCCACGCGCTCGTCGCAGCGCGCCCGGGAGGATGCCGGCGGGCCGGCTCTCCGGACGGAGGCGAGCGACGGCCACGGCCACACCGCCGTCCTGGTGCAGTCGACCGACGAGCTGCTCGCCGTCGCCGTCCCCTACCTGGAGGACGGGCTGCGCTCCGGTGACCTGACCGTGCTGGCCTGCGACCCCGAGACGACCGACCTGCTGCGCGCCGAGCTCCGCGGCGCGGGGGACGCGCTGGTCAGCGACCCCCGCGTCTCGATGCGGGGCGTCCGCGCCCCCGACGCCGTCAGCGCCACCCGCGCCCTCCTGGAGCAGGCGGAGCGGGCCCGCACCGGCCGGATGCGGCTCTTCGGCCAGCCCCCCGTGGGCGAGGCCCCCCGCGACTGGCGGGAGGGCGCGCGCTACGAGGCCGCGGTCAACGTGGTGATCGGTGGGCTGCCCCTCGACGCGCTGTGCTGCTACGACGCCTCCCGGCTCCCGGACGACGTGCTCCACACCGTCCGCCGCACGCACCCGCAGCTGCTGCGGGGTGGGGTGGTCACGCCGAACCTGGAGTACCAGCGCCCGGGGCGCTTCCTGCGGGAGCTGCCGCTGCCACGGGAGCCGATGGAGGCCGGCCCGCCGGTCTTCGCCGTCGACGGCGCCACCGCACTCGCCGACCTGCGCCACCAGCTGGCCGCAGCGCTCGCCGGCCAGGTCCACGACCGTGACCAGCGGGAGGACCTGCACCTGGCGGTCAGCGAGATCGCCGCCAACGCCTTCCGGCACGGCACCCCGCCGGTGTCGGCGCGGGTGTGGGCCTCGGCCGACCGGGTGGTCTGCACGATCACCGACGGCGGTCGTGGGCTGGCCGACCCGCTGGCCGGCTTCCGGCCCGCGCACGGCGACGACCTCTCCCGTGGCGGGATGGGGCTGTGGCTGGCCCGCAAGCTGTGGGACCACGTCGACCTGCTGCACGACGCGCAGGGCTTCACCGTCCGGTTGAGCTCGCCGCTGCGCTGAGCGGCTCACCCGGAACGGGCACGGAGCCGACCCGGATCGGTCTCTCAGACCTAAGGTGTCCGGTGTGATCGTGGTGACGGCGGCCGGAGGGCAGACGGGCGCGGCCGTCGTGCGGGCGCTGCGGGCGCGCGGTGAGCAGGTGCGGGCCGTGGTCTCCCGGCGGGGCCCCCGCCCGGAGCTGACCGACCTCGGCGCCGAGGTGGTCGTCGCCGAGCTGACCCAGCCGATGGCGTGGTCGACGGTGTTCGCCGGCGCCGACGCGATGTACCTGATCTGGCCCAACTTCGACCCCGACGAGGCCGAGGGGGCACCTGCCCTGTTCGCCGAGGCCCGCCGGGCCGGGCTGCCGCGGCTGGTCTACCACTCCGTGCTCCGCCCGCAGCTGCGGGTGATGCCGCACCACGCCGCCAAGGACCAGGCCGAGGAGGCGCTGGACGCCAGCGGCCTGCGGTCGTGGCGGGTGCTGCAGCCCTGCGCCTACGCGGAGAACATCGACACCCAGCTGGAGGCGGTGCACGCCAGCGGGGTGCTGCGCAGCTTCTGGGGCCTGCGGACGGCGCAGTCACTGGTCGACCTGCGCGACGTCGCCGAGGCCGCCGCGGTGCTGCTGACCGAGGACGGGCTGGACGCCGGCACCTTCGAGGCCGCCGGGCCCGAGGCGCTCACCGCCCCGGACATCGCCGAGCGGATCGCCGCCCGGCTGGGCGAGCCGGTGGAGGCCGACGACGTCATCCCCGGTGGGGAGGTGCCCACGTCCTTCGCCGGCCGCTGCCGGCGCACCATGTTCGACCACTACCGCGCGCACGGGTTCACCGGCAGCCCCCGGGTGCTCACCGACCTGCTCGGCCGGCCGCCCCGCACCTTCGCCGAGCACCTGGCCGACCTCGACCTCGGCCACCTCGGGGTGCCTTCCCCCGGGGCGCCGGCGTGAGCGAGCAGGCGGTGTCCACCGGCGACGCGATGGACGTGATCCTCGCCCAGTGGGCCCGGGAACGGCCGGACCTGGACTGCTCGCCGATGGGCGTGATCGGCCGGGTCAGCCAGCTGCAGCGCGAGGTCTTCCTCGCCCAGCGGGCGACCTTCGCCCGGCACGGCCTCGACGCGCCGTCCTTCGACGTGCTCGCGGCGCTGCGCCGGGCCGGGGCGCCCTACCAGCTGACGCCCACCGCGCTGATGCGCACCGCGCTGGTCACCTCCGGGGCGATCACCCAGCGGCTGGACCGGCTCGAGGAGAAGGGCCTGATCACCCGCGGACGCAGCGACGCCGACGGGCGGGCCGTCGTGGTCACCCTCACCGACGCCGGCCGGACGGCGCTCGACACCGCGCTGCCCGACCACCTCGACACCGAGCACGGCATGCTGGCCGGGCTCTCCGCAGAAGAACGGGAACAGCTGGCCGGGCTGCTGCGCCGCTGGCTCGTCTCCCTGGGCCGGGTGCCCGGCGGTACCCCCGACCCGAGCTGACGGCCCCGGTCCCGCCCCTGGGCGGTGTCAGCGGTGCTCGTGGCCGGGCGGCATGCCCTCGTGCACGTCCTCCGGGTGGCCCTCGCGGCGGTCGAGGATGGTGAACCGACGCCACAGGCCCGACAGCTGCAGCGGCCGGGCCACCGCGTCGCTCTGCACCGTCAAGGTCAGCTCGATGCCGCGCGGCTCGGCCATCTTCTGCACCTGGACCAGGGACGACATGCCGGCCGAGTTCATGAAGGTGACCCCGCAGGTGTCCAGGCGCACCTGGCGCAGCTGGGGGGTGCCGAGCATCAGGTCGGTCATCACGCGCACCAGCGGACGACGGGCGTCCTCGGTCAGCTCGCCGACGAGCTCGATCGCCGCGGACGTGTCGTCCTGGGCGGTGACCGTGACCTCGGCGCTGTGATCGGGTTCGTCCATGCCGGTCCCCTTCCCGGATGTGGGCCCGTTCACTCCTGGGTGCGCCGCCCTCAGCTCCGCTCGAGCAGCAGCAGGCTGAGCGCAGCCAGTGACGGCCCGTCGGTGAACCGGCCGTCACCCACCATCGCCCGCAGCTCGGCCTCGGACACGAAGGCGCTCACCATGTCCGCCTCGGAGGCCTCCCGGGCGGTGGGGCCGGCGGTCAGGTCGGTGGCCAGCCACACGTCGAACTCCTGGGTCGCCAGGCCGGGGGCGAGGTCCAGGTGCCCGAGGTGGCGCAACGTGCCGGCCCGCAGCCCGGTCTCCTCGGCGAGCTCGGCGCGGGCCAGCTCCTCCGCCGACCCGCCCGCACCGGCTGGCCAGGTGCCCTGCGGGAACTCCCACGAGCGCCGGCCCAGCGGGTGGCGGTACTGCTCGACCAGCCAGAACCCGTCCTCCGCGGCGGGGATGACCAGGCCGAAGTCGGGGCGTTCCACCACCGAGTAGATGCCCGGCGACCCGTCGTCCAGCTCGATCGCGTCCTCGCGCAGCCGGATCCAGGGGTTCCGGTAGACCTCACGGGTGCTCGTCGTCCGCATGGGGCAGAGACTGGCAGACGGCGCGTGCGGAGGAGGACGCCGATGACGGAACGCAAGCCCGAGGGGATGACCTTCGAGAGCTGGGTCGAGCACCAGATCGTGCAGGCCCGGGAGCGGGGCGACCTGGAGGGCCTGGCCGGCGCGGGCAAGCCGCTGCCCCGGCGGGACCGGGAGAAGAGCAGCTACGAGTGGGCGCTGGAGTGGGCGAAGCGGGAAGAGGCCGACGTCGCCGCGATGCTGCCCACCGGGCTGGCGCTGCGCAAGGAACGTGAGGAGCTGCCCGCCCGGGTCGCCCGCCAGCCCACCGAGGAGCTGGCCCGCGCAGTGGTCGAGGCGCACGTCGCCCGGGTCGACCAGTACTACCGCCGGCCGGTCGAGGGGCCGTGGGTGCCGGTCGGCATGCCCGACGTCGAGGAGGTGGTCGCCGAGTGGCGGCGCACCCGCCCGGCCGTCGTCCCCGAGCCGGTGGCGCCTGCCCTGGCCCCTCCCCGCCGCCGGTGGCTCCGGCGGCGGGCGGCCTGACCGTCAGTCCTGCTCGTCCGGCCCCTCGTCGTCGTCGGCGGCGTGCCGGGCCTGCAGCTCACGGGTGGCCATGCCGCCCGTGCCGCCCTCGTCGTACTGGCCGGGGTGCAGGTTCGGGCCGTCGGTCTCGTGCTCGTTCTCGCTCATCACGGCCGAGCCTGCCCTGGCCGGGCGGGCGCAGCCACTTCCCGCGCTCGCGCTCCGGTGCACGAGTACCGGCCCCGCTGCAGGGGCCCGCCACGAGCGTGCAAGTGGTGGGAGGCGGCAGGGCCCTCCATCAGAGCAGGTCGAACTCGTTGAACGCGGCCCCGCCGGACAGCAGCGCGTAGCCCGGGCCGCGGTCGAAGAACGGCTCGACGTCCGGGCGCCCGGCGCGCATCGACGCCCGCAGCGCCGCGGTCGCGGCGTCGTCCGCCGTCCCGTCGTCCCGCACGACCACGCCGTAGTCGTCCCGGGCGCCGGCGACGCTGACCTTGTGCCAGGCGATGTCGCGCAGCACCTCGTCGACCGGCCGGTCCAGCGGGTCGCCCCAGCCGCCACCGCCCGTCGTCCGCACCCGCACCACGGTGCCGGCCTTCAGCGGCTCGGCGTCGGCCAGCGCGTCGACCTCGTGCTCGTCGGGCCCGCCCGGGTCGACGGTGATCGAGAACGGCCGCCCGGCCTTGCCGCCCTTCACGCCCCAGCAGGACAGGATCGAGCGGTCGGCGATGGACATGAAGTGCGCGTCGCGCAGCACCCGGATGTCCTTCTCGTAGCCGCAGCCCCCGCGGTACCGGCCCGGGCCGCCGGAGTCCATCGCCAGTGCGAGCCGCTCGATCCGCAGCGGGAAGCGGGACTCGGTGAACTCGGTCGGCAGGTTCCGGGAGTCCGGGACGACGTGGATGGTGTCCTCCCCGTCGGCGTAGTACCGGCCACCGGAGCCACCGCCGAGCACCTCGCGCATCAGGTACGGCTCGCCGTTCGCGTCGGTGCCGTAGACGCCGGTGTAGCGGATCGTCTCCTGGTCGGCCGGCATCCGGCCGCCGGTGGCCTTGGCCAGGACGCCGGCCAGGACGCCGAGCAGCCGCAGGATCACGAAGGTCCGGGCGTTGGTGGGCGCCGGGAAGATCGGGGTGAGCAGCGTGCCCTTCTCCGGGAACCGCATCTCGATCAACGGGACGACGCCCTCGTTGACGTCCAGCTGCGCCATCCGCTCGGGTGACTCGGCCAGGTTGCGCAGGATCGGCGCCAGCCACTTCTTCAGGAAGTTGCCGTCGGCGTAGTCGCCGCAGTGGTTGATCGGGCCCTTGGCCTGCGGCCCGGTGCCGGTGAAGTCGATGACCAGCGGGACGTCCTTCGACGAGTCCATGGTCAGCGTGATCCGCTGCCGGTGCAGCTGCGGGGCGTCGACGCCGTCGTGCTCGGCGTAGTCCTCCCAGACGTAGGTGCCGTCGGGGATCTGGGACAGGATCTCCCGCCGGTACACCTCGGTCGAGCTGCTCAGGACAGCCTCGAAGCAGGCCTCCACCGCCGCGACGCCGTACCGGTCGAACAGCTCGCCCAGTCGCCGCGCGCCCGCCAGGCAGGCCGAGCACTCGGCGTCCAGGTCGGCGGCGAGCGAGTCGGGCATCCGCGAGTTGCGGGTCATGATCGTCAGTGCGGCGTCGTTGCGGACGCCGCGGTCCCAGAGCTTGATCGGGGGGACCATCAGGCCCTCTTCGAACACGCTGGTGGCCGCCGACGGCATCGAGCCGGGCACCGCGCCGCCGATGTCGTCGTGGTGGCCGAACGCCTGGATGAAGGCGACCACCGTCGGCTCGCCGTCCGGGCCGGCTGCGAACACCGGCACCGTGACGCACAGGTCGGGCAGGTGGCCGATCCCGCCCTCGGAGAGGTAGACGTCGTTGTGGAAGAAGACGTCGCCAGGGGCCATCGTGTCGATCGGGTGGTCGCGCACCACCGGCTGCACCAGCGCGGAGTACGAGCGGCCGGTGAGCTTGCGCAGCCGCCGGTCGTGGATGCCGGCCCGGAAGTCGTGCGCGTCACGGATCATCGGCGAGCGGGAGGTGCGCCCGATCGACGTCTCCACCTCCCGCTCGATCGCGGCCAGCGTGCCGGCCACGATCTCGACGAGCACCGGGTCGGCCGTGGAGGGGCCGAAGTCGCGACTCTGGCCCTGGTGGGTGCTCATCGGGTGGGCTCCTTCGTGAGCAGCAGGTTGCCGAAGCGGTCGACGGTGGCGGAGAAGCCGGGGTGCACCGGGACGGTGGAGCCGAACTCCTCGACGATCGCCGGGCCGGTGACGACGTCACCGGGGGAGAGGTCGGGTCGCCAGAACAGCGGTGCCTCGACCCACTCGTCGAAGAAGACCGGGCGGGAGCCGCGCCGGGCGTCGCGGCCGGACGGCGCCGGCTCGACGATCTCCGGACGCCGGATCGGCCCGATCCCGCTGACCCGCAGGTTCACCCACTCCACCGCCTGGCGGGGGTCGGCGGCGAAGTCGTAGCCGTACAGCTGGTGGTGCGCCGCGTGGAAGGCGGTGGCCACGGCGTCGATCGCCGCGCCGTCCAGCTCGCCGTCACCGACCGGCACCCGCACCTCGAACGCCTGGCCCACGTAGCGCAGGTCGGCGGTGCGCTGCATCCGCTGCTCGCTGCGCGCGAAGCCCTCGCCGTCCAGGGCGACCTCGGCCTGCCCCTCGAGGTCGGCGAAGGCAGCGGCCAGCGTCGCGGGGGAGACGTCGGCGTGCCGGGCGACCATGGTCTGCACGTAGTCGTTGCGGACGTCGACGGTGAGCAGCCCGAAGGCGCTGACGTTGCCCGGGTTCGGCGGTACCAGGGTGCGGGGGAGGCCCAGCACGTCCATCAGCCGGCAGGCCAGCAGCGAGCCGGAGCCACCGAAGGTGGTCAGGGTGAAGTCACGGACGTCGAGGCCGCGGGCGACGGTGACCTGGCGCAGCGCGTTGGCCTGGTTCCACGCCGAGATCTCCAGGATGCCGCTGGCCAGCGCCTCCACGGTCAGGCCCAGCTCCCCGCCGAGCCGCTCGAGGCCGGCCCGGGCGGCGTCGACCGACAGCGGGATCTCGCCGCCCAGCAGGTGCGGGGGGATCCGGCCGAGGACGACGTGCGCGTCGGTGACCGTGGGCTGCTCGCCGCCTCCTGCGTAGCAGATCGGCCCCGGGTCGGCGCCGGCCGACTTCGGGCCGACCTTGAGCGTGCCCTCCGGCGACAGCCAGGCGATCGAGCCGCCGCCCGCGCCGACCGTGACCACGTCGATCATCGGGATCTTGGACGGGTAGTCGCCGACCGAGCCCTCGGTGGTCAGCGTCGGCTCGCCGTCGATCACCACGGTGACGTCGGTGGACGTGCCGCCGCCGTCGCAGGTGAGCACCCGGTCGAAGCCCGCGGTGCCGGCGATCAGTGCGGCACCCAGGGCGCCGGCGGCGGGGCCGGAGAGCATCGTGGTGATCGGCTGGTGCACCACCTCGGCGGCGCTCAGCACGCCGCCGTTGCTCTTCATCACGTAGAAGGGCACGTCGGGGGCGATCTCGTCGAGGCGGCGGCGGATGTTGGTGACGTAGGCGCCGACCTTCGGCTTCACGGCGGCGTCGACCAGGGTGGTCACCGACCGCTCGTACTCGCGGTACTCGCGCAGCACCTGGGAGCTGATCGAGACGACGGCGTCGGGATGTTCCACGTGGAGCACGTCGAGCATCGCCCGCTCGTGGGCGTCGTTCGCGTAGGCGTGCAGGAAGCAGACGCCGATCGTGGTGATCCCGGCGTCCCGGAAGAACCGGGCGGCCGCGACGGCGTC
Organism: Modestobacter lacusdianchii; assembly: GCF_054177765.1. Lineage (NCBI taxonomy): Bacteria > Bacillati > Actinomycetota > Actinomycetes > Geodermatophilales > Geodermatophilaceae > Modestobacter > Modestobacter lacusdianchii. Next base: position 41,529 of record NZ_JBJJTJ010000005.1, on the reverse strand, counting down.
CTCGCGGGAGAAGGGCCGCACCTCGGCGCCGGCGACGTCCAGCCGGCCGCCCACGGTGCGGACCAGGTCGGCCGGCACGATCCGCGGCGGCTTGACCCAGAAGTAGCTGTTGCCGTAGCCGTCGGGCACCGACTGCCGGGCGATCTCCAGCACCGACGCGTAGCCCTCGGTGGTGATGAACCCGATCCGGTCGAGCTTGCCCTCGAGCAGCTGGTTGGTGGCCACCGTCGTCCCGTGGCTGACCGCGGTGACCGACGACCCGTCGAGGCCCAGCTGCCCCAGCACCTTGCGCACCCCGGCGAGGAAGCCGTCGGCCGGGTCGGCCGGGGTGGACGGCGTCTTCGTCGTGGCGACCTCGCCGGTCTCCTCGTCGACGGCGACGACGTCGGTGAACGTGCCCCCGGTGTCGATGCCGATGCGGACCCGCCGAGCGCTCATGCCGAGAAACCTTAGTGCTGAGATACCCGACTCGGGAAGGTCGCCGATGAACTCTTCGTCGCCGTGGAGTCCCCCCTGACGTGACCGACGACCTGCCGGCGATCGGTGCCCCCGCCACCCGGGCCCTCGCCGCGGCCGGCATCACCCGGCTCTCCCAGGTGGCCGAGCACCGTGAGGCCGAGCTCGCCGCGTTGCACGGGGTCGGGCCCCGGGCGGTCGACCGGCTGCGCGCGGCGCTCGCCGAGCAGGGGCTGTCGTTTGCGTCGGTGAGGCTGGCTAGCGTCCCGCGCATGGCAGACCGCCCGCGGATGACCCTGACCGCCACGGTGCTCGACACCCCCGACCCGCGCGGCCTGGGCCGGTTCTACGCCGCGCTGCTCGACTGGCCGATCGGCACCGACGACCCCGAGTGGGTCACGCTGCGGCCGGGCGGGCCGGCGCTGTCGTTCCAGCTGGAACCCGACCACGTGCCGCCGGTCTGGCCGGCGGGCGAGGGCGACCCGCGGATGCAGCTGCACCTGGACGTCGCGGTCGACGACCTGCCCGTCGCGGTGGAGTTCGCCGTCTCGCTCGGCGCGCGGGTGGCGGAGTTCCAGCCGCAGGACGACGTCCGGGTGATGCTCGACCCGGCCGGCCACCCCTTCTGCCTCTACGTCGAGGGCTGACCGGCCGGGTCGGGGCGATCAGCCGGCCGAGGCGGTCGCCCGGTCAGCCGGCCGGGCGGCCAGCCGTTCCCGCAGGAACGCCACGACCTGCTCCCGCGCCTCGTGCGTCGGGTGCCCGGGCGTCTCGACGTCCTTGCTGGTCAGCACCATGTGCTCGTTGCTGCCGATGCCCGCCTCGTTCCCCGGGCGGGAGTTCAGCGCGATCGGCAGCCAGCCGTCGCCGAAGGCGGCGCGCAGCGAGCGGAAGCGGTCCCGGGGCGCGGCGGCGTCCTCACTGAACCGCAGGCCGAGCAGGCACAGCCCCTCCTTCTCCACCCGGGTCACGATCGCGTCCCGCTCCCGGTCGGACATCCCCAGGTCGCGCCGGTGCCCCGCGGAGAGCGGGAACGGGATGGAGGGCTGGCTGGCCACCGGCGCCAGGACGGCGGGCTCGGCGGCCGAGGCGAGGGCGAACCCGCCGCTGAAGCACATGCCGATCACCCCGACCCCGGGGCCGCCGACCTGGTCGTGCACCCGGCGCGCCACGGCCCGGACGTACTCGGCCACCGGTCGGTCGGCGCGCTTGGCGAAGGCCCGGAACTCCCGGCTGATGCAGGCCGCGGCCAGGCTGCGCGCTGCGTAGCCGGGGGTCATCGGCTTGCCGGGTTCACCGAACAGGGAGACCACGGTGACGGTGAAGCCGGCGTCGACCAGGTGGTCGGCCAGCCCCAGCACCTGTGGGGTCATGCCGGGGATCTCCGGCAGCAGGACGACGCCCGGGCCGGAGCCACGGGTGTGGAGGGTGTGGGTGATGCCGGCGTTGGTGAAGGGCTCGGACGCCCAGCCTTCGAGTGATGACGACTCTGTCATCGGCTGATCGTGGAGCACGACGGCCGATCGGTCGAGCCCTGCGCCCACGACGGCCCGCCCGGCCGCTCCGTGACGATCGTGCGTCGGTTCCGGGCGGAGACCGGACCGCACCCGGGTGGCCGGGTGAACCTGGGGGCATGTCGCAGTCAGCCGCACCGCAGGAGCACCTGTCCGGGAGCGACGGCGCGGCCCCGCTGCCGGCCGGCCGGGCGGCGCAGTCGGGCGTGCTGGCGGCCGCCGCCGGGATCGGTGTGGCCGAGCTGGTCGCGGGCCTGCTGGACCGGGTGCCCTCGCTGGTGCTCTCGGTCGGGGACGCCGTCATCGACGGCGTGCCCGGCTGGCTGGAGCGGGCCGCGATCGCCGCGCTGGGCAGCAACGACAAGCCGGTGCTGCTGGCCTCGATCGCCCTGGTCGCCGCCGGGCTGGGCGCCGCGACCGGGCTGCTGGCGCGGTACCGGTTCGTCCTGGGCGCGGTCGCCCTCGTGCTGGTCACCGCCGTCGGCGTCGCCGCCGGGCTGGCCACGGACGACGTCTCGGTGCTCGGCACCCTGCTGACCGGGCTGCTGGGTGCCGCGGTCGGGGTCGCCGCCCTGCACCGGCTGCTCGCCGCGGCCGCTCGGGCGGCGGTGCCGGACGACTCCCCGGGCACGGGCCGGCGCGGTTTCCTGCTGCTGGCCGCGGGGGCGGCGGCGGTGGCGGTGGCCGGCGGGGTCGGCGGGTGGCTGCTGGCCGGCCGGGAGCGGCTGGACGCCGTCCGGGCTGCGATCCGGCTGCCCCGGCCCGCCCGCCCGGCACCGCCGCCACCGGCCGGGGCCGACCTGGGCATCCCCGGCCTCACCCCGCTGTACGTGCCCAACGAGCGCTTCTACCGGATCGACACCGCGCTGCGGGTGCCGGTCGTCGACCCGGCCGACTGGCGGCTGGAGGTCACCGGGCTGGTCGACGAGCCCTTCTCGCTCACCTACGACGAGCCGATGGCGCTGCCGCAGATCGAGGCGGACGTGACCCTGGCCTGCGTCTCCAACGAGGTCGGTGGCGACCTGGTGGGCAACGCCCGCTGGCAGGGCGTGCCGCTGCGGGCCCTGCTGGAGCGGGCCGGCGTGCAGCGGGGCGCCACCCAGCTGCTCAGCCGCTCGGTCGACGGGTTCACCGCCGGCTTCCCCACGGTCACCGCGCTCGACCTCGAGGAGGCGATGGTGGCGGTCGCGATGAACGGCGAGCCGCTGCCGGCCGAGCACGGCTTCCCGGCCCGGCTCGTCGTCCCGGGGCTCTACGGATACGTGTCGGCGACCAAGTGGCTGTCCTCGATCGAGCTCACCGGCTGGGACGTCGACGGCTACTGGGTCCCGCGCGGCTGGGCGAAGGAGGGGCCGGTCAAGACCCAGTCCCGGATCGACGTCCCCCGCCCGGGTGGCTCGGTGAGCGCCGGCCGGCAGCCGATCGCCGGGGTGGCCTGGGCGCCCACCCGGGGCATCGAGGGCGTCGAGGTGCGGATCGACGACGGGCCCTGGCAGCCGGCGGTGCTGGCCGAGCAGCTCGACGTCGACTGCTGGCGGCAGTGGTACCTGCCCTGGGACGCCACCCCGGGCCGGCACGTCATCACCGCCCGGGCCACCGACGGCGCCGGTGAGCGGCAGACCGGCGACCGCACCCCGGTCGCCCCGGACGGCGCGTCCGGCCACCCGGTGGTCGAGGTGGACGTCCAGAGCTGAGGTCGAGGCGTCACCGGTTCGTCGGTGGACGGTGACAGGACCGCAGAGCCCACCGGTGCAGCCGTCCGGTCGGGTCCGGGTAGCCCCGGTGGATGAGCAGTCCTCGCGGTACCTCGACCTGGGCGCCGCCCGCAGACGAGCGCCCGCGGGCACCCGGCCGGTTCGGCGTCCGCACGGTGCTGGGGCTGGTGGCCCTGCTGGTCGGGGCCGTGCCCTTCCTGGCCCTGTGGCTGCTGGTCCAGCAGAACTGGTCGCCGCTGGCCGCCCTGGACGGGGACGTCGCCGCCGACCTGAACGAGGTGGTCAGCCGCTCCCCGCTGCTGGTCAGCGTGCTGCGCGCCGTCACCGACCTGGGCGGTGCCGGTGCGTCGGTGCTGGTGACGACCCTGGCCACGGTCTTCCTGCTGATCCGCCGGCACCGGCGGCTGGCCGCGTTCGTGGCGGTCTCCGGGATCGGACTGGCCGTGCTGGTGCCGCTCACCAAGGTCATCGCCGACCGGGCCCGGCCCGTGGTGGCGGACCCGGTGGTCGACACCCCGAGCAACGCCAGCTTCCCCAGCGGTCACGCCATGACGGCCGTGGTCACCTGGGGGGTGCTGACGCTGGTGGTGCTCCCCCTGGTGCGCCGGCGGCTGCGCCCCTGGCTGATCGCGGGGCTGGCCCTGCTGGTGGTCGTGATCGGCGTCACCCGGCTGGCGCTGGGCGTGCACTTCGTCTCCGACGTGCTGGCCGGCTGGGCGCTGGGCCTGGCCTGGCTGGCGATCACCACGGCCGCCTTCCGGGGCTGGCAGCACGACCGCCACCAGCACAGCGACGAGCCGCTGGACCCGCTGGACGTCGACCCGGCGGAGGTGCCCGGCCCCGCACCCGCGCACCAGCGGGTGCTCCCGGCCGGCCGGACGACGGTGGCACGGCTGGCCGGCGTGGCCGTCGCGCTGTTCGCCGTCCTCGTCGCGCTCGGGCTGCTGGTCACCCGGGTGCTCGACGACACGGCGCTGGGCCGGTTCGACCGCAGCGTCGCCGCCTGGTTCGTCGACCAGCGCACCGACACGCTCACCTCGGCGGCCGAGGCGGTGGGCACGCTGTCGGGCACCCGGGCCGTCATCGTCGTCGGGCTGACCCTGGCGGTGCTGGCGCTGGCCGTCGTCGGCAGCTGGCGGCCCGTCGTCTTCGTGCTGGTCACGATCGTCGGCGAGGTGCTGCTCTACTTCGTCGTCGGGCTGGTGGTCGCCCGGGTGCGGCCCGACGTCGTCGACCTGACCGAGGGGCTGCCGACCGGCGCCGCCTGGCCCTCCGGTCACGCCGGGATGGCGGTGGCCCTCTACGGCGCGCTGGCCGCGCTGGTCATCGGCCACGGGCACGGCCGTCGCCGGTGGGCCGTGCTGGCCGTGCCCCTGCTGCTCGCGCCGGCGATCGGGGTCTCCCGGCTCTACGTCGCCGCGCACTACCCGACCGACGTGGCGGCCGGGCTGCTGCTGGGCACCGTGTGGGTGCTGGCCTGCGCCCGGGCCTTCCGGTGCGGCGCAGGCGACCGGCCGACCGGCCACCGGCCCGAGTGGTCGGCGCGATGACTTCGGCCCGGTGCCCGGGTCTGTAGGGCACGGGCCGCCGCAGGGGCGGCCGCATCCCGGAGGTCGGTCATGCGCCCGCTCGTCGTCACCACGTTCCTCACCCTCGACGGTGTCGCCCAGGCACCCGGCGGGCCGACGGAGGACCCCTCCGGCGGGTTCCGGTACGGCGGCTGGCTGGTGCCGCACTTCGACGAGGTGATCGGCGCCCAGATGGACGCCTGGTTCACCACCGCCGGTGAGTTCCTGCTGGGCCGGCGCACCTACGAGGTCTTCGCCGCGCACTGGCCGAAGGCGCCGACCGACGGCGACCGGATCGCCTGGTCGCTGAACACCCTGCCCAAGCACGTCGCGTCCCGGACCCTCACCTCGGTCGACTGGGAGGGGGCCCGGCTGGTCGACGGTGACGTCGCCGACGCCGTCCGGTCGCTGAAGGCCGCCGACGGCGGGGAGCTGCAGGTGCACGGCAGCATCGGGCTGGTGCAGACCCTGCTGGCCGAGGACCTCGTCGACGAGCTGCGGCTGGTCGTCTTCCCGGTGCTGCTGGGCACCGGCCGCAGGCTGTTCGCCGACGGCACGGTGCCGCGCACCTGGCGGCTGACGTCGTCGGCGGCGTCCGGCACCGGTGCGCTGATGGCCAGCTACCAGCGGGCCGGCGACGTCGACACCGGGTCGTTCCAGCTGGAACTCAGTCGGTGAGCTGACGCAGGATCCGCTCCAGCGTCGCCTGGTCCTCGGCCGGCAGCCGGGCGAACAGCTCGGTGGAGTCCGCGGCCCGGGCCTCCTCGACCTCACGCTGCACCGTGCGGCCGGCGTCGGTGGGCACCAGCACCACCGCCCGCCGGTCCCGCGGGTCGGCGGTGCGCTCGACCAGGCCGCGCTCGGCCAGGCCGTCGGCGACCTCGGTGGCCGAGCGGGCGGCGATGCGCAGCGCCTCGGCGAGCTCGGAGAGCCGGACGCCGTCGCGCGCGCAGACCACCCGCAGCGCCCGGGCCTGGTGCGGGGAGAGGTCCCAGGGCGCGAGCGTGGCGGTGAACCGGCGGCGGAGCGTGCGCGCGACCCGCATCAGCAGGTCGCCCAGGGTCGCCGGGCCGCCGTCGTGCACGGGGGAAGAGTAACGGAGGCCGCGTGGTCACCACACCGTGAGGTAACCTCAGCAAGTCTCCCGAGAGAGGGGTGGTCGCCATCGACGACACCTTCCAGTCCGGCCGGGGAGGCGGGCGCCCCGGCGGGCGGCCCGACCCGGCCGACCGCGCCCAGCTGGAGCGCTCACCCGTGCGCTGGAGCCGGGTCGCCGGCCTGTTCCGCCCGTACCGCGGGCAGCTCGCGACCGTGGTCGCCCTCATCGTGGCGAGCTCCGCCATCGCGCTCGCCACGCCGTTCCTCGTCCGGCTGGTCATCGACGAGGCGCTCCCCGAGCAGGACCTGCAGCTGCTGGCCTGGGCCGTCGCCGGGATGGTCGCGGTCACCGCGGTCACCGCCGTCCTGGGCGTGCTGCAGACCTGGCTGTCCACCACCGTCGGCCAGCACGTCATGCACGGCCTGCGGACGTCGGTCTTCACCCACCTGCAGCGCCAGTCGCTGGGCTTCTTCACCCGCACCAAGGGCGGGGAGGTGCAGTCGAGGCTGACCAACGACATCGGCGGCATGCAGTCGGTGGTCACCTCGACGGCCACCTCGTTCGCCTCCAACGCCACCACCGTGGTCGGCACCGTGATCGCCATGGCCGCGCTGAGCTGGCGGCTGTCGCTGCTGTCGCTGGTCGTGCTGCCGCCGGCGATCTGGCTGACCCGCCGGGTCGCGCGGATGCGCCGGCAGATCACCGCCCAGCGGCAGCGGCACCTCGCCGACCTGCACTCCCAGGTCGAGGAGGGGCTCAGCGTCAGCGGCGTGCTGCTCGGCAAGACCCTGGGCGCGGGCCCCGCGCAGTCGCAGCGGTTCGCCGCCACCTCCGACGACCTGGTCGGGCTGGAGGTGCGCTCGCAGTTGGCCGGCCGCTGGCGGATGGCCACGATGAGCATCGTCTTCGCCGGCATCCCGGCGCTGATCTACCTGGCCGCCGGCCTGCCGGCGACGTCCGGCGGCATGACCATCGGCACGCTCGTCGCCTTCACCACGCTGCAGGGCGCGCTGTTCCGCCCGCTGATGGGGCTGCTGGACATCGGTGTCTCGCTGACCGCCTCGATGGCGCTGTTCAGCCGGGTGTTCGAGTACCTCGACCTGCCGGTGGACATCGACGACCCGGTGCACCCCGTGCCGCTGCGCGACGTCCGCGGCGAGGTGCGCTTCGACTCCGTCGGGTTCCGCTACCCCGACGGCCACCGCGACGCGCTGACCGACGTCGACCTCACGGTGCCCGCCGGCGCGACGCTGGCCCTGGTCGGCGAGACCGGCTCGGGCAAGAGCACGCTCGCCTCCCTGGTCGCCCGGCTGAACGACCCGACGTCCGGGCGGGTGACCATCGACGGCGTCGACGTCCGGGACGTGACGCTGGCCGACCTGGCCCGCACCGTGGGCGTCGTCGCCCAGGAGACCTACCTGCTGCACGGCACGATCGCCGAGAACCTGCGGCACGCCCGGCCCGACGCCACCGACGCCGAGCTGGTCGAGGCCGCCCGCCGGGCCCAGGTGCACGACGTGATCGCCGCGCTGCCGGCCGGCTACGACACCGTGGTCGGCGCCCGCGGGCACCGGTTCTCCGGCGGGGAGAAGCAGCGGCTGGCGATCGCCCGCACCCTGCTGCGCGATCCGCGGGTGCTGGTGCTCGACGAGGCCACCAGTGCGCTGGACAACACCACCGAGCGTGCCGTGCAGGCCGCGCTGGAGGAGGCCAGCCGGGGGCGGACGACGATCACCATCGCCCACCGCCTGTCCACCGTGCGGGACGCCGACCTGATCGCCGTCCTGGCCTCCGGCCGGGTGGTCGAGCAGGGCACGCACGAGGAGCTGCTGGCCCGCGGTGGCCGCTACGCCGAGCTGGCCGGGGCGGCCGAGCGGGAGGCCGTGCTGGCGTGACCGTGGGCGCGGAGTGGCCGCTCCCGGCCTCGGAGGTGCCACTCCGCGCACGCCGTCCGGCTGCTCAGCGGCCCGGCTCGCGGGGTGCCTCGGTCATCGCCAGCACGCTGCCGGCCACACCGATGACCAGCAGGGCCAGGCCGACGCTGACCCAGCCGAAGGTGTCCCAGTAGACGTCCTCGAGCTGGATCAGCAGCGCCGCCTCGTCGACCACCAGGGCCAGCCCGATGCCGAAGAACAGGCCGAGGCCGGCACGCACCCGGGGCGTGCGGTCGCCCAGGGCGGCCCCGCCGACGACGGCGATCAGCAGGATCCCCCACAGGTAGTGGTGCAGATGGGTGCCGCCGACCGCGACGTCCCCGAGGAACGTGAGGTCCTCCCGGATCAGCCAGGTGACCAGCCGCAGCACCGCGAAGGTCGCGGTGAACCCCCACCAGGCAAGCACGTACCCGCGGCGGGTGGCGACCACCTCGCGCAGCCGGTGCGGGCGGCGGCCGGAGCTCTCGCGGGGGGCCATGACCTGCCCCTGCCCGTGATCACCGCCGGAGAACCCCGCAGGCTGCCGGCGGGGTCGCCGAGTGACAGCTCAGCGGGCTCACGCACCCCCGCTGGGCCCGCTCAGCTGCCACTCGGCGCCGGTCATCGGACGACGGTCAGCCGTGGGCCTTCTTGGACAGGTCGTCCCAGGCGTTCCACTCGGCCAGGCGGGACTCGTAGTCGCGGGTGGCGATGCCCAGCGGCGCCTCGCCGAAGAACACCCGCAGCGGCGGGTGCTCGGCGTCGACCAGGGCGAGCACCGCCTCGCGGGTGGCCACCGGGTCGCCCGGCGTGCCGCCCAGCCGCTGCTTGCGCTGCTCGGCGGCCTTGACCCGGAACTCGTCGTAGGCCGGGTTCTCCGTGGCGTGCGCGGCCGAGGCGCCGCCCCAGTCGGTGGAGTAGCCGCCGGGCTCGATGAGGGTGACCTTGATGCCGAAGTCGGCGACCTCCGCGGCCAGCGACTGGCTGAAGCCCTCCAGTGCCCACTTCGAGGCGTTGTAGATGCCGATGTTCGGGAAGGCGGAGATGCCGCCGATGCTCGACACCTGCAGCACGTGGCCGGACCCCTGCTCGCGCAGGTACGGCAGTGCGGCCTGGGTGACCCACAGCGCGCCGAACACGTTGGTGTCGAACTGGGCGCGGGCTTCGGCCTCGGAGATCTCCTCGATCATCCCGAACTGGCCGTAGCCGGCGTTGTTCACCACGACGTCCAGGGCGCCGAAGTGGTCGTGCGCCCGGGCGACGGCCGCGAAGACGGCGTCCCGGTCGTCGACGTCCAGCCGGATCGGCAGGACGGCGTCGCCGAACCGCTGCACCAGGTCGTCCAGGGACGACGTGTCGCGGGCGGTGGCGGCGACCCGGTCACCCCGCTCGAGCGCCGCGATCGACCACTCCTTGCCGAACCCGCGCGATGCGCCGGTGATGAACCAGGTCCTGGTCATGTCTGCTCCTCGCTGAAGGGGACGTCCGGCAGGGGTCAGCGCAGCGACAGGTGGTCGTGTTCCACCCACGATCGGCGCGGCGTGACGATCGCCGCAGTCGGCGGCGTCCCGGAATGGTCAGCCGGCGCACCCGCCTTGTCCCCGGCATGGACCTGTTCTCCCCCGTGACGCTCGGCGACCTCGAGCTCGCCAACCGCGTCGTGATGGCCCCCCTGACCCGCATGCGCGCCGGCGCCTCCGGCGTCCCGAACGACCTGGTCGTGGAGCACTACGCGCAGCGCGCGAGCCTCGGCCTGATCATCACCGAGGGCACCTACCCGCGGTTCGAGTCGCAGGGCTTCGTCGGTCAGCCCGGCATCGTCACCGACGAGCAGGTGGCCGGCTGGCGCCGCGTCGCCGACGCCGTGCACGCCCGTGGCGGCCGGATCGTCATGCAGGTGATGCACGCCGGCCGGGTCACCCACCCCGACGTCAACGGTGGCCGCCGGGTCGAGGCGCCCAGCGCCATCGCCATCGAGGGCGCCGGCCACACCGAGCAGGGCAAGCAGGCCTACCCGGTGCCGCACGCGCTGACCGTCGAGGAGGCCCGCGAGGTCCGGGACGACTTCGTCGCCGCCGCCCGCCGGGCCGTGGAGGCCGGGCTGGACGGCGTGGAGGTGCACGGTGCCAACGGCTACCTGCTGCACGAGTTCCTGTCCCCGGCGTCCAACCAGCGGGACGACGTCTACGGCGGGTCGGCGGAGAACCGGGCACGCTTCGTCATCGAGGTCGTCACCGCGGTCGCCGAGGCGATCGGCGCCGGCAAGGTGGGGCTGCGGATCTCGCCCGAGCACAACATCCAGGACGCGCTGGAGCCCGACCGGGACGACGTCCGGGCCACCTACGGCGCGCTGCTCGACGCGCTGCGCCCGCTGGGGCTGGCCTACCTGTCGGTGCTGCACGCCGAGCCGGCCGGCGAGTTCGTGCAGGAGCTGCGCCGCCGCTTCGGTGGCCCGCTGATCGCCAACAGCGGCTTCGGCACGGTGACCACCCGCGCGGAGGCGGTCGAGCTGATCGACGCCGCGCACGCCGAGGCCGTCGCGGTCGGCCGGATGGCCATCGCCAACCCCGACCTGGTCGAGCGCTGGCTCGGCGCGCACCCGGAGAACACCCCGAACCCGGCGACCTTCTACGCCGCCGGTGCCGAGGGCTACACCGACTACCCGACCTTGCAGCTCAGCCAGAGCTGACGCGCTGTGCGCTGACCGTCGGTCCCCTCCCGGAGGACCGACGGTCAGCGCACAACAGCCGGCGCACGACGGCGGCCCACCGGTCACGGAACCGTTGCGGACCGTTCAGGCCCTTGACATGTGGTCGCCGTCACCTCGACGATCCCCCGTATGACTACGTTGTCATCGGGCTCCCCCGACCAGCCGATGACTACGTTGTCATCGGCGGACGACGCCGGTCGGACAACTGCCCGTGGGGCCGGCCGGCTGCCCACGATGGTCGACGTGGCCCAGGCCGCCGGCACCTCGCAGAAGACGGTGAGCCGGGTCGTCAACGGCGAGCCCGGCGTGCGCCCGGAGACCGTGGAGCGGGTGCAGCGGGCCATCGCCGAGCTGGGCTTCCGCCGCCACGACGGCGCCAGCCACCTGCGCCGGGGCACCAGCACCGCGAGCATCGGCCTGGTCCTGGAGGACCTCGCCGGCTCCTTCTACTCCGCCGTCACCGCCGCGGTCGAGCGCAGCGCCCGCGAGCGCGGCTACCTGCTGCTCACCGGCTCCGCCGACGGTGACCCCGAGCGGGCCGGCCGGCTGGTGCAGGCCTTCGCCGCCCGCCGGGTCGACGGCCTGCTCATCGCCCCGAACCTGGTCGGCGACGAGGTGCTCACCGCCAACCTGCCGCCCGACGTGCCGGCCGTGCTGCTCGACCGGCCCAGCGCCGACCACGGCACCGACGAGGTGCTCTCGGACAACGCCGGTGGCATCGCCGCGGCCGTGCGCCACCTGGCCGGGCAGGGTCACCGGCGGATCGCCTACCTCGGCGACGACGAGCGGTTCTGGACCTCCCGCCAGCGCCGGGACGGCTTCCTCGCCACCTGCGCGGAGCTCGATCTCCCCACCGACGGCCTGCCCCTCGACAGCCTGGTCTCCCTGGGCGCGCTCGACCCCGCTGCCCTCGCCGCAGCCGTGACCGGCTGGACCGCCGCCGGCGTCACCGCCGTGGTCACCGGCAACAACCGGGCCAGCGTCGCGCTGCTGCACCACCTGCACGAGCACCCCGGCCCGCGGCCGGCGCACGTCGGGTTCGACGAGCTCGACCTCGCCGACGTCCTCGACCCGCCGCTGACCACCGTGGCCCAGGACGCCGGCGGCATCGGCCAGGCCGCGGTCGACCTGCTCTTCGAGCGGATCGCCACGCCGAGCCTGCCGCCGCGGTCGGTCGTCGTCCCCACCCGTCTGGTCGTGCGGCGGTCCAGTCCGCCACCGGCCGGCAGCACCGCACGCACCGACAGCACCGCACTCCCCGCCCGGAACGCCCGATGACCGCACGTCCCGACCCCCAGGAGAAGCCCGTGTCCCGAACCCGTCTCCCCCTCCGCGCAGCCGTCCCGGTCGCGCTCACCACCGCCCTGCTGCTCGCCGGCTGCGGCGGTGGCGACGACGACGCCGCAGCCGACCCCGGCAGCGGGGGTGGCAGCAGCGCCGACTCCGCGGTGCCCGACACCAGCGACATCGTCGGCGGGGTGAGCGAGGACGCCGCGCTGGCCGAGGGCCTGCCCGCCGACCTGACCTCGCTGCAGATCGGCTCCAACGTGCAGTCGCCGCCGAACAACTTCTACGCCGAGGACGGGTCGACTCCGGTCGGCTTCGAGGTCGACATCATCACCGCGATCGGCAACAAGCTGGGCCTGGACGTCGAGTACTCCGACATGGCCTTCGACTCGCTGATCACCGGCCTGCAGACCGGCCGGGTCGACGCCACGATCGCCGGCATGAACGACACCGCCGAGCGGCAGGGGTCGATCGACTTCGTCGACTACTTCGAGTCCGGCATCACGATCATGGTGCAGAAGGGCAACCCGGCCGGCATCGAGGCCAGCGCCGACCTGTGCGGCAAGGCGATCGCCGTCGTCCAGGGGACGACGCAGGAGGACTTCGCCACCGAGCAGTCCGCCGACTGCGAGGCCAACGGCGAGGAGCCGCTGGAGGTGACCGCCACCCCCAGCGACTCGCAGAACCAGACGCAGCTGCGCACCGGCCGGGTCGACGCGATCCTCAACGACCTGCCCACCGCGGTGTACATCTCCCAGACCGCCGGCGACGGCGAGTACTTCGAGACCGTCGACCAGGACCCGATCAACGGTGGCCCCTACGGCATCGGCCTGAACAAGGAGGACACCGCGCTGCGCGACGCCATCCAGCAGGCGCTGCAGCAGCTGATCGACGACGGCACCTACGGCGAGATCCTCGAGGCGTGGGACGTCACCTCCGGCGCGGTCGACCAGGCGACCGTCAACGGTGGCTGACCGCGCCGGCGCGGCGCTGACCAGGCCGGTCGACGCACCCCCGGACAGCGAGCTGCTGCCCCAGGTGCGGATCCGGCACTGGGGGCGCTGGGTCGCCGGGCTCGCCGTCCTGGCCGTGCTGGGGCTGCTGCTCCAGGCGGTCTCCCGGGGCGACATCGACTACGCCAGCATCCCGGACCTGCTGACCCAGGACGTGATCCTGGAGGGCCTGGTCGACACCATCGTGCTGGCGGTGATCGCCCAGGCCGGCGCGATCGTCATCGGCACGGTCGTGGCCCTGATGCGCACCTCGGCCAACCCGGTGCTGCGCTGGGTGTCGTGGGCCTACATCTGGGTGTTCCGCGGTCTGCCGGTGCTGCTGCAGATCCTGCTCTGGTACAACATCGCGCTCGTCTTCCCGACGTTCACGATCCCGGTCCCGTTCACCGACGCCTACCTGCTCGACCAGCCGGCGAACGTGATCATGACCGGGTTCCTGGCGGCGCTGCTGGGCCTGGGGCTCAACGAGAGCGCCTACATGGCCGAGATCGTCCGGGCCGGGCTGACCAGCGTCGACCGGGGGCAGACCGAGGCGGCCAAGTCGATCGGCATGGGGCCGGCGAAGGTGCTGTCCCGGGTGGTGCTGCCGCAGGCGATGCGGGTGATCATCCCGCCGACCGGCAACGACTTCATCAACATGCTCAAGGGGACGTCGATCGCCTCGGTCATCGGCTTCACCGAGCTCATCCACGCAGCCAACGCGCTGTCCAGCCGCAGCCTCGCGGTCATGGAGACGCTGCTGGCCGTGGCCGTCTGGTACATGGTGGTGGTGAGCGTGGCCAACGTCGGTCAGTACTACCTGGAGCGGCACTACAACGCCTCGATCCGGCCGGTCGGCACCCGCGGGTCGGTGTGGGCCAAGGTCGGCGGCTCGCTGCGCACCCCGCCGTTCATGCGGGGCTCCCGGTGAGCGCGCAGGGCGAGGTGCTCGTGCGGGCCCGCGGGCTGCGCAAGCACTACGGGTCCCTGGAGGTGCTGCGCGGGGTCGACCTGACCGTGCGCCGCGGCGAGGTCGTCGTCCTGCTCGGTGCCTCCGGCGCCGGCAAGAGCACGCTGCTGCGTTGCGTCAACCACCTCGAGGCCGCCGACGGCGGCGAGATCTGGGTGGACGACGTGCCGATCGGCTTCCGGCACGAGGGCGGCCGGCTGCACGAGCTGCGCGAGGCCGACGTCGCCAGGCAGCGCGCCGACATCGGCATGGTGTTCCAGCGGTTCAACCTCTTCCCGCACCGCACCGTGCTGGCGAACGTGACCGAGGGGCCGGTGCAGGTGCGCGGCGTGCCGCGACGCGAGGCGGAGGCCTACGCCCGGGAGCTGCTGGCCCGGGTGGGGCTGGCCGACAAGGTCGACACCTACCCCGACCGGCTCTCCGGCGGGCAGCAGCAGCGGGTGGCGATCGCCCGGGCGCTGGCCATGCGGCCCAAGCTCCTGCTCTTCGACGAGCCGACCAGCGCCCTGGACCCCGAGCTCGTGGGGGAGGTGCTGGCGGTGATGACCGAGCTGGCGCAGGAGGGGATGACGATGCTGGTCGTGACCCACGAGATCGCCTTCGCCCGTGAGGTCGCCGACCGCGTCGTGTTCATGGACGGCGGGGTGGTGGTCGAGGAGGGGCCGCCGGAGCAGGTGATCGGGGCGCCGCAGCACGAGCGCACCCGTGCGTTCCTGGCCCGGGTGACCGCGTGAGCGCTGGCTACCTGGCCTGCTTCGCCGAGGACGAGGGCTACCTCGACTTCGCCCGGGTCGGCCCGCCGTCCCGGCCGGTGGTGGAGGCCGGGGCCGGTGCGCTGGCCGCGGTCTCCACCGCCGGTCAGGGCACGGTCGACGAGCTGATGGGCGCCGAGGCCCGGGCACTGGCCGCGGCGTCGCGGCTGCTCGGCTTCGCGCCCGGCAACCTCGTCTACTCGCCCAGCACCTCGGCGGGGCTGTTCCAGGCGGCGTTCGCGGTGCGCGGCCCGGTGCTGGTCAGCCCGGCGGAGTTCCCGGCCAACCTCTACCCGTGGTGGCGGGCGGAGGCGGCGGGCCGGCTGGACGTCGTCGGTCTGCCGGCCGGGCCGGTGACCCCGGACGCCGTCCGGGCCGCACTGGCCGGCGCGGACGCATCGGCCCTGGTGGTGAGCGCGGTCGACTTCGCCACCGGCTTCCGCGCCGACCTGGCCGGGCTGCGCGAGGTGCTGGGGGAGCGGCTGCTGGTGGTCGACGGCATCCAGGGCGTCGGTGCGGTCGACCAGGACTGGACGGCGGCCGACGTGCTGGTCGCCGGCGGGCAGAAGTGGCTGCGCAGCGGCTGGAGCACCGGGGTGGTCGCGGTGTCCGACCGCGCGCTGGACCGGCTGGACCCGCTGCTGGCGGGCTGGACCGGGGTGCAGGGCGCCACCGACTACGACGGGCTGGAGCACCCGCTGGCCCCCGGCGCCGCCCGGTTCAGCACGACGAACACCAGCCCGGTGGCCCAGGCGTGCCTGGCCGCGGGGCTGGAGCTGCTGGAGCAGGCCGGGGTGGGCTTCGTCGCCGGCCGGATCGCGGCGCGGGTCGACGAGCTGCTCGCGGTGCTGGACCGGCGAGGGGTGGAGGTGACGTCGTCCCGGGTGCCGGCCGAGCGGGCCGGGATCGTGGCCTTCCGGGTGCCCGGGGTCGACGGGGCGCAGCTGCACGCGGCGCTGGGCCGGGCCGGGGTCACCTGCACCCGGCACGGCGACCGGGTGCGGCTGAGCGTGCACGCGACGACGAGCGCGGCCGCCCTGGACCGGGTCGACGCCGCGCTCGCTCAGCTCGAGCCGGCGGCCGCCCCGGCCTGAGCCCGCCGTCGGTCAGTGGTCGTCGCCCGCCCGGGGGCACGACGACCAGTGACCGACGGTGAGCAGGTCAGGCGACGTGCTGGGCGGGGAGCTGGTCGGTGAGGGCCTCGGCGAGGTGCCGGCCGCGGGGCGGCGGCACGACCCACAGCGGCTCGGAGATCCGGACGACGTCCTCGGCGGCCGGCTCGTCCTGGGCCGGGCCGGCCTCGACCGGGGCGTCCTCGACCGGCTCGTCCTCGGTGGGCTCGTCGTCGGTCAGGGCGGCCTCGACGGGAGCCGGCGCCTCGGCGACCGGGGGCAGCTCGAGCCGGACAGGGGTCTCCGCGATGGTGGTGACGGCGGTCAGCCCGTCGGCGTGGAGGCGGGCGATCGTCGCCAGGACGGCGGTCGCCATCTCCGCGATGACCTCCGCGTCCGTGGCCGTCTGCGGGTCCTCGGCGAGGGCGCGGTTGCTCATGTGCTGAGTTCTCGGCAGCCGGCAGGCCGGTCGTGACCGGTTCGTCTCGGATGACTGGAGGGCAATTCGCTGGACGTCGCAGCGCCCCGGTCAGCACAGTCGGGCTCGTGATCGACATCCGCGAGTACCGCCCCGCCGACTGGGACGCGATCGCCGAGGTGCACGACGCCGCCCGCCTCCAGGAACTCGCCTGGTCGGTCGGGGTCGAGGCCTTCCGGAGCCTGGCGCAGACCGCCGAGGACGAGGGTCTGTTCGACGACCGGCTGTGGGTGGCCGAGCTCGACGGGGCCGTCGTCGGCTTCCTGGCCTTCGCCGACGAGGAGCTGACCTGGATGTACGTCCACCCCGCGCACCAGGGCCGCGGGGTCGGGACGGCGCTGGTCGGGCACCTGTTCGCCCACGCCGAGGCCGCGGGCGTCGACCGGGTCGAGCTGACCGTGCTGGACGGCAACCCGGCCCGGCGGCTCTACGAGCGGTCGGGCTTCACCCTGGTCGAGACGAAGACCGGTGGGCTGGTCGGCAACGAGGCGTTCCCGGCCACCGGGCACGTCATGGAGTGGCGCCGGGCTCCCCAGCCCGGGTGAGTCGCGCGGCAGCGCTGACATCGCGGCCAGGAACTGGCACCAATCGTCCCTTAGCGTCGTCCCTGCCGGGGAGAACAGCTCCCCATCCGACCGGCGAGGAGCCGACATGAGCGTGCAGACGACGACCCACCTGAACTTCCGCGGCGACGCGCGCGCGGCGCTGGAGCACTACCGATCGGTGTTCGGCGGGGACCTCGCCGTCGTCACCTACGCCGACGCCGGTGCCGTGCAGGACCCGGCCGAGGCCGACCAGGTGATGTGGGGCCAGGTCGCGGCGGAGAGCGGCTTCCGGGTGATGGCCTACGACGTGCCGGGGAGCCTGCCGTACGCGCCGGGGGAGCGGCCGTTCTTCGTGTCGGTCCGCGGCGAGGACGCCGACGAGGTCACCCGGTACTGGCAGGCGCTGTCCGAAGGCGCGACCGTGGTGCAGCCGCTGGCCCCGGCCGGGTGGGCACCGCTGTACGGCATGCTCACCGACCGGTTCGGCGTCACCTGGGTGCTCGACGTCGCCGTGGCGTACGCGGCGTCCTGACGGACCGGCCGGGCCGGCCCGCGCCGGCCCGGTGTCCCGGTCAGTGCGGCCGGCCGGCCACCGGGACCGGACCGGCGGGGGCTCGTGCCGGGGCCGGGCGTGCCGCGGCCGGCCGGCGGCGGAGCGCGCACTCGACCACCGCGAGGTTGACCACCCAGCCGGCCAGCATGGCGAGCACCCGGCCGAGGCCGCCGGGCTCGACTCCTGCGAGGACGAAGGGCAGGTGGGTCAGCACCTGGGTGCCGGCCCCGAGGCCGATCGCGTAGCCGCGGGCCATCCAGGCGCGGTGGGCCGGGACGTCCCGCCGCACGATCGCCAGCACGCCGAGCACCAGGCAGGCGGCCATCGCGGCGCCGAAGAAGAGCCGGATCGGGGTCAGCAGCACGTCGTCGGCCGGCGGCCGCGCGTAGGCCACCGTCATCCACAGTCCGGACAGCGCGGCCAGCAGGCCGGCGGGTACCAGGACCCGACCGGCGAGCCGGTGCCAGCGCGGCCGGTGTCGGCGGATGCGCGGGACGAACTGGAACGCCCCGAGCAGGGAGTACAGCGTCGCGCTGACGACGTGCGCCACGACCGGTACCGGCGAGGCGACGAAGCGGGCGTTGGCGACCGTGACCTCCGGGTCGCCGGCGAGCTCGCTCAGGCGCACGGCGCCGGCCAGGACCGGCACGAGGCTGAGGAGGACGAGCCCGGCCGGGACCCACCACTGCCGGCTGCTGGTGCGCACGACGCCTCCCTTCGACATGAGGTGTACGGCGTACACCTCGATGCGAGGAAAGCTAGGTGTACGGCGTACACGTGTCAACGGGGTAGGTTGGCCCGGTGGCTCCTCCCGGGCGGCGGACGCCGCTGAGCACCGATCGGGTGCTGCGTGCCGCGGTCGACCTCGCCGACGCCGACGGGGTCGACGCGGTGAGCATGCGGCGACTGGCCCAGGAGCTGGGTGTCGTCCCGATGGCGCTGTACAAGCACGTGGCCAACAAGGACGAGCTGCTCGACGGCATGGTCGACGTCGTCGTCGGAGAGTTCGAGCCGACCGACCCGGCGCTCGACTGGCGGGCGGCGGTGCGGGCGCGGGTGCTCTCCGCGCGGCGGGCGGTGCTGCGGCACCCGTGGGCCCGGCAGGCCATCGAGTCCCGCACCCGCCGGACCCCGACCGTGCTGGGGTACATGGACTCCCTGGCCGGCGCGTTCCGCCGCGGCGGGTTCTCCGCGGACCTGACCCACCACGTGATGCACGCGCTGGGCAACCGGATCTGGGGGTTCAGCCCGGAGCTCTTCGACGAGCCGCCGGCTCCCGGTGCGGCGCCGCCGTCGGCCGAGGAGCAGCAGGCGCTGGCCGCGGAGTTCGCGCACCGCTACCCGCACATCCTGGAGATCGCGGTCGCGGCGACCGGCGGTGACCTGTCGGGCGTGGGCGCAGGCTGCGACGAGCAGTTCGAGTTCGAGTTCGCGCTCGACCTGCTGCTGGACGGCTTCGACCGGCTGCGGGCCCAGGGCTGGAGCTCGGCCCGCCACTGACGTCAGGCCGAGCCGGACCGCTCGTCGTCGGTGGCCGGTCGGCGCCAACCGCGTTCGACGGAGGCGCGGCAGCGGTCGGGGTCGTCGCCGCAGGCGGTGAACAGCGCGCGGAGCAGGAGCGGGCCGTGGTCGAGGGTCTCCCGGGGGAGTGGCCCGGTCGCGACCAGGGAGACGAGCCCGTGGCCGATCGTCCAGCTCTGGATCGCCAGCTCGAGCGGGACGACGTCGGCGCGGAAGCGCCCGGCGTCCCGGCACCGGCGGGCTGCCTGCACCAGCTGCTCGAGCGTCGCGTCGGCGGCCGGCAGGTCCTCCAGGTCGACGCTGGCGTCGAACATCACCCGGTACAGGTCGGGGTGGGTGAGGGCGTGGTCGAGGTAGGCCACGCACAGTGCGGTCAGGTCGCGCACCGGGTCGGCCGACTCCCGGACGGTCGTGAACCGGGCGCCCAGCCGGGTGAAGCCCTCCTGGCGCAGGGCCTGCCAGAGCCCGTCCATGCCGTCGAAGTGCGTGTAGACGGCCATCGTCGACACCCCGGTACCGGCGACCAGGGAGCGCAGCGTGATCGGCTCGCGAGCCCGCAGCATGGCGGCCGCCCGCTCGATGAGCAGGGTGCGGACCGCCGGGTCCTTCGGGCGGGCCACGGACTGGACAGTACATGCCATAACGCTGCTATGTTGAGCGCGCACCCGGATCCACCGGGCCGCTCGGATGAGGAGTCAGCATGGCGATCACCCTGGTCAACCCGGCCGGTCTGCCGGCGCCCGACGTCTACCACCAGGTCTCGGTGGCGACCGGGTCGCGGCAGGTGTTCGTCGCCGGTCAGGTCGCCGTCGACGCCGCGGGGGAGAAGGTCGGCGTCGGCGACTTCACCGCCCAGGTCGCCCAGGCCTACCGCAACGCCGGCACGGCGCTGGCCGAGGTCGGCGCCACCTTCGCCGACGTCGCCACCATGACCGTCTTCGTCGTCGACTGGACGCTGGACAAGATGCCCGCCTTCCTCGAGGGCGTGGCCCGGGCGTCGGCGGAGCTGGGCGTCACCCCGGCCGCGCCGGCCTCGCTGATCGGGGTGTCGGTGCTGTTCGACCCCGACTTCCTCGTCGAGGTGCAGGTCACCGCCGTCCTCGACTGAGGCCGACGTGCTGCTCATGCGCTGGACGGCTGTACCAGCCGAACAGCGCACCGCCATCGCACAGCAGCTCGCCGACGGGGTCCTGGGGCAGGCGTGCCGGTGGGCCGCCGATGCCCCGGCCATGGGCAACGCCTGGACGTCGAACGAGCACCGGTACCTCGTCAGCCACGGGGCCGGCTGCTGCACGTCTCCCGAGCCTGATCACGGGCCGCACCGACAGGTGCCCCGCCGGTCCGTTGCGCACTGTTCGGCCAGACCTGAGGGGTGAGGGTTGCCGGAGTGGTGGACCGATCTGCCAGCCCGGCCCAGTGCGGTGGTGCGGTGCACCGCCTGTCGCCTCAGCTGCGGCGGCCGAGGCGGTGGCCGATCCAGACGCCGAGCAGGGTGAGGAGTCCGCCGCCGGCGGCGCCGACCAGCAGGGGCCTCGCCTCCGCCGGCACCCAGCCGCCAGCGGTCGGCGTCGCGCGGACGCCGTGGAGGGTCGCGTACTGCTGCGGGGTGGCCTCGGACGGTTCCGCGGAACCGTCCTGGGCGACCGGGAGGGCCACCACCTCGGCCACCACGTTGGGCTCGGACAGCTCCTTGTCCACGGCGGAGAAGAACTGCCCGGCCATCTTCTTGGCCACGCCGGTGATCATCCGCTGCCCCACACCGGCGACCGCGCCACCGACCACGGCGTCCGCCGACCAGGTCAGCTCCGTGCCGTCACCGGCGGGTGCCAGGTTGATCTGCACCGTCGCCCGAACCGACCCCGGCCCACCCGAACCCGAGGCGTGCATGACGTAGGAGGACGGGAAGGTCAGGTCCGACAGCCGCACCTCGCCCGCGTACTTCCCGCGGATCGCGCCGACGCCGGCCGAGACGACCATCGTGTAGCTGTCCTCGCCGACCTGTTGCAGCGACTCGCAGCCCGGGATCGTCCGCGCCAGCACGGTCGGGTCGGTGATGACCGCCCACACCTGCTCCGGTGCCGCCGAGAGGACCGCACTGCCGTCGAGGTTCACGCCATCGCTCCAGAGTCGTGGGGGGAGGAGTTGGTCACGCGCTCGGCGTCCGAGCGCACCAGGTCGTACAGCTCGGTGGGGGAGATCGGCATCGCCGCGATCCGCCGTCCCACCGCGTCCTCGATGGCCGAGGCGATCGCCGCCGAGCCGGGGATGACGCCGGCCTCGCCGGCGCCCTTGATGCCGAGCTCGTTCAACGGTGACGGCGTCGACTGGTGGTCGATGTCGACGTCGGGCACCTCGGAGGCGTACGGCATCAGGAAGTCCATGAACGAGGCGTTGGTCAGCTGACCGTCGCGGTCGTAGGCCATCCGCTCGTACAGTGCCCCGCCCACGCCCTGCGCGACGCCGCCGTGCACCTGACCCTCGACGATCATCGGGTTGATGATCGTGCCGCAGTCGTGCACCACCGCGTACTGCTCGATCGCGATCTCCCACGTCGCCGGGTCGATCTCCACGACCACGGCGTGCGCGCCGGAGGCGAAGGTCGAGCGCAGCGGGGAGTAGTAGTCGGTGTGCTCCAGCCCCGGCGCGTCCCCGACCGCCACCGGCGGCTTGGAGTCGTCGCCCGGCCCGGCGAACTGGGTGGCCTGCCGCGCCGCCTCGTCGAAGGCGTACCGCAGCGGGTTCGACAGCACCGCCACCGTCCGCAGCGGGATCGACGCCCCCGGCGTCCCCTTGACCTGCACCAGCCCCTCGTCGATCTCCAGGTCCGACGGGTCGGCCTCGAGCACGTCGGCGGCGATCCGCAGCGCCTTCTCCCGCACCCCCTTCGCGGCCAGCGCGACGGCGTTGCCGCTGACCACCGCAGCCCGCGACGCGAACGTGCCCACCGCGTAGCCGAACCGCCGGGTGTCGCCGGTGGTCACCTCGACGTCCTCCAGCGGGACGCCGAGCTCGGCGGCCGCCAGCTGGGCGAACACCGTCTCGTGCCCCTGCCCCTGCGAGGTCAGCCCGGTGGAGACCAGCACCTTGCCGCTGCCCAGCACCTGCACGTGCGCGCCCTCGTACGGCCCCGGCCCGGTGCCCTCGACGTAGGGCGCCATGCCGATGCCCAGGAGCTTGCCGCGCGCCTCGGCGGCGGCGCGGCGCTCGGCGAACCCGTCCCAGTCGACCAGCGCCTTGAGCTTGGCCAGCATCGCCGGGTAGTCGCCGGAGTCGTAGACCAGCGGCCGGCCGTCCTGGAACGTCAGGCCCCAGTCGTAGGGGAACTGGTCGGGCTGGATCAGGTTCCGCTCGCGCACCAGCGCCCGGTCGATGCTGAGCTCCTGGGCGATCCGGTCCATCGTCCGTTCCATGGCGAAGCAGCCCTGCGGCCGCCCGGCCCCGCGGTACGGCGTCACGACGACGGTGTTGGTGTAGACGCTGTTCACGACCGCCCGGTAGACCGGGATGTCGTAGGGCCCGAGCAGCTGGGTGGCCGTGTTGATCGGCACGATGATCCCGTAGGGCGTGTACGCGCCGTTGTCGTGCCAGACCAGGACGTCGAGGGCGGTGATCCGCCCGTCGTCGTCGTACCCGACCCGGATCTCCTGCCGCTGCTGCCGCTCGTGCGCGCTGGAGACGAAGTGCTCGCGGCGGTCCTCGGTCCACTTCACCTCGTGGCCCAGCAGCCGCGCGGCCATCGGCACGAGCAGTTCCTCCGGCCACGGGTGCACGATCTTCACGCCGAACCCGCCGCCGACGTCGGGGGCGATGACCTCGACCTTCTCCAGCGACAGCTCGAGCTTGGCCGCGATCGCGGCGCGCACCGAGGTCGAGGCCTGGGTGGAGGAGTAGACGCGCAGTGAGGAGTCGGCGTCGTCCCAGCGGGCGTGCACGCCCTTGCCCTCCATCGGCATGGACGCGCTGCGCTCGAAGTACTGGGTGAAGCTCAGCGTGTGCGCGCTGGCCGCCAGCGCCGCCTCGACGTCGCCGGTCTCCTGGTGGTGCCGGGCGGCGATGTTGTCCGGGACGTCGTCGTGCACGGTGTGCACGGCGGCCTCGGCCGCGTCGACGCCGACCACCACCGGCAGCTCCTCGTAGCTGATCTCGATCAGCCCGGCGGCGTCCTCGGCGACGTACCGGTCGGTGGCCACCACCATCACGATCGGCTCGCCGACGTGCTGGGCGACGTCGCGCACCAGCGGGTACCCGGTGCGCGGCGCGGTCAGCTGCGGGTGCGGGATCAGCACCGGCAGCGGCTCGGCCAGCGGGCCGGTGAGGTCCTCGTAGGTGTAGATCGCCAGCAGGCCCTCGACGTCCATCGCGGCGCTGACGTCGATGTCGAGCACCCGGGCGTGCGCGTACGGGCTGCGCACGAAGGCCGCTGCGTACGCGTCGGGCCCGATGTCGTCGAGGTACCGGCCCTGGCCGACGATCAGCCGCGCGTCCTCCCGCCGCCGCACCGGCTCCCCGAAGAACTTCGTCGTCACCGGACGCCCCCGTCGTCCTGAGGGGCCAAAGTCGCGACTTCGGCCCCTTCGCGCATCGCAGCGGCGGCGGAACGGCAGGCCTTCTTGATGTTGGCGTAGCCGGTGCAGCGGCACAGGTTGCCGCCGACCAGCTCGTCGACCTCCTCGTCGGTGATCTCCACCGACGGGTCGCGGGCGTCCAGCCCGGCGGCGATCGTGGTCAGGAAGCCCGGCGTGCAGAACCCGCACTGCAGCGCGTGGCACTCCCGGAACGCCTCCTGGATCGGGTGCAGCACCTGCCCGCCCCGGTTGTCCGATCGCGACAGCCCCTCGACCGTGGTGATCTCGTGCCCGTCCATCTGCACGGCGAGCACCAGGCAGGAGCGGGTCGGCTGGCCGTCGACCAGCACCGTGCACGAGCCGCAGACGCCGTGCTCGCAGCCGACGTGCGTGCCGGTCAGCCCGAAACCGTGCCGCAGCGCGTCCGACAGCAGCCAGCGCACCGGCACGGTGGCTTCACGTGGAACACCGTTGACGACGACGGAGATCGCCCGCTCGGTCTGCACCTCGGTCATGCCGCCTCCATCCGAGCTGACGCCTCCGCGCCGGCGTCGGCCAGCGTCCGGGCGGTGAGGGTGGCCACCAGCAGCCGCCGGTAGTCGGCACTGGCGTGCAGGTCGCCGTCCGGGTCGACCAGGCCGCGGGCCAGCTCGCCGGCCGCCGCCCAGTCGGCGGTGTCGACCGGCTGGCCGATGACGGCGTCGGTCAGGTCGTGCACCTCGGGCACGAGCCCGACGGAGAGGTAGGCCGCCCGCGCGGCGCTGACCCGCCGGTCGGCGTCGAGGGTGACGACGACGCCCGCGCCGCAGACCGCGTAGTCGCCCTTGCGCCGGGCGATCTCGGCGAAGGCCGTGCCCGAGCGGGGCGGGAGCGCGGGGAAGAAGGCGTCCAGGACGACGGCCGGCCCGTGCACCGAGGTCTCCAGCGGCCCGAGGAAGAAGTCGCCCCAGCCCACCGCCGAGCGGCCCGCCGGCGTGGCGACCGTGACCGAGCCGCCGGTCAGTGCCAGCACCGCGGTCATCTCGCCCGACGGGTCGGCGTGCGCGATCGAGCCCACCGTCGTGCCGCGGTTGCGGATCGCCGGGTGTGCCACGTTCGCCGTGGCCCGGCCCAGCAGCGGCTGGACGCCGGCCGCCTCGATCGAGGCCAGCAACTGCGCGTGCCGCACGAGCGCGCCCACCCGGACCCCGTCGGGGCCGGCGCTGATCCCGTCGAGGCCGGGGACCCGGTTGATGTCGACCAGGGTGGTCGGGGCGGCCAGCCGCATTGACAGCAGCGGGATCAGGGACTGGCCACCGGCGAGGACCTTGGCGCCCTCGCCCTCGGCGGCCAGGACGTCGAGGGCCTCCTCGACCGAGGCGGGGTCGGCATAGCTGAACGGAGCGGGCTTCACCGGGTGCGGGTCACCTCCGAGCATCGGCCGCCGGCGGCGGGAAGGCTCGACTCTGTCACCGCTCCCGGCCTCCGGGAAGTACCTCAGTGCTAAATCTTCGTGACGCGGTTCGGGGCGCCGAAGTCCTTCACCGCTAAGAGGGTTTCTCCGGTAGCGTCCGCGAGGGTGAGCAGCGACCCAGGCCTCCGGCACGTCTCCCTGCGCAGTGGCGTCTACGCCGACTCGGTGCGGTTGATGCAGGTCAGCCGCGAGATCGGTGACCGGCCCGGCGTGCACGCCGTCGTCGTCGCGATGGCCACGCCGCTCAACCTCGAGCTCGCCGCCGGCATGGGCCTGGCCCCGGACGGCGAGGCGAAGCCCGACCAGCTGCTCATCGCGCTGCGCGCCACCGGCGATGCCGAGCTGGCCGCCGCGGTCGCCGCCGTCGACGCTGCCCTGGCCGC
The DNA here is from genome assembly GCF_054177765.1 of Modestobacter lacusdianchii. NCBI lineage: Bacteria > Bacillati > Actinomycetota > Actinomycetes > Geodermatophilales > Geodermatophilaceae > Modestobacter > Modestobacter lacusdianchii. The sequence goes on along the minus strand of NZ_JBJJTJ010000005.1, from coordinate 15,943 downwards.
TCGCGCCGAGCGGGGTGAGGCGCAGACCATCCCGTCCCGCACCATCGGCGCCGGCCTGGACGGGGTGGCCGACCCGGCCCTGGCGATCGTCAGCGTCCCGGGGCAGCACGCCGTCGCCGAAGCCGCCGACGCCATCGCCGCGGGCCGGTCGGTGCTGGTGTTCAGCGACGGGGTCCCGGTCGAGCACGAGGTCGCGCTCAAGCGCGCCGCGCACGACGCCGGCGTGCTGGTCATGGGCCCGGACTGCGGGACGGCGATCGTCTCCGGCCTCGCCCTGGGCTTCGCCAACGTCGTCCGCCGTGGCCCGGTCGGCCTGGTCGCGGCGAGCGGCACCGGCGCCCAGCAGGTCAGCTGCCTGCTCGACGCGGCCGGGGTGGGCGTCTCCCACGTCCTCGGCGTCGGCGGCCGTGACCTCTCCGAGGCCGTCGGCGGGCTGGCCACCCTCGACGCGCTGGCCGCCCTGGACGCCGACCCGGCCACCGAGCGGGTGCTGCTGGTCTCCAAGCCGCCGGCCCCCTCGGTCGCCGCCCGGGTGCAGGAGGCCGCCGCCGGGTTGTCGGTGCCGGTGCGCTCCGCGGCGCTCAGTGCCGAGCAACCCGACCTGACCGCCGCCGTCGAGGCGCTGCTGGCCGACCTGGGCGTCGCCGTCCCGTCGTGGCCCTCCCGCCCGGGCTCGGCGGACGCGGTGCCCGCCGGGGCGGTGCTCAAGGGCTTCTACTCCGGCGGCACCCTCGCCGACGAGGCGATGCTGATCGCCGCCCCGGTGCTGGGTGACGTCCGGTCCAACACCCCGCTGCGCCCCGAGCTCGACCTGGGCACCGATCTCGCCGCCCGCGGCTCCGTGGTGATCGACTTCGGTGATGACGCCCTCACCGTCGGCCGGGCGCACCCGATGATCGACCCGACCCTGCGGCTGGAGGCGATCGCCGGGCTGGCCGAGAGCGGCGAGCCCGCCGTCCTGCTGCTCGACGTCGTCCTGGGCCACGGCGCCGACCCCGATCCGGCGGCGAGCCTGGTGCCCGCGCTCCGGGCGGCCGGCCTGCCCACCGTCGTCGCGCTGGTCGGCACGGAGGCCGACCCGCAGGGCTGGTCGCGGCAGGCCGACGCGCTCGCCGAGGCCGGCGCCGCGGTCTTCGCCTCCAACGCCGCCGCTGTCCGCCACGCCCTCGCGCTGATGGGAGACCAGGCATGACCGAGCCGCTCGGTGGACTGCTGTCCGCCCCGCCGACCATCGTCGCCGCGGGCGTGGAGGTGTTCTCCGCCGCGCTCCGCCAGCAGGGCGCGAGCGTCACCGACGTCGACTGGCGCCCACCGGGCTTCGGTGAGGCCGACGACCTGACCCAGCTGGCGCTCGACCCGCGCCGGGCCGCGGCCAACCGGGTCGCGGTCGAGCGGGTGCTCGCCGCAGGCTCGGTGCTCGTCGACGTCCGCCCGGCCCGGGAGGTGCTCGACCTCCCCGACCGGGTGCTGCTGCACTCCGGGCCGCCGTTGACCTGGGAGACCGCCTCCGGCCCGATGCGCGGCGCGCTGATCGGCGCCTGCCTCTTCGAGGGCTGGGCGTCGTCCGTCGAGGACGCCCAGCGGGTCCTCGCCGCCGGGGAGGTCGCCCTCGACCCCTGCCACCACCACCGCACCGTCGGCCCGATGGCCGGGGTGACCAGCCCGTCGATGTGGATGTGGTGCCTGGAGGACCCGGTGGGCGGCGGTCAGGCCTGGTGCAACCTCAACGAGGGCCTGGGCAAGGTGCTGCGGATGGGCGCCTTCAGCGACGAGGTGCTCACCCGGCTGCGGTGGATGCGCGACGTGCTCGGCCCGGTGCTGCAGCAGGCGGTCCGCAGCCGCCCGGAGCCGCTGGACGTCAAGGCGATCCTGGCCCAGATGCTGCAGATGGGCGACGAGGGGCACAACCGCAACCGCGCCGGCTCGCTGATGGCGCTGCGCGAGCTCTCGCCGTCCATCGTCGCGGTCGACGCACCGGCGCGGGACGTCGCCGAGGTGCTGCGCTTCATCGGCGGCAACGAGCACTTCTACCTCAACCTCGGCATGCCCACCGCCAAGCTCGCGATGGACGCCGCCCGCGACGTGCCCGGCTCGACGATGGTCACCGTCATGTCCCGCAACGGCACCGAGTTCGGCATCCAGACCGCCGGCACCGGCGACCGCTGGTTCACCGCCCCGGCCAACACCCCGGTCGGGCTGTTCCTCGGCGACTACGGCCCGGACGACGCCAACCCCGACATCGGCGACTCCGCGATCATGGAGACCTACGGCGTCGGCGGGTTCTCGATGGCCGCGGCCCCGGCGATCGTCCGGTTCGTCGGCGGCACCGTGCCCGACGCGCTGGCGACCACCGAGCGGATGTACCAGCTCACCCTGACCGAGAACCCGGCGATGCAGATCCCGATCATGGGGTTCCGCGGATCGCCGACCGGGATCGACGTGCTGCAGGTGGCCCGCACCGGCTGGCTGCCGCAGATCAACACCGGCATGGCCGGTCGGGTCGCCGGCACCGGCCAGGTCGGTGCCGGGCTGGTGCAGCCGCCGCAGGCCTGCTTCGAGCAGGCGCTGGCCGCGTTGGCCGAGGTGTCCCGCGCCGCCTGACGCTTGGGAAGGCCAACCGGCGGGCTAGCGTGCCCGGGTGGGGAACACCAGGTGGACGACGGATGGCCGGACGACGACGGACCGCCCGACGAGGGTCGCGTTCCTGGGCCTGGCCGCGGTCGGCGGCCTGCTCGCCGCGGTCAGCCTCGTGCTGCTGCGGATCACCCCGTGGGACGTGCTCCGCGACCCGTCGTCCCCGCTGGTGCGGCTGCTCGACGTGCGCGCCGAGGGCAGCGTGCACACCTGGTTCAACGTCTCGGTGCTGAGCGTGGGCGCCGTCCTGCACGCCGGCGCCGCCGTCCTGGCGCACCGCGCGGGGCGGCCGGCCTGGCCCTGGGCGCTCACCGCCGCCGCCCTGGCGCTGCTGTCCATGGACGACCTGCTCGCCGTGCACGAGCAGCTCGAGCCGCTGGGCCGGGCGCTCGGTGCCGGGGAGGGCGGCCTGCACTTCGCCTGGGTGCTCCCCGGGCTGGTGCTCGCCGCCGGGCTGGCGGCGGTCGCCGTCGTGGCCGCCCGCCGGCTGCCGCCTCGGTCGAGCCGCTGGCTGCTGCTGGGCGTGGCGTCCCTGCTGGCCGCTGCCGTCGGGCTGGAGTCGGTGGGCGGGCTGGTGCTCGACTCGGTCGGTGACGGGGCGCTCTACGTCCTCGTCTCGCACGTCGAGGAGCTGATCGAGACCTGGGCGGCCGCGGCCCTGCTGTGTGCTGCCGTCTCGGCCGTCCGGCTCGGCGGCGGGCCGGACGGCGGGTTCGCGGTCGGCTACGTGCACGGGCCGCAGGAGGTCCGCGCCGCCCGCTGACCGCCACGAGCGGTCCGGGCGAGGGCGTCGCATGCGACCATCTCCTGCGGCGGTCGCAGCTGCGTGCGCCACCCCGGGGAGAGGTGCTGCACTGAACGACCAGTTGGCCGACCTGCTGCCGGGCGCGGTGCGCACCGAGCTGCAGCAGCGGGTGCTCGCCCACGACTGGGCGGCGACGTCGCTCGGCCCGGTCGAGGGCTGGTCGCCGACGCTGCGCAGCACGGTCAGCACCGTGCTGAACTCGCCGTTCGGGATGCTCCTCATGTGGGGGCCGGAGCTGGTCATGGTCTACAACGACCGCTACTCCGACCTGCTGGGCCCACGGCACCCGGGTGCGCTGGGCCGTCGGGTGCCCGAGGTCTGGACCGACGTCTGGGAGCAGATCCGGGAGCCCATCGACGTCGTCCTCGCCGGTGGGGCCACCTACTTCGAGGACCTCCTCCTGGTGATGACCCGGCACGGCTTCCCGGAGGAGTGCTACTTCACCTTCTCCTACTCGCCGGTGTGCGAGGCGGACGGTCAGGTGGCCGGGCTGCTGAACACCGTGGTCGAGACCACGTCCCGGGTGCTCGCCGCCCGCCGGATGACGGTGCTCCAGCGGCTGGGCAGTCTGCCCCGCTCGGTGCACGGCAGCTCGGTGGCGGCCTGCGCCGCGGCCCTGGAGGTGCTGGCGACCGCCCGCCAGGACGCCCCGGTGGCCCTCGCCTACCTGCGGGGCGAGGACGACGACCTGGTCCGCGTCGCCGACTCCGGGCTCGACGAGGACGATGCCCTGGCGCACCCCGCCCTGCGCGACGCGGTCCACGCGGTGGTGCGCGACGGTGCCGGGCAGGAGGTCACCGGCCTGGCCGGCTCGCTGCCGGCCCGTGCCGGTGCCAGCCCCGCCGGGGACGCCGAGGTGGACACCGCCGTCGTGCTGCCGCTGTCGCTGGCCGGGCTGACCGAACCGGTGGGGGCGGTGGTCATCGGCGTGAGCCCGCACCTGCGACTGGACGCCGAGTACCGCACCTTCCTCGACCTCGTCGCCGGTCAGGTCGCCGCCGCGGTGGCCGACGCCCGGGCGGTGGAGGTGGAACGGCGGCGCACTGCGGAGCTGGCCGAGCTGGCCCGGGCCCGCGCGCAGTTCTTCACCGAGGTCGCGGTCACCCTGCAGCGCGCCGTCCTGGGCCCCACCGTGCTGCCCGAGGGGTTCGCCGTCCACTACCAGCCGGCCGCCGGCACGCTGGAGGTGGGCGGTGACTGGTACGACGTCGTCGACCTGCCCGGTGGGCGGTACGGCGTCGTCGTCGGCGACGTGGTGGGCCGCGGTCTGGACGCAGCCGCGGTGATGGGCCAGCTGCGCAGCGCCGGCCGGGCGCTGCTGCTGGAGAGCCGGTCGCCGGCACACGTGCTGTCGACCCTCGACCGGTTCGCCGCGCTGGTCCCCGGTGCCACCTGCAGCACGGTGTTCTGCGCCGTCATCGACCCGGCGGCGCTCACGCTGCGCTACAGCAGCGCCGGCCACCCGCCGGCGGTGCTGGTCGACGAGCACGGCCGCGCGGACCTGCTCGAGGGCGCGGGCGGGCTGCCGCTGGCCGTGCTGGAGGGCGACCGCCCCGAGGCGCAGGTGAGCCTGCCGCCCGGCTCCACGCTGCTGCTCTACACCGACGGCCTGGTCGAGCGCCGGGACGAGGCGATCGACGAGGGGACGGCCCGCGCGGTCGAGGCACTGGTCGGCGGCCGCCACCTGGCCACCGCTGCCCTGGCCGGGCTGCTCACCGACCAGCTGCTCGCCGACGCCCCCGACGACGACGTGGCGTTCCTGCTCTACCGCGCCTCGGCCTGACCGGTCGGCCGTTACCCGGCGGCGTCGTCGGGTAGTGCGTCCCGCACGTGACCAGCGCCGGTCACCCGCCCAGCGAGAGGAACCCCATGGCCAGCTGCGAGGTCTGCGGGAACGACTACCGGCTCAGCTTCGAGGTGCACGCCGCCGGTGCGGTGCACACCTTCGACAGCTTCGAGTGCGCCATCCACGCCCTGGCCCCGGTCTGCGAGCACTGCGGGGTCAAGGTCGTCGGGCACGGCGTCGAGGCCGACGGGGTCTTCTTCTGCTGCGCGTCGTGCGCCCGCATGCACGGCACGCCGGAGAGCGCCGGTGAGCTGGTCGACCACGCCGGCAGGGCGCCGGACGAGCGCTGACCGTGGACGCGTACCCCGTCGTCCGCGCGCTGGCCCGGCCGCTGGTCCTCGGGATGTTCCGGGCGCGGGTCGAGGGGATCGAGCACCTGCCGGCCGAGGGACCGGTGATCCTCGCCGGCAACCACCCCTCCACCCTCGACCAGTTCTTCCCGCCGCTGCTCACCCGCCGGCGGGTGACCTACCTGGCCAAGAAGGAGCACTTCACCCGCCCCGGGCCGCTGGGCCACGCCCTGCGCATGCTGCTGGAGGGCATCGGCATGGTGCCCCTGGACCGCGGCGGCGCCACGGCCGCGGAGGCGGCCCTGCGGCGCGGCCGCGAGGTCCTGGCCGACGGCGGGCTCCTCGGGATCTACCCCGAGGGCACCCGGTCGCCCGACGGCCGGCTGCACCGCGGCAAGACGGGGGTGGCGCGGCTGGCACTGACCACCGGGGCCCCGGTCGTGCCAGTCGCCGTGGTCGGCAGCCACGCGCTCTACCCGGCGGGTGCCCGGCTGCCCCGGCTCGGGCGGGTGGTGGTGCGGTTCGGTGCGCCCCTGGACTTCTCCGACCAGGCGGCGTCGGCCGAGGACGGCGCCGTCCTGCGCAGCGTCACCGACCGGGTGATGGCCGAGCTGCAGCGGCTGTCCGGGGCCGAGTACGTCGACCGCTACGCCGCCGACGTCAAGGCGGAGCTGGGTGGCCGGGCGGCCTGACCAGGACGGCCGGCGGGCGTGCGGCAGGTCGGCGCGTGGCCGATGCGAACGCGGGTAGCTGACGAGTCGCACCCGATCATCTGGAGGACTCCTCATGTCCAGCGTCTACACCGCCGTCGCCACCGCCACCGGGGACGGTCGCAACGGCCACACCCGCTCCTCCGACGGGCTGATCGACCTCGACCTGGCCACGCCGAAGGAGATGGGCGGCGAGGGTGGGGCGACCAACCCCGAGCAGCTCTTCGCCGCCGGGTACGCCGCCTGCTTCCTGTCCGCGCTGAAGATGGTCGCCCGCAAGCAGAAGGCCCCGATCAGCGACGCCGGGGTGACCGCCGAGGTCGGCATCGGCCCGGACGACGCCGGCGGTTTCGGCCTGGAGATCGCCTTGCACGTCGAGCTCGGTGGCGTCGACCAGGCGACCGCCGACCAGCTGGTCGAGACCGCGCACCAGGTGTGCCCGTACTCCAACGCCACCCGCGGCAACGTCCCGGTCACCCTGGAGACGACGGTCGCCTAGCGGGGAACACCGCACGCCGGCCCCGCCTTGGCAGTGGTCGTGCGCATCGACCTCACCGGCAAGAAGGCCCTCGTCACCGGCTCCTCCCAGGGCATCGGCCTGGCGATCGCGTCCGGGCTGGCGGCGGCCGGGGCCTCCGTCGTCCTCACCGGGCGCGACGCCGCGAAGCTCGAGGCGGCCGCCGCCGGCATCGCCGGCGAGGTCACGGCCGTCGCCGGTGACGTCACCACCGACGAGGGGACGGCGCACCTGCTCGAGGCGGTGCCGGACGTCGACGTCCTGGTCAACAACCTGGGCGTCTTCGGCGCCAGGCCGGCCCTGGAGATCACCGACGACGAGTGGCGCCGCTACTTCGAGACCAACGTGCTCACCGGCGTGCGGCTGACCCGCGCCTACCTGCCGGGCATGCGCGATCGCGGGTGGGGGCGGGTGCAGTACATCGCCAGCGACTCGGCGGTGACCATCCCCGCCGAGATGATCCACTACGGGATGTCCAAGACGGCGCTGCTCGCCGTCTCCCGCGGCTTCGCCAAGGAGGCCGCCGGCTCGGGCGTCACCGTCAACTCGGTGATCGCCGGCCCGACGCACACCGGCGGCGTCGAGGAGTTCGTCCGCTCCCTGGTCGGCGACGACCTGCCCTGGGACGACGCCCAGCGCGAGTTCATGCGGCTGCACCGGCCCCAGTCGCTGCTGCAGCGGCTGATCGAGCCCGAGGAGATCGCCAACATGTGCGTCTACCTCGCCTCGCCGCTGGCCTCGGCCACCACCGGCGGCGCGCTGCGGGTCGACGGCGGCTACGTGGACGCGATCCTGCCCTGACCGGGGCCGGGTGGCGCGTCCCGACCGCCTGCCTGGCCGGGTGTGCCAGGCTCGGGGCCGAACCGTCGGTCACGAGAGGGGCAGTGGTCAGCCATGCCACGCGATGAGCCCGGCGCACCGAGCCTGCCGCCGCGGCTCGACCCGCGGGCCGGGCGGCCCCGGGGCTCGCACGACGCATCCGCTGCCGCGGGCGCCCCGCGGCGGCTCGCCGTGGTGGCGCGACTCGTGGCCGTGCTGCTCTCCGTGCTGGTGCTCGCCGGGAGCGGCTGGGGCTGGTACCTGGGCCGGGTGGCCGAGGCGGCCGTCGGTCGCACGGACGCGATCCCCACCGAGGGCAACAGCGATGCCCAGGGCGGCGACCACGCCGGGGAGGCGATGAACCTGCTGCTGGTCGGGCGCGACTCACGCGCCGGCCTGACCCCCGAGCAGGTCCAGGAGTTCAGCACCGGCGACCCCGACGGGCTGCTGAACACCGACACGATGATCCTGGCGCACGTCCCGGCCGACGGCTCGGCCGCGGCCTTCGTCTCCATCCCGCGCGACCTGTACGTCGCGATCCCCGGCCACGGGGAGGCCAAGCTGAACTCCGCCTTCGGACGCGGGTACGCCGACGCCGAGGGCAGCGAGGCCGAGAAGGAGGCGGCCGGCGCCCGCCTGCTCATCCAGACGATCAGCGGCGCGACCGGCGTCCAGGTCGACCACTACGCCGAGATCAACCTGCTCGGCTTCATCAACATCAGCAGCATCGTCGGCGGCGTCGAGGTGAACCTGTGCCAGGCCACCAGGGACCCGATGTCCGGCGCGGACTTCGAGGCCGGCGTGCAGACCATCAGCGGCGCCGACGCGCTCGCCTTCGTCCGGCAGCGGCACGGCCTGAACAGCGAGATCGACCGGCAGGTGCGCCAGCAGGTCTTCCTGGCCGGGCTGATCCGCAACGTGCTCTCGGAGGACCTGCTGCTCAACCCGGCCAAGCAGCGGCAGGTGATCGAGCAGGTCGGCACCAGCGTCACCGTCGACGAGGGCCTGAGCCTGTTCGACCTGGCCGCGCAGATGCAGTCGGTCAGGCCCGGGGACATCACCTTCCGGACCATCCCGGGCCTGGTGGACGCCACCGAGGACGCCGGGGCGGTGCTGAAGCCGGTCGACCCGGCGGCGTTCGAGGAGTTCTTCGCCTCGCTGAGCGCCGATCCGGAGCCGGCGCCGTCCGCGCCGCCGGTGGAGACGGCCGACCCCGCCGACGTCACGGTCAGCGTGCTCAACGGCTCGGGCGTCACGGGTGCGGCGGCGACCGCGGCCGACGCACTGGCCGCCGGGGGGTTCCTGGCCAGCAGCGGTGGCAACGCCGACGCCACCGACCGCACGACGATCAGCCACGCGACCGGGGACGAGGCCCTGGCCGCGGCGGTCGCCGCCCAGGTGCCGGGTGCGGCGGTCGCCGTCGACGACACGCTGCCCGCAGGCACCGTGCAGCTGGTGCTGGGCTCGGACTTCGACGGCATCGGCGCCGCGGTCAGCGCGCCGGTCGCGGAGACGTCCGGTGACACCTACGCGGCCAGCGACCGCACCGCCGAGGACACCAGCTGCATCGCCTGACGGGCGGCCCCGTCGCCCCGCGGGCAGCGCGGGACGACGGGGCCGGAGCGGTCAGGCCGTGACGATGGCGGCGACCGGACCGCCGCCGGAGGGGCCCTGGTGCACCGCGGCCACCGACACGAACACCGCCGGGTCGCCGGTCACCGACGCGGCGACGCCGCCGACGGTCGCCTTGATCTGCCGGTGCCAGAAGACGTCGGAGTCGTCGAGCATCGCGTTGCGCCGGCCGCGCACGTAGCCGGTCGGGTCGGCCTCGCACTTGAGGAAGACGTTGACCAGCCGGTCGCCCAGGTCGGAGGTGTGCGGCCGCTCCGGCAGGTCGAGACCGGCGTCCCGGATGGCGTTCCAGATGCCGTCGGAGTCCAGCGCGTCGTTCATCACCGAGTGGCCGATCCGGTACCTGCCGCCGTGGCCGCGGGCGTTGCCGACGACGACGATCTGCGCCCGGTCCAGCTCCACCCCCGACGAGCAGGACGCCACCGCGCTGAACAGCGAGAAGTCGCGCATGACCTGCTTCTGCTCCGGCATCTCGATCTCGCCGAGCGCCAGCGCGATGCCCAGCGCGGTCGTGCCGTTGGAGAGGTCCATCGAGCCGTGCGGCTCGTCGTAGTAGGTCTCCTGCCCGCGCGACTTCGCCTCGCGGATCGTCTCGATCGTCAGCAGCGGCGTCTTGGTCTGCACGTAGTGGACGTCGGCCGGGTCGGTGATGCCCGCCTCGGCCATCGCCCGGCGCACGCCCTCGGCGACCTTCTCGACCATGGTCAGCCGGCCGATGTCCTCGGGCAGCAGCACCTCGCTCATGGCGAACCCGACGGTCAGCCGCGGCTCGTCGGTCTTCTCCACCGCGTCCTCGGGCAGCGTGGCGAAGATCGTGGCGTGCGGGCTGATCACGCCGTCCGTGCCACCGGACCACACGATCGGGATCTCCCCGACCTCCTCCTTGCTGCGGGTGCCCTTCTCCAGCAGCACCTCGCGGAAGGCGCGGTCGGCGATGATCCGGGTGTAGTCGTTGACCCCGCCGTTGCCCTCGGTCTTGCCGATGACGGCGATGACCCGGTCGGCCTCCATCACGCCGTCGTCGATGAGCTTGGCGAGCTCGGAGGCGTCGCTGACGTTGTGCAGCGGGACCTTGCGGACCTCGATCGGTGCGGGCACGGCTTCTCCTATGCGGTGAGGACGGTACCGACGTCGTCACCGGCGACGGCGTCGGAGATGTGCTCCAGCGAGGTGATCACGGCGCGGGCGCCGCCCTGCTGGACGAACCGGAGCGCGGCGTCGACCTTGGGGCCCATGCTGCCGCGGGCGAACTGGCCGGCCGCCGCGTGCTCGCGCAGCTCCGCGGCGGTCACCCGGCCCAGCGGTCGCGCGTCCGGGCGGCCGAAGTCGACCATCACGTGGGGGACGTCGGTGGCGATGACCAGGGTGCCGGCGCCCAGCTCGCGGGCCAGCAGCGCGGCGGTGAGGTCCTTGTCGATGACCGCCTCCACGCCGCGCAGCGCGGCGCCGTCCCGCCCGTCGTCGACCACGGGGACGCCCCCGCCGCCCGCGCACACGACGACGAAGCCGGCCGCGCTGAGCGCGGAGACGGCCGGGACGTCGACCACCGCCAGCGGCTCGGGGGAGGCGACCACCCGGCGCCAGCCGCGCTCGCCGCGGTCCTCCCAGACCTGGCCGAGGTCGATGAAGTGCTGGGCCCGTTCCCGCGGCAGGTGCCGGCCGACCGGCTTGGTCGGCGTGCGGAACCCCGGGTCGGCCGGGTCGACGAGGGTGCGGGTGACCAGCGCGGCGGTGCGCTTGGGCGAGCCGAGGGCGGCCAGGGCGGCGTCGAGCTCGTCGGCGAGGGTGAAGCCGATGGTCGCCTGGGTCTGCGCGACGTTCCAGTCGAGCGGGACCGGCGGCACCTCGTGCGCGGCCAGCTCGTTCTTGACCAGCAGGTTGCCCACCTGGGGGCCGTTGCCGTGGGTGACCACGACCTCGGCGCCGCTGGCGACGACGGCGGCGACGTGCCGGGCGGCCCCGGCGATGGCGTCGCGCTGGGCTCCGGGGGTGGCGGAGCCGTCGGGGCCGGTCATGGCGTTCCCGCCGAGCGCGATGACGACGCGACGCGGGTGGGCCATTGCGCGACCCTAGCGGCAGATTGCCTTAGCGGTGAAGTAGTTGGCGCGACTTCTCCGGATCGGCACGACCCGGCGGGTCAGGCGGCCGCGACGCCGACCGGCCGCACGTGCACGGCCGGCCGGTCGCCCATCCGCAGCACGCGCGCCTCGGGAGCCGGCCGGTCCCAGCCCTCGGCCAGCGCGGCGATGGCGGCCATCGCCTCGTCGTGCAGCTGGGCGATGGTGGCGTGCCCGGCGCGCGTCATCTCCTGGACGAAGGTGAGCGGGCCGAAGGGCACGGCGGCGTCGGTGGCGTCGTGCGGGGCTGCCGGAGCGGTCATGCCCCTGTCATCGGCGGTGTGCGACCCGATCGACACCAACGGGTCTCGGTCCGGTGCAAGGACCTCAGCGACGCCAGAAGTCGAAGCGGTCCCGGCCCGGGCGGAAACCGGCCTGCTCGACGACGTCGACCGCCAGCTCGAAGCGCTGCCCCACCAGGTGCGGCTGGTGCCCGTCGCTGCCGAAGCTGACCGCGTCGCCGCCCTCGTCGCGGTACCAGCGCAGCAGCTCCACCGACCACAGCGGGCTGGTCGTGTTGACCTCCAGGGCCCGCCCGCTGGCGGCCAGGGCCCGGAAGACGGCGCGGTACTCCTCCTGGAACAGCGCCTCCGGGTACTGGTCGCGCCCGCCCGGCCAGTAGCGCCGCGGGTAGTCGCAGTGCGCCAGCACCTGGAAGACGTCACTGGTCTCGATCATCGTGACCATCTCGGTCAGGTAGCGGCGCATCGTCTCGATCACGTCGACGCCGGGGGCGTGCAGCAGCCGGTTGACCCCCATCAGACGGCCGTCCACCGGGAGGGAGTGCAGCGACCCCAGGACGCGGTCCACGGGCGCGTTGCCGAGGTGCGCGTCCACACTGGCCCCGAACAGGTGCGGCTCGCCGGCCTCGACACCCGACCAGACCCGCAGCGTCGGGAACCGCTGCCGCGCCTCCCAGATCGTCTCGGCGTACAGGTCGACGTCGATGGGCAGCTGGTTGGCCGGGTGGCGGTCGGTGAGCCCGTGGGCGGTCGCCCGGTCGGCGGCGTCCCAGACCGTGAAGTCCAGGTGCTCGGTGAACGCGATGGCCGGCAGCCCGATCTCCACCGCCCGCTCGCAAGCGCGCAGCAGCGAGGCCCGGGGCCCCGTGTCCCACGAGAACTCCGAGTGCACGTGGTTGTCGGGCGGCAGCATCGGGGTCCATCCAACCGTTCGCCCACGGCCGCCGCACGCCCAGGTCCGGGATGTCGGTGCCGCCGCCTACGGTCGGGTGCATGAGCACCGCTGTCGAGACCGACCTGGCCGACGAGGCACTCGGCGTCCTGCGTGAGCTCACCGGCCGCGCCGACGCCGTCTTCCGAGAGGGGCAGGACGCCGCCGTCGCGGCGCTGGTGGAACGGCACCAGCGCGCGCTGGTCGTGCAGCGCACCGGCTGGGGCAAGTCCGCCGTCTACTTCGTCTCCACCGCGCTGCTGCGTCGCCGTGGCGCCGGCCCCACCCTGCTGGTGAGCCCGCTGCTCGCGCTGATGCGCGACCAGGTGGCCGCGGCCGCCCGGGCCGGCATCAAGGCGGTGGAGATCTCCAGCTCCAACGTCACCGAGTGGGACGACGTCAACGCCCGGCTCGCCGCCGACGACGTCGACGTGCTGCTGGTCTCCCCCGAGCGGTTGACCAACCCGCGCTTCCGCGACGAGCAGCTGCCCGGCCTGGTCGACCGGTGCGGGCTGCTGGTGGTCGACGAGGCGCACTGCGTCTCCGACTGGGGTCACGACTTCCGTCCCGACTACCGGCGGATCCGCGACCTGCTCGGCCAGCTGCCGGCCGGTACGCCGGTGCTGGCCACCACCGCCACGGCGAACGAGCGGGTGGTCGCCGACGTCGCCGAGCAGCTGGGCGCCGGCGGGGTCGACGTCACCACGGTGCGGGGGCCGCTGGCGCGCGACTCGCTGCGGCTGGGCGTCCTGCGGCTCGACACCGACCGGGCGCGGCTGGCCTGGCTGGCCGCGCACCTGGCCGACCTGCCGGGCAGCGGCATCGTCTACACCCTCACGGTGGCCGCGGCCGAGGAGACGGCGGCCCTGCTCCGCGACGCCGGCCACGAGGTCCGCGCCTACACCGGCCGGCTCGACGACGCCGACCGCAAGGACGCCGAGGAGGCGCTGCGGGAGAACCGGGTGAAGGCCCTGGTGGCCACCTCCGCCCTGGGCATGGGCTTCGACAAGCCCGACCTGGGGTTCGTCGTGCACCTGGGGGCGCCCTCGTCGCCGGTCAGCTACTACCAGCAGGTCGGCCGCGCCGGCCGCGCCGTCGACCACGCCGACGTGCTGCTGCTCCCGGGGCCCGAGGACATCGCGATCTGGCAGTGGTTCGCCACCTCGTCGATGCCCCGGGAGGACCACGCGGCGGCGGTGCTGACCGCGATGGCCGACGGCAAGGCCTGGTCGGTGGCCCGCCTGGAGACCGTCGCCGACGTCCGCCGCTCCCGACTGGAGCTGCTGCTCAAGGTGCTGGCCGTCGACGGCGCGGTCGAGCGGGTGCAGGGTGGCTGGCGCTCCACCGGGGTCCCGTGGGTCTACGACGCCGAGCGGTACTCCCGGGTCACCGCGACGCGAGAGGCCGAGCAGCGGTCGATGCTCAGCTACGCCAGGCCCGTCGACACCGCCGAGTGCCGGATGGCCTTCCTGCAGGAGGCCCTCGACGACCCGACCGCCGCCCCCTGCGGCCGCTGCGACGTCTGTGCCGGCCCCTGGTACGCCACCGACGTCCCGGCCGAGGCTGCCGATGCGGCCTCGGCGCGGCTCGACCGGCCCGGCGTTGAGCTGGCGCCGCGTGCCCAGTGGCCCACCGGCGCCGACCGGCTCGGCGTCGAGGTGAAGGGCAAGATCGCGCCCGGGGAGCAGATCGCCACCGGCCGGGCGGTGGCCCGGCTGACCGACCTCGGCTGGGGCCAGCGGCTGCGCAGCCTCCTGGGGGACGACGGCGTCGGCGGGGTGGCGACGCTGGCAGACGACCTCGAGGCCCCGCCCCTCGAGGAGGACCCGGACGCCGCATACGACGTGAGCCACCGGGTGATCCGCCCGGGGCTGCCCGACGACGCCCCGCCCGACGAGGAGCTGCTCAAGGCCTGCGCCCGGGTGCTCGCTGCCTGGGACTGGGCCGAGCGCCCGGGAGCGGTGGTCGCGATGCCGTCCCGGCGCCGGCCCGCGCTGGTCACCGGTGTGGCCGAAGGGCTGGCCCGGGTCGGGCGGCTGCCCTACCTGGGCACCCTCGACCTGGCGCACGGCGGCCCGACCGGCGGGCCCGGCGGCAACAGCGCCTTCCGCCTCGCCGGGGTCTGGCAGCGGATCGTCGTCGGCGCCGAGCTGCGCGAACGCCTCGCCCAGCTCGGGGGAACTCCGGTCCTCCTCGTCGACGACCTGGCCGACTCCCGCTGGACCATGACCGTCGCCGGCCGGGAACTCCGGCTGGCCGGGGCCGGCTCGGTGCTGCCGTTCGCCCTGGCGCTCAGCGCCTGACGGGCTTCGCCCGTGCACCGCGCGGCGTGGGGCCCGGCGGAGGAGCCCGAGCGGTTGTCCACAGGGTTTCGAACACCTGTGCGAAACCGGGGGTAGCCTCGCCGCATGTCGCTCGCGCACCAGCCATCGATGTGGGACGTCGCCGAGGAGGCGGCGCTCACCCCGCTGTCGGGGCGGGTGGTCCGGCACCAGCTCTCCCGCGGCGCCTGGGTCGACCACCTGCCCGGTTGGGTGGAGGGGTCCGACGCCGTGCTTGACGTCCTGCTCGGTGACATCGGCTGGCGGGCCGACCGGCGGCAGATGTACGACCGGGAGGTCGCGGTGCCGCGACTCCTCCGCTGGTACGGCGGCGGGGAGCCGCTGCCACACGATGCGCTCACCGATGCCCGCACTGCGCTCAACGACCACTACGGGCCGGAGCTGGGCGAGCCCTTCGTCACCGCCGGCATGTGCCTGTACCGCGACGGCCGGGACAGCGTGGCCTGGCACGGCGACCGTGTCGGCCGGAGCCGCACGGAGGACACGATGGTCGCCATCGTGTCCTTCGGATCGCCGCGACCGTTGATGCTGCGACCCGTCGGCGGCGGGGAGAGCCTCCGCTTCACCCTCGGGCACGGTGACCTCGTCGTCATGGGTGGCTCCTGCCAGCGGACGTGGGAGCACTGCATCCCCAAGACCGCCAAGGCCGTCGGCCCGAGGGTGAGCGTGCAGTACCGGCCCCGCGGGGTGGCCTGACCGGTCTTCTCGCAGGTCAACTGCCCCGAGGGGTCGTCGAGAGACCCCCGGGGGACCCCCCTGCAGACCCCCTCTGAGGGCGTGTATCGTTCTCCATGCACCAAGCGAGAACGGACCGGGCCGCAAGGCCTGGGAAACCGCCGGACGAGCCCCCGAGGTTCGACTGCTGCGGAACTTGGTGTAGAGTGGAAATCACCGCCACGGAGCAACGGCCAAGAAATTGGTCGGGGTTCGTGCGCGTCCGCTCCTTGAGAACTCAACAGCGTGCCGAAAGTCAGTGCCAAGTATCAAAACCCCCATTCGGCGTCTTCGGATGTCGTTGGGTTCCTTTGGTTGATTGAACGAGAGTGCCAACTCTTGGT